>CANNKG010000055.1 GCA_947505105.1 Methylococcaceae bacterium | reverse complement strand
CTGGTATCTTAGTGCTTGGGTTAACTGATGGTAGTCTTTCAAGTTCATTCTCGTCTTTAGTCGGATAGAAAAAAGCTTGGCACTATATCAGTTAGCCTTCCTTAATATCCTATTATTGGCGATTGCACTTCGGAGTTGAATCCGCCAATCATAATGTTAAAAAAATTATCGAGACTTATCTTACGTGAATACAATCCCAAATTAAAACGATGTAATGATCTAAAATCCATAAATGCATGTTTCACTCACTATAGAAAACGATTAATCAAGTGCTTATATTTTTTTTATTCTTATGTTTTTCTTCCAATCTTCACGCGGAAGCACTCCAAGTAACCCCGTACCGGCCCACCGTTTCAAATCCTGCTGAATTATCGGCGCTTAACCATTTCGAACTGGAATTTGGCGCTCAACTCAATCAACCAGGAATGTCGGAAGAACGAACTAGCTTGCCATTTCTTCTAAAATACCCATTTCTGGAAAACTGGGGCGTCATGGTGGGTGGCGAAGCCTGGGTTCGCGAAAGCGGTTCAGATGGAAAGTATGATAGTTTTGGTAATACCTCATTGCTGGTGAAATACTACTATCCGTTTAGCGATACACTGGCTATTGGCGTTGAAGCCGGTCCGATTTTACCCTCGGCTAAAAAACCCATCGGATCGGGACGAACCGACTGGATGAGCAATCTGATTATCAGCAAAGACATCGACGACTTGCGGATTGATTTAAATGTCGGCGCCATTCTACAGGGCTCCCATCAAACCGCCCATGATGATTTTAAATACAATTGGGCACTGGCCGCTTCTCATCCACTGATTAACGACTGGGGAATTGCCGGTGAATTTTCAGGTTACCTAGGACCTGATCAATTACCGACCAGTCAGTGGTTGATGACCTTAAATTATATGGTCAATCGTCTATTAGTAGTCGACTTTGGGGGATCGGTTGGACTCACAACCAGTTCTGACGATTATGGAGTGTTTGCGGGTTTTGCCTTTTTATTTGATCCGTAAAATTAAATAGACTCGTACTGAAGCGATTTGAAGTCAATGTAGCTCACTAGTACTCAGTCAATTTAATTATGGCGGGTGTAGTTCAAAAAAAACCGTTCGTGGTGAACTTGTCGAACCATGAACCGCAAATCCTTCGACAAGCTCAGGACGAACGGGGTATTTATAAGTACTCGACAAAACAAAATTGACTGAGTACTAGTGCTGCAGAGATGATGGCTTGACTATGCTTCGCCAGGCGCAATAACGAAAATGCTATCTAGCAGGATAGCCGGTGCAATGTTTAATGCACCGGCCCTTGTATTAAGCTATTTTACTTCCTGAAGATCATCAATCTTAAACAGCGAATCTCCAATATATTTTAATTTCACCTGAAAATACTTAATATCAACTTTAGCCCTTGGGATACTTAGTATCTGGGTAACTGGGTTATATTCGACATTTTCAACGACTGGTGGCGTTACCCCGTCAAAAGGATTCGTAGTTGTTGTTGGCGGGGTAACCACTGGAGTCGTGACCGGTGGAGGCGTAGTGGTTGCTGGCGGTGTAACCACTGGTGTTGTTACCGGTGGTGTAGGCGGCGTAACTACTGGAGGCGTAACCACTGGAGGAGTAACCACCACCGGCGGATCGCGATATCCCGTCACCGGATATTTTTTACTGATTAACGAGTTAATGGATGTCGTCAGGTCAAAGCCCGTGCCATACGCGCCAGTAGTGACGCTGTTAGCTGAGACATTAAAACCGTAGATACGATAAGTTGAAAGATTTGTTAATGCAACGCCCTGTGACGTTACACATTCATAATCATAATTGGCAGCACTCCCACTGTCAGGAACAAAACAACTCACAAAACTCGAACTCATTCCGCCACTAAAAGTAATAACGCCGCTTATCATATTCAGAGTGGTGCTTGCTTCGACGTTAAGTAGCACTAATTTGTCAGTATGAGACATAAGGTCAGTATCCTGATGGGTCAGATACCAACTTCCTTTTAACGCTTCGAGTTTTGCCATTTCATTACTAACCGCCTTAGGTCGGTGGATATTATCTCCTTGCATTAGCGCCATAGCAGCACCTAATGTTTCATAAATTTGAAAGGACGAATTTTCTTGCTGTGTTGCTATTTCATCGGAAATAGCGTTAGAGCCAAATCCCAACAGCATCAAGGGTATTAGGCTCGTAATTAAAAGTAGGCGTTTCATAGTAAATTCCCGTCAAAATTAAAGTCATTCCATTACTTTCATAATGGGAATAACTAAACTAATAGTGGAAAATTACAAAATATCTACCTAGTAAAACGCTTTATTTCTTGTTTTTTTTATTTAGCTGAAGTTTTTCTGCACTCGTTGCAATATGTTCATTTTAATTAAATACTTCCGTCAATAATTAAAAATGTCTATCACCTGGAGAATACTGATTATTGATGACACGCAGCATCTAAATGCGCATAAGCTGCCAATGTTTGGAGTCGTTGGTCTTCAAGCGGCGTCCCGACGGTAAAGTGATACAGACTTTGCCAGTGATTATCCGTAAGCCCCAAAACCCCATGCACAGCGTCATCGAAGAAACAACCGATCCCGGTGCCGCGAATTCCTGCAACCTCAGCTTCCAGATAGAGAATTTGACCAAGTAAACCGCATTCCCAGAACAGTCGGCGATATTGCCACGGTGCTGCGTCGATGTTATCGACAAAGCGAGTCAGCATACCTAAACTAAACGCGCTGTCACTGGCAATGGGTTGATGGCAACTGAGTGTTTTAGCGGCTTGCCTGATGTTACCGACAGTCAATTGATAAAACTCAAATGGCGCTTCGATTGGGTGCCAAAGAAAATCAGCTGAAAATGCTTTCTTTAGCTCCTGAGCGGCATTCGGGTCACGCGGCAAAAAATATAAACCGGATTCAAGATCGACCACCCGATGCACAAAGAGGACCAGATGTACCTGTGGCGACCAATTCCAGGCGGTGAAGGGTGGCTTGGCATTCGGTAGCAATGCCGCCAACATCCGCTGAAAATCAGCCAGCGCTAGTGCTTCAGCTTTACCGTTAAACTGTTGGGCACTGCGCCGCTGACGAATCAGACGACTGGCATGAATATTCAAACACGGCGCCGGAAGTTCAAGAGTCGGTAGCTGAAAAGATTCCGCCGAGGTGCGCGGCTTTTGAGCCTGAACCGAAACTTCCTCAATGATCGGCCAATGATAAAAATGTCTGGAACTCAAGGGCTCCGCTTTGCCAAACCATTCCGCAGAGTCATGAAGCGCGGTCAGGATTGCCGGATCAAAAGATTGAGAACAATCATCGCTCACCCGTAAACGACACCACAGATCCGGGGCTTCGTGTTCAAGTGCTATAAAGTCGTCCTGGCGATCCAATCCCAACCAGTGTGCGATGTCACTATCGGCAGTTTCACTGAGTAATTCAATTGACCAACCAAGACAGGCGGCTGCGTAGCTCATGGCTCCCAGCGCGTGACCGATATCATGCTGACAATAACGGAAGGCGCGTTCGCCATACTTCCAGGCTTCCCGCCAATGAATCGACGCCAGACCGATATACAGTTCACCAAGGTTACTGCCTGGATCAAATCGACAACGGCGTTCCAGCAAATGATCATGGCTGACATAATGATAAACACCAGGAGCCATTAGCGAGGGAAGTGCGCTGAACAAATAGGCTTCGGTCGGATGCAGATTACCACTAGAGGGGTTGCAGCGCAGCGCCCATCGATCGGGGCCAAATTGCTTCCAGGCAGATAATCCGAAGGATAATTCAAAGAGCAAACCGAGCGTATCAAGCGTTAAAGGTTGCGGCGCAATCAATGCCGGTTGATCAAGCGCTTCAAACAGACAATCGATTTCTTTTCCGGGCATCGGGAAGCGGATAAACTCACAACCGCTAAACCGTCTAAACGGCTTAGGTTGATCTTCCCAGTCCAACGATTCTGGCCCTTTGGCATACGCATTAAGTTGATGCTTAGTCCGTTGATGATAATTGAAAATAGCGTTCGCTTGATCGGTCATAAGGTGTGCTCACATAAATTTGGTTTTATAAACGCAATGCTCAATTGAGTATGTCGCTAGCCGTCGAACTAGCGCATTCTGAGAAATTCAAAAAGTAATTCAAAACATAAACAACCAAAAATTACCAAGGCAATCACTTGATAAACTCGCGTTCGCGCATGATGGCTTGACCAAGCGTGCACAAGGGCGATGATGATCAAAAAGCTTAACCCTGCACTAATCCAAAGCCCTGCAATATAGTTTTGCCAAAAGGCACCCAATACCCAACTGCTCGCCAGACCAGACAAAAATACCCCAGCTTGAGATTTTGCGACAAATAATGCATAGAGCAATAACGCCGCACCTAGCATAAATTGATCGGGATAAAGTTGTTCACGAAACAAGACATTATTGGATGAATAAAACGGCGCGCCGAGCAAAATCAACCATAAACCGATACAGAGCCAGCTAGATCGACTGAGTCGCCACAAAATCCAGCTTAACCCTGAAATACTGAGGTAATGAAAAACACCAGTAATTAAATAAAGCGGTAGCTGCGTAAATTGAAGCGCCGCCACGACAAAACTATAGCCCGGCCCCTTGGACAAAATCAAATCGCAAAAAGGCTCCTGCCAATGATTTTGATTGATCAGGTAGGCCAGAACGATAAACAATTGATCGTCGCGCAGCCAATGCCAATCCTGGATGAGTGGGGTATAGGCGTAACTTTTGCTGTAAATTCCTCCAATCACCAGCCAAGCAATCAGTAATAATGCCTTGGCACTAGCACCGATCACAATGGCCTTGCGCTGATCTGAACTCGCATAATTAAGCTCTGGCTCATCCACAAAGACCCAATACGAGGAGGCAAAATAACTGACTCCGGCAGCAACAAAGGTCGCGATGAAGGAGATTGCAAACGTGCTTAGGGCGGTATGATCGGCCGCCAATTGGGAAAATAACGCGGTAAATCCGGCGCAACCGCCCTGCAAAATCGCATAGCGACTGACGGTTCGAGTATGGGGTGCAGTGGATCGGAAGGCCCAAATTTTCTGTCCCAGGTAGGTGAAGCCAAATGAGGTGGCGTATGCGCTCAAACTGGCCAGATAGACCGGCCAGTGAAACTGGCTGATCAGAACATAGCTACATATAAAATACAGCAAAGCACCGGCAGAGCCGGTAATAATGAAGCGAATGGTTTGCCAATCCATCAGACGCACGAGCATTTGTATCAGTTGCTGTTTGACCATGCTGAGCTGATGAAGAGACATATTCGGTAAATGTCTTGAGCTACACGCGCGGTAAAAAATCCTTTTGGCGCTGAGCCCAATAGCGTTCTGCCAGAGCATGCGCTTGCTCCTGAGTCTCGGCTTTGCCGAGCAAACGCAAGGCAATCGCACAGGTGCCGACCACACTCGCCAGCGCAAATTCATCCTCTAATTGCCCCTGCCAAAGCAGCGCCAACTGCTCGGGATTTAAATTTTCGGCCTTCATGTGCCTTTGACTAAATAAGGCTGGCCATAACTCATCGGATAGTTCGTTTTCGTGAACGCTTTGTACCAGACAATCCATATCGGGATTACGCTCGGTTTCGCCGCCCTCGCCTTTTAAAACTGCCATGTGGGTCTGACCCAATTCAGCCGCCGCATGTTGATGAACGGCGCGGTAACTCGGATGAAAAATGCCTTGAATAGTGTATGGCGCGTTGAACGGGTTAATCAAACGCACCAGGGTATGCACCGGCGAACGCAGCCCCATTAAGGAACGCAGTTCAATGATTTCGTAGAGCTTCGGGCTGAGTTGCTGTAACGGCAGATAACAGAAACACTGTTGCTCAAGTTGACGACCAGCATCGGTAATTGAATTAGCCGAATCAAAGCCCAGATAAGTCAAGACATCTTCGGTATAGAGCCGACCTTCGGTATGACCGGCCGAACCGTGCATAAACACTCGAATCCCGTTTTGGGCCAAGAGCAGTGCCGACAATAAAAACCACGGCAAATGGCGGCGTTTCCCGGCATAGGACGACCAGTCCAAATCAGCCTGAAAATTATTACAATCCGCCGGAAGCGCCGCGCGAGCTGCTTTGACGAAACCGACCAATTCTGCGGAAGTTTCTTCTTTAATACGCATTAACATCAAAAACGCACCGAGCTGTTCAGGTTCGGCCTGACCGTTTAAAATCATCGACATCGCCCGAAACGCTTCATCTTCAGTCAGTGCGCGCGACCCCTTCTTGCCTTTACCTAGAATACGAATAAATTCGGCAAACGGATGTTCGTTTATAAGTGTGGCCATGTGAAATCAACTAACTCTGTGAAGTAAAATGCAGCGGAAAATAATGATCGATCAGCAAGGAGGCGAACATCAGCATCAAATGAATAATCGAAAATCCAAAAGTACGCATCGCAGTTTTATTATCGGTACGCCGCATCATGAGCAATGCGAAATAAATAAAGCCCAAACCTAAAGGTATCGCAGTCCCGAGATAAATCAGGCCACTCATGCCGGTTAGATAGGGCAACAGCGACACCAACAAGAGCAGAATCGTGTACAGCAAGATTTGCAGACGCGTAAAATCCGGCCCATGCGTGACCGGCAGCATTGGAATCGCAACTTTAGCGTATTCCTCACGTCGAGCAATTGCGAGCGCCCAAAAATGCGGGGGCGTCCAGACGAAAATGATCAAAAACAGCAATAACGCATGTGGATGAACACTGTTGCTAATCGCGCACCACCCCAACACGGGCGGAGCCGCTCCTGCTGCGCCACCAATCACGATATTCTGCGGCGTCATGCGTTTAAGATAGACGGTATAAATAATTGCGTAACCAATCAGCGACAGAAACGTTAATACGGCAGTCAAGCTGTTAACCCAGTAAAATAGCGTGAACATCGCTATAATGCCCAACAATACTGCGAAAACGATCACATTTTTCGAATTCAAACCACCGGTCGGTAATGGGCGATGCTGAGTTCTACCCATCAGGCTATCAGCATGCTGGTCCAGATAGTGATTAATGGCCGCCGCCGAGGACGCAGCCAAACCAATACCTATGGTACCCGCGAAAAACAAATCGAGCGGCGGGAGACCTGGAACGGCTAAGAGCATGCCTACCACAGCGGTAAACACAATTAAGGCAACGACTCTGGGTTTACATAACTCCAGATAATTTTGCCAGGTTGATCGAGGAGATTTATTAGTCATTTATTTGGCTACGTGATTCCAATTTTATTATATAGAATACAGGGAACTATTAATTATTGAAATAGTCCCATCCGCTAACATTTCGATTAAGAGGAACTTATGAAGTATAAATTGCTAGTATTATTACAGTTATGCTTGCCACTGACGGCCTACAGCGCAGAGGTTAAGGTACAGGAACGAATTCTCAATAATGGTTTGAAAATTCTGGTTAAAGAAGATCACCGCTCGCCGGTCGTCGTTTCGCAAATCTGGTACAAAGTCGGTTCTAGTTATGAACCGGGCGGCATTACCGGGGCGTCGCACATGCTCGAACACATGATGTTCAAAGGCACCGAAAAGCATCCAGCTGGAGAGTTTTCGCGTATCATCGCCGAAAACGGCGGGGATGAAAACGCCTTTACAGGCCGTGATTATACGGCTTATTTCCAGACTATGGAAAAATCTCGCCTACCGGTGAGTTTTGAACTGGAAGCAGATCGGATGCGCAATTTGCGACTATCACCAGAAGAATTGAAAAAAGAACTGGAAGTCGTTTACGAAGAGCGACGCATGCGCACCGAAGATAAGCCGCGCGCCAAAGTCGAAGAATATTTCATGGCCATGGCGTTTACCAGCAGTCCCTACAAACATCCGGTGATCGGTTGGCCGTCGGATATTGAAAACTATACGGTTCCGGATTTACAAGCGTGGTATGACCGGTGGTATGCGCCAAATAATGCAACCTTAGTCGTAATCGGTGACGTCCAACCTGAAGAAGTGTTCGGGTTGGCGCAGAAGTTTTTCGGCGAAATCAAAACCAGTGAGTTAAAGCCGCTAAAGCCACAAACTGAAATGCCTCAAGTTGGCGAGCGGCGTATGACGCTAAAAGTGCCGGCAAAGCTTCCCTACATTCTGCTGGGCTATAAAGTCCCCAGTTTAAAAACCGCCGAACAACCTGAAGAAGCTTATGCCCTGGAAGTATTAGCAGGTGTTCTCGATGGCGGCAATAGTGCCAGACTGTCCTCGCAACTGGTACGCGGTAAACAAATCGCAAGCTCGGCAGGTGCCGGCTATGATTTATCCTCACGCATGAGCGAATTATTTCTACTCGATGCCACACCTGTCAAAGATAAAACCCTGACAGATATGGAAAAGGCATTAAAAGCCGAAGTCACCAAATTACAAAATGAATTGATCAGCACCGAAGAACTGCAACGCATTAAGGCCCAAGTGTTAGCTCAGGCCGTGTATCAGCACGATTCGATGTTTTATCAAGGCATGCAGTTAGGCATGTATGAAACCATTGGTCTGGGCTGGCAAAAAGCCGATCAGTATGTCGAGAACATTAATAAAGTTACTCCCGAACAAGTTCAGGCCGTCGCCAAGAAATATTTAGTGGAAGAGCATCTGAATGTGGCTTACATGGAACCGCAGACCATGGCCACGCTCGCGAACAACGCGCATAAACACCCGGCAAAGTAACTAAACAGGAGTAAAGATAATGATGATTAAAATAATGGGATGGATGTTGTTACTGGTCGCAGGCCCCTTGTTGGCAAAGGTCAATATTGAACACTGGCAGACTTCCAAAGGCAGTCAGGTATATTTTATCGCCGCGCCGGAATTACCAATGGTAGACATTAAAGTGATATTCGACGCAGGTAGCGCACGCGACGGCAAACAATTCGGCATTGCCGCCCTGACTTCAGCGCTGCTCGATACTGGTGCCGGAATCTGGAATGCCGATCAAATTGCCCAGCGTCTCGAAAGCGTCGGCGCGGCGCTCGGAAGCGATGTTTCTTATGACATGGCAACCGTTTCACTCAGAAGTTTAACGGAACCTAAGTTATTGGAGTCAGCGCTGGAAACCATGCAAACAGTGATTTCGAAGCCGCGTTTTGCCGATGCCGATTTCAAACGCGATTTGGCCCGAACCCTTGCCGGTTTAAAACAGTTGGAAGAATCACCGGCCGCGCAAGCGGATATCGCTTTTACCAAAGCACTTTATGGTGATCATCCTTACGCTCACAACAGCGATGGAGAAATGGCCACGGTCGGCAAATTCAAAGTGGCTGATGTAAAGGAGTTTTATCGCCGCCACTATGTCGCCGCCAATGCAATGGTGGTGATTGTTGGTGCCTTATCCAAAGAACAGGCCGAACAGACCGCTGAAAAACTATTGGCGAATTTGCCGGTCGGTCAAAAACCGGCACCGCTGGCAGATGTCGTGATGCCTAGTGCTGCCAAACGTCAGGATATTGAATTTCCATCAACCCAAACTCACGTTCTGGTCGGTTTACCCGGCTCTTATCGCCAAGACCCCGATTATTTCACGCTTTATCTGGGCAACCACATCCTTGGCGGCAGCGGTCTGGTCTCGAAATTATTCAATGAAATTCGTGAAAAGCGCGGTTTGGCCTATAGCGCGTCAAGCATGTTTGCGCCATATTTAAAACCGGGCCCGTTTGAAATCAGTTTGCAAACCCGCAATGAAAAAACCGCCGAAGCGATCACGGTACTGAATCAAACCCTGGCTGACTTTATCAATAATGGTCCGACCGAGGCTGAATTGACCGCGGCCAAACAAAATATTACCGGCGGCTTTGCAATGCGCTTTGATACCAACAAAGAGCTGGCTGGATACGCCGCAATGATTGGCTTCTATCAACTGCCTTTGGATTATCTCGATACCTTTCCCCAAAAAATCGAACAAGTAACCGTGGCACAAATTAAAGACACCTTCAAAAAGCGAGTCCCGCTCGATTTGCTGCAAACGGTGACAGTCGGCCAAAAAATCGCGGCGGCACCCAGTGCAAAATAAGCTCAAAATTATTGGTGGCGAATGGCGCAGCCGGGTCATCAGCTTTGACGACCTGCCCGACTTGCGCCCGACGCCGCAACGAGTACGTGAAACGCTGTTTAATTGGCTGCAACCGTACATTTTAGGCAGCCATTGTCTGGATTTATTTTCAGGCAGTGGTGCCTTAGGATTTGAAGCCGCCTCCAGAGGCGCGAATCAAGTGACTCAGGTGGAAAATCACCCCAAAGCGGTCGCAAAATTAAAGGCTAATGCTGAGATGTTGCACACGACTCGCTTGACGGTAGTTCAGATGGATGTTTTGAACTACCTTACCGGCGCGGCTCACCCCCATGACATCATCTTTTTAGATCCACCTTTTGCAAGCAATTGCGCAGAAACGGTCTGTCGCTTACTTGAAGAACATGACTGGCTTAAACCGGAAGGTTTGTGTTATATCGAGACTCCAGCCACTCGCCAATTAGCGGAGCTGCCAAATAACTGGAACATTTTGAAGCATAAAACGGCGGGGGATGTTGGCTATTTTCTATGTCAACGAGCCTTATAAACAGTAAATATTTTTGCGACTTAGAAACCTCGTCAATTTCAACTTAACCTAAGATCGTCGAGATGATCCGGCAAATCATCACTCAATAATAGTGACCAGTGATAGCGCGATGCACTGAACAATCTAAAGTGCATCATCTAATAGCGTTGCGCTCAGATTTAAGATAAAAAGATCTCCACCTTCACTCGCTCCCCCTTGAAACGTAAAGCCTTCCATTAATGTATCTCAGCCTAAAGAGAAAAAAAAGCTGATTGATAACAATTTGTAAGCTAAAATTTTGCGCCCTCGGCAGTATATCCTGACCGAGTCAAGCATAAAAATTATAACAATTTGTAAATATTGCCTTGCAATGTGACTTTTAATATATAGGAGGAATCTATGTGTTGGAGTGGTGAAGCATCTGCGGTACTTGCAACGATAGGAATATCCAGTACCGTTTATTTTTTCTATAAAAAAGAACCTGCGCCGCTGTGTTATGCACTCGGCTATTTTTCCCTGATGGAGGCCTTACAAGCCTACACTTATACGGTAATCGACGACTGTACAAATCCCAGCAATCAGATAGCAACGTTACTAGGCTATCTACATATTGCGTTCCAGCCGTTTTTTGTCAATGCGGTATCTCTGCATTTCATCCCCACAAGCGTTAAAGATAAAATTGCCCCTGCTGTTTATTCTCTATGTTTCGTCGCCACAATCTTATTATTGATTCGAATTTTTCCATTTGACTGGACACCGGCTTGCTATACCACTAAAACCCGGTTTTTCATGTTCAGCCAATATTTCGATAACTTTAACATTCCATTCTGCGGGAAACAAACCTGTTCGGTGTCAGGCGACTGGCATATCGCTTGGGAAATTCCAGCCAGCGCAAATTTGTGGCTCTTTAATAGTTACATTATTGCAGCGTTTGTGTTGCCGGTGATCTATGGCTCTTGGCGAATGACGGTTTACCATATGTTTACCGGTCCACTGCTTGCCTATCTAACGACATCCAATCCTAACGAATGGGCAGCAGTTTGGTGCTTGTATTCGATAGGTCTGGTTTTGCTACTTGTCAAATCACCAATACGCCAATATTTGTACGTAAAAAACTGGTTTTGGTGGAATTATCTTAAAATTTGATAAACGACGGCGCTCGCTACTGTTCACTTTTGAAACGAGGTGAACAGCAGCAATGCGCAGCAAGAAAACTCAGCAAGATCCCCCCCGGGGCGTAAACCAAATCATTGCTAAATCATCACGCCCCGCATGTCGTCTGCATCAACGACTTGCAAGACATATCAAGCACCTATCTTATCGAATCGCTTAGAGGTGATGCTGACAAATATGACATTATTATGTCTGTATTATTTCCAATCTAGAAACAATGCATTCACAAATTACGATATTGTCAATATAAAAAGACCTTATATAATGAAATCAAACTCACCTCACTTATAAAGGACAAAGTAGGTAAACCAATGCAGGAAGCATTACCGACAAATATTCCGTTAAACAATAACCTCAAGGTACTCACAATGAATGACTTTAAAAAAGATCTCATTATGGGCCTGATATTTATCACCGGTATCTATGGTTTTATTTCAGGCGAATTTATTGTATCAACCGTTTTATTTGCGGGCGCGGCTATTTATAGCAACATTCTGTTAACGCGTCGGCAAAACAAGTAATTTACTCATACCCTCCTGGTAAATTCTCAAACATCGTTTCCTCATGACATGTTTGCTTTTTGGCTCCCATATCATAATTGTTATGGGAGCTTTTTTTTGTCTGCGTTAAGCCAATAGTCGCTCTAAGGCCTGTAGGTTTTCAAGGGCTTCACAACCCAAGTCGGTTAAATAACCGCCATCCTGATGATCAGTCAAACCTTTCTCATGCAAACGCTTGGCAGCCTCAATCATCTCGGGAGCGGCATCATGATGAATCTTGATACCTGTCATTGAACTGGGTTGCGAATAATGATTAAGTACTTTGAGTTCGTCTAATTGATTGGCTGAAAAAGGCATTTTTCTAAATCCTCTATAGTAAATTAAGGCACACCAGTATACCCCAATTCCGATTGACTTCGGCGCAAAAAGCTCTCATCCTATCCGCGATGTAGTTCATGCATAGACTTTTCTCACTGACCAGACGGGATCTTTTCCATGCCAAGCGCCTTATCGACACCCCAAAATGCCACCCTGCTTTTGGTTGAAGATCATTTGAATCTTGCTCAAGCAGTTGGCGCTTATTTTGAAAGCAGCGGCTTTATGATGGATTATGCGCATGATGGCTTAAGCGCATTACATTTAGCGACTACCCAACGTTATGACGCGATCATTCTGGATATTATGCTGCCGGGGATCGACGGCCTCGAAATATGTCGGCGCTTACGCCAGGATGCCCGCCTCTCGACACCGATTCTAATGTTAACCGCTCGAGATCAATTACAGGATAAATTGAGCGGCTTTCAGCAGGGGGCAGATGATTATCTGGTTAAACCCTTTGATTTACCCGAACTTGAAGCACGCATTATTGCGCTGATTCGACGTGAGCGCGGCGAGCTCGATGAATCGATCTACAAAATCCACGACCTCAGCATGAATACCAGCACCATGCAGGTGATGCGCAACGGCCAGATTATTCACTTATCACCGACCTGCCTCAGAATCTTGCGCATCTTAATGCGTGAATCCCCTAATCTCGTCACCCGGGAACAGCTCGAAAATGAATTATGGGGCGATTTGACACCAGACAGCGACACACTCCGCAGCCATCTGTACAAATTACGCAAAGCAATCGATAAACCCTTTGATACGCCATTACTTGAAACTCATCAAGGCATTGGCTTTCGTTTAAGCGCGCCTGATTAGTTTTTGACCGCACCTACACAAGTCGAACGTGGAAATAATACGGTAATGCTAGTGCCCTCTCCGACCTTGCTACTGATTTTTAGTTGCCAGCCAAAGCGATCACATAAACGTTTCACAATGGTAAGCCCCAGGCCATGACCCACAGTATTGCTCTGCACTCGATAGAACGGTTCGAACACCTGCTGTAATTGCTGTTGCTCCATACCGATACCGGTATCTGCTACCGTCACACTGCGCTCTTCAACCTTAAGCGTAATCATGCCTTCACGGGTATAAGTGAAAGCATTTCGTAACAAATTGGTAAACAGAATAGTCAATACTTTTTCAGCGGCAGGAATTGATAGCAAATAATGCTGCTGAATCTCCACTTTAATGTGCTGCTGATTCAAGGCATGATTGACTTGCTCCACCAAGGTAACGAGCAAATCGTTGACCAGCACATTATCTTCCGGCAACGGCGCAGCCTCATCCCGAGCCATCAACAACAAGGTATCAATCAAGCCTTCCATATCGCGTAATGTCGTCGCTATCAAGGCCAGGGATTTTTGCTCATTCGGTTGATAATCCTGACGCTTCTGCAACAAGGCCAAGGCGCTTTTAATGACCGCCAGCGGAGTCCTCAACTCATGACTCGCCTCACGCGTAAAGTTATGCTCTCGTTCAATAAACAATTCCAGACGCTTGCTAAAACTGTCCAAAGCATTAATCAGCTTGAGTACATCGCTATCGCTCGACACCCTGAATTCGCTCAGGTTCAATTCCGGCAGACCGCGACTGTTGAAATCAAACTTCTCGACAATATGTGCAAGTTTTATAATTGGTGAAATCGCATTTTTAGACTGCCGATACGAAAGCCAAGTAAACAAATAAATCAGAACTAGCACTAAACTGAGCGGCACGACCCCGAAATAAAACGACAACGTCGCGATCTGTTGCTCGTCGAACACTAAATAAAGCCTCGCCTCGCCTCGATCTTCGACATAAACGATCGGCTTGCGTTTACCCAGCGTCGCTCGCCCACAACCGGGTTGCAGTCCCCGCAATTCGGGCGGTACCTCCTCAACATTCTCAGCAACCGCCAAGTAACCAATCATATTAAGCGTATTAGGCCGTGGAAAATCAGGATGCTGCCCGTGCAAGGCCCAGAAATGCGCGGCCTCGCCTTCCAGCGCCTTCCGGACCAGTAAATCTTCCAACACTTTTTCGGCGGCATAGACTCCCATCAAAGTCGCGAGACTGATCAAGACAATCTGCAACAGAAAGGCATGAATCAGTTTTTGATGTAGGCCGTTTTTTGCCATAGCTTAGTGCGCTTTTCCAAACACATAATGCGCAACCATCCATTCATTACCGACTCGATAACCGAACAATTCGGCACAATCCATGAAGAAAATACGCCAGCGCTGCTGCCAAAGTTTGGCCTCTTGCTTACCATAGGTATTGCTAAATAGTTGCTCAATTTTCTCGCGATGTTGATCCATATTGCTCAGCCACGCTTCAGCAGTTTTCTGATAGTGGCTGCCCGACATATCCCACTGAGAGTGTAATTGCAGATGCTTTTGAAAATGCAGCAAGGTATCACGAGCCGGCATTAGACCACCGGTAAAAAAATAGCGCCCCATCCAATTATCGCTGCCTTCGGTTTCAAACGGATACGCTAAATAACGATGGCAAAAAATATGCACAAACAGCTTACCGTTCGGCTTTAACCAATGAGCGATTTTGCCGAGCAAGCGATCGTAATTGCGCATGTGCTCGAACATTTCGACCGAAACGATCCGATCGAAATGCCGCTCCAAATTCAAGTGATTAACGTCGCAGGTAATCACTTCGATATTGCTGAGTCGGCTTTTAAGTGCCTGTTCTTGAATATATTCGCGCTGACTCTGCGAATTGGACACAGCGGTAATCTTGCTACTCGGATAATTGCGCGCCATCCACAGGGTCAGCGAACCCCAGCCACAGCCCAATTCCAGAATTTCCTGCCCATTTGACAACTCGGCGCGCTCACAGGTTAGCGCCAGCATATTCGCTTCGGCCTGATCGAGACTATCGGTGCGATCATCCCAATAACCCGAAGAATATTTTAAGTGCTTGCCAAGCGCAAACTGATAAAACTGCGCCGGGACTTCATAGTGCTGCTCGTTTGCCGCCGCCGTTTCAACCGCAATCGGACTGCTGCGCAAACTGTGCAGCAGGGCCCGGTATCTCGAATTCTGCAATTCGGCATCGTCGGCATATTCGTCCTGTAAACGTTGTTTCAATAATTGCCGGATTCCCAAGCGAATCAAGCTGTCGGGTAATAGTTTACGTTCAGCAAAGGTAATTGCGTGCATAACAGACCTCTTCAATACTTATCAATAATTTAAGGAATGGATTTGGGCCACCACGGGAAAAACGAACTGGTTGACTGCTGATAACGGCGATAATCATCGCCGCGGGTGCGCAAAGCCTGTTGCTCGGTAAACGGAATGCCCGTCAAAAAACACAAAAAGCACAACATGACCACTGGGGTCAGCCACAGATACGCCTGATAGATGCCACCCCAGCCCAGTAATGGATAAGCAAACCAGTGCAGCCATTCAAAAAAATAATTCGGATGCCGCGAATAGCGCCACCAACCGTCCCGGCAAGTAAATCCACGATTTTCAGGCCGCGCTTTAAAGTCAGCGAGCTGCCGATCTGCCTGATTTTCACCCCATAACGCCACCGCAGCGATTAACAGCGCAAGCACGACTCTTACAGGCGTCGGCTCAGCGTTCTGCGCGACCGCCCGAAATGGCAGCGAGAGCAGACATATAAAACCGGCCTGCGCCAGAAAAAACAGAAAGAACCCAAGCGAGACATGATTTTTCATCGCCAAACGCATTGCCCGGTATCGACCGTCTTCAGGCTCGGTAAATACCCGAAGCGCTAAATGCCGTCCTAACCTGAGAAACCAGGTCAAGGTCAAAAACGCCAAGGCGATTTTCAAATACAACGGCGCAGTTCCGGTAAACGCATACCAGGGACCTGCGAGCATCATCCCGAATGCCCAAATCACATCGGCAATACCGGCATTGGCATGCCGTTCCTGCCAACGCCACGCAAAAAACATCCCACAAAAACTCATCAAGGCAACCACAGTCAAACTAAACATGTTCTTTCCCCCTTAATGGAAGTTGTTTTAATTGTTTTGCCAGCCAGAGCATGAACGGCAATACCACTGCCCAACTCAATCCCAAGCCGAAAGCCCACTCGCCTGAAGCACCGATAATCTGTAAAGCACCGAACCGCTCCGCCGCCAGATAAGAAAAGGGGCTGGACAAGCCAGCCAAGAGGGCAGCAAGCAATAAATTAGATTGTAACCAAGCCAGCGAGTGATTTAGGGTCAAGGCGAGTCCAGCCCATAGGATGACGATCCAGAGCGGCGCTAAATCCTGACGAGGCCAACTACCCGCAAAACTCAACCAGCCAAGTTTGACCCAAGCACTATCGAGCATGAAACCGATCAATACCGCGACCAGCACCAAACCACCATCGCCCTGAATTCTGATCATAGGACGTAAACTCCACAGCCCAAAACACCCCAGCAACAGCAACGCTGGCCAGAGCAATCCAGCCGCAGCACCGAACACTGCCGCAAACCATAAGGTCTGCAAAAACAGCGCATTGATCAGATTAGGCGCCATAACCCGGTAACCATTGTTTTCTGCGATTACCGGGCTTGGCGAGCAGCAATTGCACGTTGGAAATCGATTTTTCCCAAAAACCGCCCTCGCAATAACAGAGATAAAATTCCCACATGCGAATGAATTCTTCGTTATAACCCTGAGCACGGACTTGTTCGAGCTCAGCCATAAAACGTTCGCGCCAACTACGCAGTGTCAAGGCATAGCTTTCGCCTTGGTCTTCGAGATTTAACAAGCGTAAATCGCTACAACGCGCGCTGCTTTGAACAATCGCACTGACGCACGGAATAAAGCTGCCCGGAAAGATATAGCGCTTGATGAAATCGACCGCTTTTAAGGCTTGCTCGTAGCGTTGATCTTCAATGGTAATTGCCTGAATTAACGCCAATCCATCGGGTTTCAAAAGCGAAGCGCATTTGCTGATATAAGTGTCGAGATAATGATGGCCTACCGCTTCAATCATTTCGATCGATACCAATTTGTCATACTGACCGGTTAATTCACGATAATCTTCCATGATCAGCGTCACCTTGTCTTGAAGGTCGGCAGCCTGGATTCGCGCCTTGGCACCTTCATACTGGGCCTTGGAAATCGTCGTAGTCGTCACCCGACAGCCGTAATGCTGCGCGGCATAAGCTGCAAACCCGCCCCAACCGGTGCCGATTTCCAACAAGTGATCGGAAGGCTTTAACGCAAGCTTTTGACAAATTCGCTCCAATTTCGCGGTCGAAGCCTGCTCTAAGCTCATCGATTGCCTATAGAAAGTCGCCGACGAGTACATGCCATGTTGATCAAGAAACAATTTAAAAAAATCATTACCCAAGTCGTAATGCGCGGCAATATTTTTTCGACTACCTTCCTGTGAATTGCGGCGCGTGCTATGCCAGAACTTCAACGCTTGATTCGCCAAAGTCGCCAATCCACCTTCCATGCTGTCGAGCAAGTCCCGGTTGCGCACTAAAATCTGAATCACCCGCGTCAAATCGTCGGCCTGCCAGAGTTGATCCATATAAGCTTCAGCTGCGCCAATCGAGCCGCCTAAACTGATTTGCCGATAAAAACTCACATCATGCACCTGAATACTCGCGCGCAAACCATCTGCACCGACCCGGCCAAGAACACATTGCCCTAAAGGATCGCCAATGGTCAATTCGGCACCCTGTATTTTTTCAAGCTTGCCGAGCAAGGCTTTGCGTAACAGTAAATCGAGCTGCGAAGGCGTTTGCGTTAAAGTCGCGGCGGTTGCATTCATAACTTGTTCCTCATTTGGTGACTTGCTTGTTGGGATGATCGAAAACCGGAATGCCCTTGAGCCAGAGCAGTAGCGCCTGCCAATAAATCAACCACACAACCTTGAAGGTCAGCAATGGATAACTTAACGGAATAGTGCGCATTGCCTGATCATTCAAGGCTTGCGCCTGCATCTGTAACGTCGCATCGAAACAGCAGTCCTGATCGTCGAACAATTGCATATGAATCGTCAGTTGTTCATTATGCAGACTAAACAACCAACGATAGCCGAGTTGCATCGGCATAAACGGCGAGACATGGAAATTCTTGTCAAATTCAAACGTCCACTTGTCTTTGGCATTTTGGGATTGATGGGTGTCGAGCACGTAGCAAAATCGCTCGTCCCACGGGGTATTATTGATTTCAGCCAAAATAAAGCGCGGCTGTTCACTCTGTTCCGGATAACAGAAGTAGAAACTGACCGGATTAAAGCAATAACCCAGATAGCGTAAATGCGTCAGCAGACAGATGCGCCCGTTAAAAACTTCGCCGGTTTCATGTTTGATCTTGGCCTTGACCGCTTCCGATAACTCCACCTCAGCGGCCCCAAGATAATCGCTACGACGAAAACCGACCAGATTGAAGCGCTCCAACGACCAAAAGCGACTCTTGACGAAAACCTCGGATAATTCGGCCAAATCGAGCCAGGTCATAAAAGTCGGATAGTTAAAACTATGCGCTTTCGGCGCATAGCGGCGGTGCCGCACCCAGCCCGTGAATAAGCGACTATTCATCAGCTTTGCCCCACTAAATCGACGACTTCCTGTGCACTGCGCGCACCGTCCTCATGAAAGCCCCAGCCCCAATACGCACCCGCAAAATAGGTATGCCGCTGACCATTAATCTCGGCGCGCCGCAGTTGGGCGGCAAGACTTTGCGGAGTATAGACCGGATGATGATAATGCCGAGTCAGCAAAATTTTGTCCGGATCGATCCTATCGGTGCAATTGAGCGTGACCAGCAAGGGTTCCGAAGCATCCAGATTTTGTAACAGATTCATGTAATAGGTGATCGTACACCTTGCCTGCACCTCGTCCAACTTGAGCGCATTCCAACTCGCCCAGGCTTTCGGATGCTTAGGCATCAACGAGGCATCGGTATGCAACACCACTTCATTATCCTGATAGCTCATCGCGCCCAGAATTTCAGTCTCGGCAACATTAGCATCCTTGAGCAAACCTAGCGCCTGATCGCTATGGCAGGCGAGCACTACGCGATCATAATTCAAATTATCATTAGCAGTCGAAACCTTGACGCCGTGTGGATGGCGCACAATCGTCTGAACAGGAGTATTCAAGCGCAACTCGCCTGCAAACTGCTTCCTGAACGCATCGATATACATCGAAGAACCGCCCGACACCGTTCGCCAACGAGGTCGCTCAGACAAGTTAAGCATCTGATGATTCGCCATGAACGCCACGAAATAACGCACCGGAAAATTTTTAAGCAGGTCAGGAGGACCCGACCATAACGCACACGCCATCGGTATTAAATGATCATCCATAAACGCCTGACTGTAGCGATTTTGCGCCAGATAATCCCCCAAGGTCAGCGTATTATCGAAACCGTCGAGCAATTTGGGCGCTTCGCGGTAAAAACGCACAATATCGAGCACCATGCGAAAAAAACGCGGCCGAAACAGATTTTGGCGTTGGCAAAATAATTTGTCGATGGTGGTCGCATTGTATTCCAAGCCACTTAGGACATCGCTGACACTAAAACTCATGTCCGAGGGTTGCGATTCAACGCCTAATTCGGCTAAAAATTGTGTGAAATGCACGTAATTGTGCGCGTTGAACACAATAAATCCGGTATCGACCGCAAAATTTCTGTCGTTGATAACGATATTATGGGTATCGGTATGTCCGCCGAGATAGGCATTAGCCTCGTACAGCGTGACCTTATGTTGTTTGCTTAAATAGTGCGCGGCATAAATGCCTGCAATGCCGCTACCGACGATGGCGATATTCATTATGATTACTTCCGTTCGATTAAATTGAGCGTCAGTCGTTCACGCGGTACCGGCTGTAAATCCCACACCAAGCCAAGCGCCGCCATCGCTTTTAGCAAGTAATAGCTAATATCCAGTTCCCACCAGAAAAAACCTTGCCGCGCCGAAACCGGGTAGTGATGGTGATTGTTGTGCCAGCCTTCGCCGAGCGTCAACAATGCCAACAGCGCATTATTACGACTGCTGTCGTTGGTTGCGTAGCGCTTGGTGCCCCATACATGCGCCAGCGAATTAACGCACAGTGTGCAATGAATCAGCACGATGGTTGAAACGAAATAGCCCCAGACGACCATTTGTCCACCGGTTACCTGCAACTCCGGCGCATAGACTTCCAACAATTTTCCCACCCCTAGTAACGCGAAGGCATAAACGACAGGAATCGCGATGTCGTAACGATCGAGCCAGCGCAATTCGGGAAATTTAAGTAAATCGCGCACACAATTTTCACGCGTCGTAAAATTTTTCAGACACAAAAACCAGCCCATGTGACTCCAGAGAAAACCATGAATTGGGCTATGAATATCCTGATCGGTATCGGAAAACCGATGATGACGGCGATGATGCGAAGCCCACCAAATAGGGCCGCGCTGGGTAGAAGTCGCGCCAATCAGCGCAAAAATAAACTGGCAGATTCGCCCGGTTTTGAACGCTTTGTGCGAAAAATACCGGTGATAAAAGGCCGTAATCGCAAACATTCGAATTAGATACGAAAACAGCGCAACCCATAATACCACCGGACTCCAGCCAACCACGAACACCAGCAGACAAGCAAGATGCATCAAAATGAACGGAATAACGCGCAACCAGTCGATCGCCTCACTGGTATTTTCAGCGACGCTGATCTGGCTGCTATCAAACCAGCTAATTAATTTATTCAAGCGTATGGATAAGGTCACATGTTTCTCCTGACGTACCAAGCGAGGTTTCGTTTGTTGGCAGAAATTATAGCGTCAAAGCTTGTGAAAATTGCGTGAACGTTACTGAGGCATTCGTTCACGCAATGGTGACACGCAATCAGAAATAATATCCTCACTCGTCAACCTTGGGAGTGAACGATGAAATTTTTATTGCCGATTATTGCGCTGATTTCGACCCTCAGTGCATGCAGTCACATCGAACCAAATCCGCTTCAGGAATATCTACAACTGGCACCAAGCGATACCGACCTGACTCAAAACCCTCGTTTGCAGCCATTTGTAAAGCTGTACGACAATTTAGATCACGGCGATCTAAAAACGCTGGTGAGCGACGCTTACGCCGACAAATTATATTTTAATGATACCCTCGTCACCCTTCATGACCAGCCCAGCTTATTGCTTTATCTGCTGCGAACCCAAGGACATCTCGATGATATTAGCTGTGAAATATTGAGCATTCTTGAACAAAACCAAAATAGCTTCGTGCGCTGGCGGATGCGCACGCAATTTACGATTTTGGGTCAACAAAAAACGGTTGAAACTATTGGCATCAGTCATCTGCGTTTCAACGCCCAAGGCAAAATCGTGTTGCACCAGGATTACTGGGACAGCATGCAAGGTTTCTATTTACACATTCCCGTTATCGGAGGCGTTTTACAATGGTTAAAGAACGATTTGCAAGATTAATCCTGTTGCTGGCGCTGCTCTGCCTGTTACCCTCAGTGCAAGCTGAGCCCCGGTTTCCGCATGAACTCGCCGTAGATCAACACAAGCTATCACGCTGCAGCCAAGCTGAATTGAAAGCATACCGACTGATTCACGTCGGCTACGCGGCGCTGTATCTGCCCGATTGCAAACAACTCCAAGAAATTCTGAAACCTATCCCTAAGCGCATGCGTTTTCTGTACGAACGCGCCATTCCGGCCCACGCCTTTCGGGAATCTTCGGAACAATATTTAAAACTGAATCTGGCCGCCAAATACTCGGATTGGCAGGCTGTTTTTGCAAAATTCAACAGCGCTTACCGCGATGTTGATAAGGGTGATACTTACGAATTGATTTACAGTCCGGATCGAGGCTTACAGTTATTATTAAATTCATCGCTGCTGGCCACCTTGGACAATCCTGAACAGGCGCTCGCATATTTTTCGATTTGGTTTGGCGAAGAGCCTTTTTCCGAAACGCTAAAAACCGACTTGCTTAGCCCGGAAACTGGCTGAGGCGGTGGTCCACCGGACTTTCATTTAGTAATGATATCTTCCTTGCAGAAAATCGATGCGATCTGCTTTTATTAGATAAACACAACGATGTTCTTGGGTAATTCTACGCGACCAGACGTCAGAACCAAGATATTTTAGGGGTTCGGGTTTGCCAATTCCCGAAAATGGGTCACCTAATACCGCTTCTACCAAGTCGAGTAGGCGTTTAGCGGTACGGCGGTCGGTTTCAACCCAATAGCGAAGATCTTCTATAAATTCAGGTTGAAATACTGCCAACCGGCTAGATTGAGTCTTCAAGTCCCAAATCCTGCTTTAAGGCTGCAACAGATGATGGATAAACATCGCCACTTCGAGCACGCGTTAAGGCTGACAGAAGTCGTTCCGCATTGTGGGGTGAACGTAATAAATGCGCCGTTTCCATAAGGCTTTCGAGTTCATCCGCTGCGATCATCGCCACAGCATCACCTGAACGACGACGAACAATGACAACCTCCCGATCATCTACTGCTCGATCCATCAACGATTTAAACTGCTCACGCGCCTGACTATAGGTAGTTTCGATGGTCATAATTTATACCTGATTATTTGTTGTACAACTAAATTGTACAACAAATAATCAATATTTCCAAAACCATATCCTGCCTTGGAAAAAATAACGCGACTGCCCAGATATAACATCATTTCAATCAGAAAATAAAAAATGCGTAGCCCGTATGTTACAAAGCGGAATACGGGGCATCAAAATCAAAGAAACCCAGTTAAATCAGGGCACAGGAGAATGTGAGGAAAACGGGCAAATGAAATTTATTGATTTTTGGTGCCACTATTGATACCATCAATCCATGACAGCCTCTAAGAAAATACTCGACCAAATGCGCCGGGAACCGACCAATGTAAGATTCATCGACCTCGTCAAAGTGTGTGAAGAATTCTTTGGTCAACCACGCCAGTCAGGTACCAGTCATACCATTTTTAAAACACCTTGGCCCGGCGACCCACGGATAAACATTCAAAACGACCAAGGAAAAGCCAAAGCGTATCAAGTGCGGCAGGTTCTGTTGGCGATTGATAAATTAAAGGAGCACCGCAATGAATAGTGAACATTACACCTACCGCGTAACTTGGTCACCGGAAGATAACGAACATATTGGCTTGTGCGTAGAATTCCCTTCGCTTTCCTGGTTAGCCACCAGCCCAGAAGCGGCTTTAACAGGAATTCGGCAAGTGGTGCGTGAAGTTGTCAGCGACATGCAAGCCAACCAGGAAGCCGTACCGCAGCCGCTGGCTGAAAAACATTACAGCGGTGAATTTAGAGTACGCATTCCGCCTGAAATACACCGATCTTTAGCCATGCAAGCGGCGGAGCAGGGCATTAGCCTGAACAGACTGGCAAGTGCAAAACTAGCGGGATAACGCGCACAGGAGCTTTATGTGGCCAAGATCAGTTCAAGCGCCGAATTGAAAAGAGTTCCACCTTACGCGAGTTAGCCTCATAACAAACGCGACTGCGCCGATACAACACCATACCATTTCAATCAGAAAATAAAAAAATGCGTAGCCCGTATGGAGCAACGCGGAATACGGGACATCAAAGCCACAGAAGCCCAGATGAAATCCGGGATCGGCGGTGACTTTAATCCCGGATTCCACATGCTCCATCCAGGCTACCTTGCTAACGCGAAACCGCCTTACGTTTTACAGATTCCGTCTTACGTGCTAACTACCAAAAAGTATATGCATAATGCTCTACTTTAAGTACAATAATACGTACTTAAAATAACTAAGGGAAAAATAATGGACACCATCAGTTATTCAATCTTCCGCAGCAACTTGGCGAGCACTTTAGACAAGGTCAATGACGACCATATACCCATCATAATTACCCGCCAAAATGGCAAACCCGCTGTACTTATCTCTTTAGAAGATTTCAAATCTTATGAAGAAACTGCTTACCTGATGGCAAGTCCAAAAAATGCGGCGCGTTTAAATCAGGCCATCACAGAAATAGATGCAGGTAAAATCCTGCAACAGTCTCTGATTGAACCATGATTTTGTCGTGGGCATCAACCGCATGGGAAGATTACCTCTACTGGCAAGCAACCGACAAAAAAGTGTTAAAACGCATCAACCTGCTCATTACTGACATACAACGACATCCATTTTCAGGCTTGGGAGATCCTGAACCATTACGGTATAACTGGACAGGTTACTGGTCTAGGCGTATTGACCGCGAACATCGACTCGTTTACCAAGCAACCGATAATGCGATCATCATTGCTCAGTGCCGTTATCATTACTGAGTTGTTCCCCGTGGGCACAAAAAGCGCTGCCCACCCTACCGGACTATTTGCTAAGTTTTTTTATAATTGTTTTTGCTAGAAATTCATCAATTTCGTTATGTCGAGGTACAGCCTGTGACTGCTCTGTTTCTTTATTAGTGTACCAATCGTGATTTCCTCCATGACGTTTCAGTACACATCCCATTTCTTCAAGCTTTTTGATTAACTCACGTCTTTTCATTAGGCGACGAACAGCGCTTCGGTTTTTCTGATATAAGGAATTTCATCGCTCTCAATATCTTTGAGCAAATCTTTTAAATTTTCCTGCAACTCCGCTTTTGTTTCACCCTGAGTCATATAATCGGGATAGTCATTTAAATAACCCAAATAAAAATGCTCACTTTTCCACCACGTAAAATTGATTGTTTTCATGGTATTTGCCTCTCTTTGTTCAAAATAACAAAATTAAATCATCTTAAGCTGGACGGGGTTTGTCAACCCGTACATGACGTTTTACCAAATTTAAGAAATTATTCCAGCCGATTTTGAAACGTTTAAGGAGCGGAGTTGCAAACTCCGCTCCTTAAATGATCATTAACCACAATAACTGTTGCCAATAAAATTATTTCTGAGCTAGACGGGTTTGGTAAATCCTCTCTAGAGTGTTTGTCTATAGGGGTAGGAAACCAGAAAAATAGGCTTCGTTTGCGGTGGTTTGCTAAAGTGGAACCACCTTACAATTCAACCGCAATATGACCATGCGGGTTACGGATTATCTGTCATACGGACATTCACCGTATTCGGCTTCCGATTCAGCAATGCCCCCAGTCCAATCTGGTGTCAAAAGACCGCGGCGGACATACCGGTGAAATGAAGAATAAGGCCAATCCTCCAATCGTTGCACCAAACCGTGTTTGATAGGATTCCAATGACAATAATCAACATGATGTGCATAGTCACGTTCGTCGCGTATCGTATGCTCCCAGAACCGACGTTGCCACAGCCGATATTCACCGCGATGATCACGGAATATGATACACCAGTTGCATGTAAAGCATGTGTGAAGCGGAATTTTATCGCCCGCCAGCGCCCGGAATAATCCGCATCACCATCCGGCAAAGTCCAAACGGTATGTAAATGTTCGGGCAATATCACAATGGCGTCAATGGTGAAAGGACGTTCCGCACGAACCGAGCGAAATGCGTTGCGCAACAGATCAACATGTCGTACCAAAATATCAGAAGATCGGTCACGCAATGTCACCGTAAAATAATAAGTTCCGCCCAAAACGCGATTGCGCCGATACAACACCATACCATTTCAATCAGAAAATAAAAAAATGCGTAGCCCGTATGTAGCAACGCGGAATACGGGACATCAAAACCACAGAAGCCCAGATGAAATCCGAGATCGGCAGTGAACTTTAATCCCGGATTCCGCAAGCTCCATCCAGGCTACCTTGCTGCTTGAGGTGGATCGTTCGACTCTGCCATTTGGAGAGTATCGTGAAGTTGGCTTTGAGAGTCGCCAGGTATTTGATATTGATATTAGTCGTATCGTGACTGAATATCGAGCTCAAATTCTCGAAAATGAACAAGGTCAGCGCTTTATGGCCCCTTTTCCG
>CANNKG010000054.1 GCA_947505105.1 Methylococcaceae bacterium | reverse complement strand
TATTTTCATTTTTTCCATCTGCGCGAGCAACAGTGGAATATCGTCTACCCGTTCGGTTCTGGTAATGTTGATTGAAGTTTCTAATGGTAAATGCTGATATCTTGCCATAATTCTACGAATCTTGGGTTAATTTGAGCGAACGATGAGTTGTAGTTTAGGCATAACGAGATTCCATCCGGCTTAATTTTTTAAAAAGTGATGTAATTTAATCGCTGAAGAGTTTTGTATAGCAAGTAGGGTGTCGAACCCACTGCATCGAAATACAACGAACGCGTTTGTGGTTATTTTAATCTTCTCAGGAGAGATCTCAATGAATATCTTACCCAAATTTTACCCGCTAACCAAAGGTTTTACCTTGGTTGAACTTTTAATTACGCTGGCGATTATCGGTATCCTGTCAGCGATTACTTTTCCCAATTATCGGGATGCAGTACTCACGAGTCGCCGCAGTGAGGCCAAGGCAGAATTATTGAGCCTGGCGCAACGTCAAGCGAAATGGCGCGCCACCCATCAAAGTTATGCGCTGCTTGAAGAACTCGGCGGCGCTGCTAAATTAATCGATTATACCTTTGCCGTGACTGAAAATACTGCGAGCACTTTTTCAATCAGCGCCAATCCGACCAGTACCCGAGGTCAAAATCAGGATAGCTGTGGCCAACTTATGATCAATCAAGACACAGTATTAACCAGCGATCAGCGTGGTTGCCCAAAACCTTAGCAAAAGCTATAAATCAGAAAACCATTTTGATTTCTCGCACTTTTTTCGAATTACTGCTTGATTAGCATAGCCAATATTCAGGTGTCTCAGGTTGATAAAATCAAGGTATGGTCTAAAATTAAACTCCATCCCTCCCTTTCAAAATTTGCCAATATCAGGAGATAGACCTTTGGACCATTTTGCTTATAGTTGGTTAGCTATTCAATGCAAAATAATTGGCGAATGTCACTGTGCATTATTGTTGATGGTTAAACCGGACAGTCAGATTCTAAGCCCGATAGCACAGTGGCCAGCTGATATCAAAGACCCCCCGGTACACTTACTTACCGTTGCCCAATCTGCGTTGCAAACCCGCCAAAATGTAATTACGCAAAATATCCCTGATACTAATGATCCCTCTCTTGCACATGACTATTTGGCAGTCCCTATTGTCATTAATACTAAGATTGCCGGTGTTGTTGTTTTAAAAATAGATAGACGACGTATTCATTCAACTCAAGAAATATTTTCACTACTTGAGCAAGGGCTGGTATGGCTAGAGCTGGGGGGCATGGAACGTCGCATTGAATTTTCGAAGGAATTCTACGCAACCGTCGTTAAACTGGCGGCAACCTGCCTTGAACAACCGAGTTATCGCGAAGCTCTGATTGCGTTGATTAGCGAAATTAATAAACATTTTCTATGTGAACGTGTTGCTATTGGCATCATTAAACACAAACATGCCGAAATCATCGCTTTTTCGAACAGTACCAAATTCGATAAACGAGCCAATTTAATGCGTTGTATCGCGGACGCTATGGATGAGGCGGTTGATCAAGATACGATGATTATCTATCCGGTACCCGATCAACAACATTACCAAGTAACCCTAGCGCATGCCGAGCTTGCGAGTAAATATGGCACAGGCTCGATTTATACCTTGCCTCTTTCGAATCAGGATGAAATTGTTGCGGTAATCACTCTGGAACGTCAAGCCAGTAATCCATTCGATCCAGAATCGGTCAGGCTCATCGAACAAACAATGGCCTTGCTTTGCCCTTACTTACAACTCAAACAAACAGAAGAATCGCCACTCATCTGCAAAATTTATCAATGGCTCAACAAAAAGTTCAAAAATATTTTCAGCATGCAACAGTTTGGCCTCAAAATCGCCAGCCTTCTGATTGTTTTATTAGTGTTCGCCACCAGTGTGATTGATGGTGAATTTAAGGTACATGCCGATGCAGTTTTAGAGGGCAAGGTACAACGCGTGATCACGGCCCCAATGGAAGGTTATGTTTTAACGGCGTATGCCCGTGCCGGGGATACCGTTACCCAAGGCATGATTCTAGCCACGATGGATGATGCCGATTTAAAACTCCAGTCAGTCAAATTAACCAGCGAGCAACAACAAACTGCGCGTGAATATCGTGAGGCACTATCCAACCGAAATCTGGCAAAAATAAGCGTTCTGAGCGCTAAACTCGAACAAATCGAGGCACAACAACAACTGGTTCAGGAACAACTACAACGTACCAATATTGTCGCGCCGTTTGACGGAATCATCATTGAAGGCGATTTGAGTCAATTATTGGGAGCGCCCGTCGAGCGCGGTAAAAGTCTATTTAAGATCGCGCCGTTAGACGGTTATCGAATCATATTAAAAATAAACGAGCGCTTAATTTCGCATGTTGTGGAAGGTCAATCCGGAACCTTATCCTTATCAGGTATACCAGAAAAATTATTCCCATTGACTGTCCAAAAAATCACCACTATCTCTAAAGTAGAAAATGGCGAGAACATTTTTCGTGCCGAAGCCAGCTTACAAAATCCATCCGAATTACTCCGCCCCGGAATGTCGGGCGTCGGAAAGATCAAAGCTGGATCGAAAGCCTTACTATGGATTTGGACCCACGATTTAGTGGACTGGCTCAGTCTATGGCTCTGGTCATGGTGGCCTTAATACTTGTCAACGCAGGAATAAATCGATCATGAGTAACTCAATCTTCAGTAATCAGTGGTATCGAGTTAAAGATATACGTCCGCAACTACATCCTCATATCGATATTCATCGTCATACCTATCGCGGCTCGATTTGGTTTATTCTCGAAGATAAAGCATCCGGAAGACATCATCGCTTTAATGAAACCAGTTTCCGATTTATGGGATTACTGGATGGTTATAAAACCGTCAATGAAGCCTGGGAATTAAATGTTGAGCACTTTGGCGATAACGCGCCAAATCAGCATGAAGTCATCCAATTGTTAGGGCAACTGTTCGCAGCAAATTTGCTAAATTCCAACGTTCTAATCAATGTTGATGAATTGCTGGCTCGACAAAATACCCAACGCGGACAATTGTTAACTCAGTTGTTTAATAACCCCTTATCACAAAAATTCCCCCTTTGGGATCCCGACGCCTTTCTGTCCAAGCATCTCAATCAGGTCAACTTTTTATTTACGCGTTCCGCGTTTCTACTTTGGCTGGTAATAGTGATCAGTGGAGGATTATTGGCCGCCAGCCACTGGCAAGAACTTACCAGCTACACAGTCATTAAAGCAACCTCCCCTTACAATTTAACTCTAATGTTTGTACTGTATCCATTCGTTAAATTTTTACACGAATTGGGACATGCCTTTGCCACCAAAATAGAAGGCGGCGAGGTTCATGAAATGGGCATTACCTTTTTACTACTGGTTCCGGTACCCTATGTCAATGTTTCCACCGCAAGTCATTTCAGAAATAAATACAAACGAATTCTGGTAAGTCTCGCAGGTATCATGGTCGAATTGTTGCTATCGACTCTAAGTTTATTTATCTGGCTTGCGGTAGAACCCGGATTGGTGCACGATATCGCTTTTAATATTTTGCTCCTTGGCGGCGTTTCTTCGCTATTCTTTAACGGCAATCCCTTACTTAAATATGATGGTTACTATGTTTTTGCCGATGCACTTGAGCTACCTAATTTAGCGCAACGCGCTAATCAATATTACAAATATCTGTGCCTGCGATACTTATTCGGATTTAAATACAGTCCTTCTCCTGCAACCGGAATGGATGAGGTGCTGTGGCTATTCGGTTACGGGATTGCCTCGTATATTTATCGACTCATGATCCTGTGGTTTATTGTGGTCTTTGTCGTACAGAAGTTTTTTATCATCGGCATCATTCTGGCTGGCTCGATGGTCGTAGCGCAGATTTTCGCACCCTTGCTCAAAATAGGCGACTTCATTTATCAAAGCCTCGATCATCGAAAGCATCGACTTAGAATCATCGGCGTAAGCCTCTCCACGGTCAGTCTGTTGGTGGCTCTGCTCGTGATCATTCCGTTTCCGTCTTATACCAGCAGCGAAGGCGTGGTCTGGTTACCTGAACGTGCGCACATCAGAGCCGAAAATGAGGGTTTTGTCGGCCCCTTATTGTCATTAAGTAACAGTCACATTCAGCCTAAGACCGACATTATCCTGCTAGACGATCCTTTTCTGGAAACTAAAGTCAAAATTTTGCAGGCAAAGAAAAATGAACTGGAAGCCAACTATCGTGCTGAACAATATAACGAAAAAGTGAAAGCTCAACAAGCCAAAGATGCCATTTCGGCTATTGACTCTGAACTAATCCAGGCTCAAAAAAAATTACAGGCCATGCAAGTAAAAGCACCTCATGCCGGTCGTCTATTAATTCCGGATGCGGAAGATTTATCCGGACGATTTGTTAAGCAGGGCGATTTGCTAGGTTATGTGATCGATCAATCGCTGCCGATCGTGCGCACGATTGTCACACAAGCGGATATTGGAAAATTTCGCGCCGGAACGATCGGAGTAGAACTCAGGCTTGCCAATCATTTGGAGAAGATCATTCCGGCTAGAATCGTGCGTGAAATCCCTGGCGCTAGTGATCAGCTATATAGTGAAGCACTCTCCAGCACCGGGGGCGGAAAAATACTGCTCGACCCGAATCAACCCGACTCACTAACGACCCTCGAAAAATTCTTTCAGGTCGATATAGAATTTACACCTCCGGATACCCAGGTATTTATTGGAACTCGCGCCTATGTTCGCTTTAATCATGGTCACGAAACCCTGGCGACTCAGTGGTATCATTCATTCCGACAATTATTTCTGAGCAAGTTTAATGTCTAGCACATCCTACCGTCCGGGCATTGTCCTAGGTCGATATCCGCAAAAAAAATCGGTTGATTCCGGTTGGCTAACTAAACGATTGACGTCGATAGCGGCCCGAATTAAAGCGTGCGTCTTTAAGTATCGTTATCAACCTGCGTATATCATTAAACAAGTCAATCGATTTGAGCTCAATTTTAAAACACTTTCCGAACCGGAATTAACCGAAGCCATCGAAAAATTACGTACTCAACTCATACGCCGAGGATTAACCGACCCATTGATTGTGGAAAGCTTTGCACTCATTCGGGAGGTCGCGGGCCGCACCCTTGGTAAACGCCATTTTAATAGCCAAGTATTCGGTGGCTGGATCATGATTAATGGCATGTTAGCTCAAATGGCCACCGGCGAAGGCAAGACCTTGACGACCACTTTACCCGCCTGTACAGCCGCTTTAGCAGGAATTCCGGTACACATCATTACCGCCAATGATTATCTTGCTCAACGAGATGCTGAAAACTTGGAGCCCTTATATTCACGCCTGGGGTTAACGACCGGTGCAATTTTTGAAACCATGACCGCCGAAAAGCGCCATAACGTATATCAGCGAGATATTGTGCATATTTGTAACAAACAAATCGCGTTTGATTATTTACGAGATCGAATTGCAATGAACGACAATATCGGTAATCTACGTCTGCAATTCCAACAAATCCAAGCCGAGCAATATAATCATTCCCCATTGCTATTGCGTGGCCTGTGTTTTGCCATTATAGACGAAGCCGATAGCGTCTTAATTGATGAAGCCGGCACTCCGCTAATCATTTCAAAATCGATTGATGATCCGGATGACCAGCATGCTTATGTAGGCGCTTTATTCATTGCCTCATCATTGCAAACGCCTCGTGACTTTAGCATTCAATCGGATCGTCATGAAATCACCTTAACGCCGGAAGGTTCCTTACGCATTGGCGAACGGACCAAAACTCTACCAAAAGCCTGGCAAAGCAAAACCCGCCGGGAAGCATTAATTAAACTCGCCCTGACCGCTGAACACCTATACCGGCGCGATCATGATTATTTAGTGCGCGATAACAAAATACAGATTATCGATCAGCAAACAGGCCGAGTAATGGCCGACCGTAGTTGGGAGGAAGGCTTACACCAAATGGTCGAAGCCAAAGAGGGATGTATAATCACCTCGCGGCGCGAAACTCTGGCGCGTATTACTTATCAACGTTTTTTCAGCCGCTACCTGCGTCTGGCAGGCACTTCAGGCACATTGACGGAAATTACCGCCGAACTACAAGAGGTTTACAAATTACCGATAATCACTGTCCCGACCCATAAACCGTCGCAACGTATTTTGTTACCGGATCGTCTTTATACATCAAGCGTTCACAAGTGGCAGGCCTTCCTTTCGAGTGTTACCACAACTCATCACACCAAGCGCCCGATTTTAATCGGCACCTGCTCAGTCGCAGAATCAGAAGAAGTCAGCAAACTCCTGTCTCAACAAGGCATCGAGCATCGCGTTCTGAACGCCAGACAAGACCAACAAGAAGCTGAAATTGTGGCTCAAGCAGGACAAATGGGCGCAGTAACCGTGGCAACCAATATGGCGGGCCGAGGGACTGACATCGAATTAGGGGAAGGCGTGAGCGCCTTAGGTGGTTTGCATGTCATCGCGACCATGCACAATCAGGAACGCCGCATTGATCGACAACTTTATGGACGGGCGGCAAGACAAGGCGATCCAGGGAGCAGCGAAGCGTTCCTCTCGTTGGAAGATGAACTTATTATTAGGACTTATCCTCAATCCGTGATCAAGCTTTTAACCCGACTCGCCGGAAAACAGGCGCTGATTTCCGGCAAGCTGGCCGATATGATTATCTTACTGCCACAAAAACTCAAAGAACGCGAACATCGAAAAAATCGCCGATTATTAATGCTCCAAGACAAACAGTACGTGAAATTATTGGCGTTTTCTGGTAAATTTGAATAAGAAAAACATTTAAATTAGAGTGACTTCTACTGAAATGTTGAAGAAAATACTTAACATTTATGAATTTATAATTCATCTTCACATAACATGTCGGCTAGACTGCTTTATTTTCCGGATACATGATCAAATACGAATTAATCCAAGGCTCATGAGACACTCTTTTATTTTTATCATCGCGGGTTTAACTATTGGTCATTCGGTACAAGCAACCGAAACCAAAACTTTGGACTGTATCGTCAAACCTGAAATGTACGTAGAATTGAGTAGTCCTGTTGACGGCACCCTGGAATCCATCAGTGTCAATACCGGCGACCCGATTCAAAAAGGTCAGATCCTCGCCAAGCTTGAATCTTCTGTGGAAAGTGCACGGGTAAGACTTGCCAAACAAGAAACTATGTTAGAGCACGTTATTCAAAGTAAAAAAATTGAATTAGGCTTCACCGAACGCAACAAAAAGCGTTATCAAGGTTTATATGAAAAAGAAGCCATTGCCTTTTATGAAGAAGACCGCGCCAATACCGACGAAGCACTCGCGAGACTTGCCGTCGATAAAAGTATCGCCGACCAAAAAGCGGCTGAATTACAGTTACAACTCGCCTTAACTCAGTTAGAACAAAAAAGCATTAAAAGCCCGATCAACGGCATTGTGCTGGAACGCTTTTTAATGCCAGGTGAATCTGTCAGTGGACGCCCGATTATGAAACTGGCGCAGATTAATCCGTTACGGGTTGAATTAGTCGCCCCTGCCGAAGTTTTTGGTCAAATCAAGAAGGGCATGTCGGCGGAAATAAAACCCGAAAAACCGGCCAATCAAATTTATAAGGCCACCGTCACCAGTGTCGATCAATTGATTGATCCGGCCAGCGGTAGCTTTACCGTGCGCATGTCTCTACCTAATCCTGACGATAGTATCATCGCCGGGGTCAACTGCACCGCCACCTTCAACACTCAGCCATCGACACCCGAAAAACAAGCAATTATCCAGCCCCAACCTGCTCAACAACCGGAACCCAGCAAGCTTGAGCAAGCCATTGTCCCAATTCGTCCAATCGTTGACGTTAAACCCAAAACACCGGTAATCACTTCGCCCGTCTTGGCGATAAGCGCACCCATCACGCCAGCCAAACCGACCGAACAGCCTAGCCCCAAACCAATATCCGCACAAGTAACACCAGCACCGCTTCCAACATCAGACCGGGCGCCCTCACCTTCACCCGTTATAAACCTGCTCAGCCAGACCATCGCTAATCAACAGAGCCTGTTGTTGACCGAACAAAGCTCAGTAACACCTGACGAATTTGCAAAAATCTTCAAAAACTTAACCACTTATTCACAATCCGTCGTCCAAACAGAGTCTAACAGTTCAGCTTGTTTTACCCTCGGTCCTTTTGCGAGCAAAGAACAACTCAATAGATTCATCCAAAAATTCCCGACTATTGCAAAAAATTCCAAAATAACGCATAAAGAACAGCAATTACCAGAAGGATACTTTCTACTGTATCCGGCCGCAGCTACTTTTGAAGAATCGACCGCTAATGCCACTATGTTAAAAAGTCGTGGCTTTAAAAATGTCATGCTGCTGCGCAAAGGTGAAGATCGCGGCGCGATCTCACTTGGTTTTGCAAATGATTCAGACAAAGCCAATCAAGTCGCCGAGAAATTGCGTAAGCATGGCGTCGTCGTGCAAATAAAACTTCGAACCAAAGTTCAAATTCAATACTTCACGGAATTTTCATTAGCGGACAAAGACCTTGCCAGTGTTGAGCAGCACCTCGCCGCTACCAAAAAACGACTTCCCGAACTCAGCCTGCAAAAACTCCCTGCCTGTAGTTAGCCCAACCGCTATTGATGAAGCGCGGGTCTGATAGCGATTATCCGTCCCAAACCGAACATTACCTTATACAGAGATTCCCGGTAAACAATCCCTACTCGACCCATGGCTGATGATATGATTACAACATCTATCAGAGCACTGTATCTTCGCTTTAAAATCCATCACGTCACCGAGAACCATTAAATTATGCTGAGCTATCGACACGCCTTTCATGCCGGAAATCATGCAGATGTCCTGAAGCATCTGCTCTTACAACGGATCATGCTCCATCTGGGTAAAAAACCGACGCCATTTTGTTGCATCGATACCCATGCCGGCGCCGGTGGCTATCGTTTAACAACGCCTTATGCCCTCAAAAACAAAGAATTCGAAACCGGAATCGCCAAACTTTGGCGCCGCACTGATTTACCCGCCCCCCTCGCCGACTATCTACAACTGATCAAAAGTTTCAATCGGGAACAAAAACTCAATTTTTATCCGGGCTCACCGTTATTGATGCAACGTTATTTGCGCCCCAAAGATCGCTTATTCTTGTATGAATTGCATAACACTGAAATTCAAATACTTAATGAAACCATAAAAACCAACCGACATATTCAAATCATTCATGACGACGGTTTACACCACAGCTTAAAACTGCTGCCACCCTTAGAACGGCGTGGCTTGGTCTTTATTGATCCAAGCTACGAGATAAAACAAGACTACACCGACGTCATTAAAGCCCTCAAAGCCATGTATCAGCGTTTTGCAACCGGCATCTATGCGCTCTGGTATCCGGTTATTGACCGTGCCCGTATCGACCATTTTGAACGTGCTTTCAAGTCAAGCGGCATTAAAAACATCCAATTGTTCGAACTGTCCATTAGCGAAGATTCCCAAAATCAAGGCATGACCGGCAGCGGTATGATTATCATCAATCCACCATGGACTCTTGCTGCCGAGATGCGGATCACATTACCTTGGTTAGCGACCGTACTGAGTGCATCGAGTAACGGAACCTATAGAATCGATCAATTGAGCGCCGAATAAACGCATACGGCATAGTGTAACCCTTACAAGAAACACCAATTTTCCCGCCGACTTCTAACACCCCCTTTATATTCAAAAGAGCATTTATTAAGTTTATGTGTGCTCGCTGTACGAAAACATCTTGGATCAATAGCCATTACTATTTACCCCCTAGCTTTTGTACCCATCATCCCAGTCCTCTCCCGCCAGGGAGAGACATCAAACGAAGCAGTCTGCATAGTCATCATTAAAGTATTCCCTGATTCCCCATCCACAATTACCCGTCATCAACAAATATAATCAGTAAGCCGTAATTGCCATTTTATTTTAGCAAAAAATCACTCAAAAATGATCATCTAAAATATAAACACCACCTACCAAACATGACACACTACCTGCCAAATTAATCAAAAAAACTGAATATGTCAGGTAAAACAACTCATTTTTGGCAAAAAACCCTCTGAAACTTAAAAAATGTCATGACAGACTGACAGAAATGTCATGACAACTTGTCATGACACCTCTGAAGAAGCTTGCATTTTTTACTATTTTTTATATTAATTTAATTAAATCAATCGCCTTAATCGTTGGCACGTCCGTTGCTTTAACGGCAGAAGTGTTTGATTATTTTCTATATCGAACAGTAAATTTCAATGCCTATTATGTTAATTGACTGAGGAGACCTGCCACATGATTTCAATCAAAAAACTATTACCGAGTGTTGCGCTAACACTTATTACCCTATGCTGGGGAAGTACAAGTTTTGCTGCCCAAAAGCCTACCTATGACTCTGCTGATCGATTAGCGCAAAAGATCGCACAAAATAAAATTCGGAAAGATGCCGCTAAACGTTTGAAAGTCGCTTTTCAAAAGGCACACGCTGAATATATTCACCATGGACAAAACAGCAAGGGGGGCTAATCAATGAATTCCATATTAAGAAAAATGATTAGACAAATTCTGGTTGCAGGCAGTACTGCTGCATTTGTAGCGGGTACACCGATAGTAGCTCAAGCTGCTATTGTCCCTGGAGTTCAACTACCGCCGCCAGGCCCAGGTCAAATACCTGATTATTTCGGTGTCACTCCCAATTACGCAAATAGTCCTCAGCCCATGTTTTCAACGGTAACCATCAATGGCACAGGTTCTGGGGCAATCGCCGTGGCAACATCTTTCGATTATGCTAACGGAGTCTTTACCGATCACATTACCGATATTCAAATTTTAGAACCTGGTTCTGGTTATACCGGCACGCCAGAAATTATTGTTACCAATAGTGCAGGCACTCCGTTTACTTTCCACAGTCAAGTGAGCACAGATGGGCGAATTATCGGCGTAAAGGAATTCGATCCAACTGATACACTTTATTTGAATCCAGCTAATGGCCTAACGATAGGCACAGGCTTTTTAACCGCACTCACCGGATCAGGTATCCGTAAATTCGTTGATCCGATGTCGGCTATTCCGGTGGCAAGCGGCATACAAATTACCGATGTAAATAAAAATGTATCGGATTATTATGAGCTTGCTGAAGTTGAATTTACACAGAAACTACATTCTGATCTCCCCCCTACCCATTTGCGCGGCTACGTTGAAATCAAACCGGGTGGGTTTTCAGTAGCGGCTTATAAAGCAGCAGCGGATAAACTAGCCTATGCCAATCAGTATGCAAAATATTTAGGTCCTATCATCGTCGCGGATAAAGATATTCCTGTTCGCGTTAAGTTGGTCAACCTATTATCGACTGGTACTGCTGGCAAATTACCGATGCCGGTAGATCATACATACATGGGTGCAGATACTGGTACCGATAACAGAACGGCAATGCATCTTCATGGTGGCAATACGCCTTGGATCAGCGATGGTACCGCCCGTCAATGGGTTAAACCTAAAGGAGAAAGTGGCGCAAATCGGGGAGCAAGTGCGGGTTTAGTACCTGACATGTGGTATGACGCATCAGGAACTTTAATCGATGGCTGTTTAGGAGCATTGAGCTGTTCAACCACCGGAGCAACCAACAATCCAGGCGCTGGCGCTTTGACTTACTATTATACGAATCAACAGAGTGCAAGACTCATGTTTTACCATGACCATGCCGAAGGCATCACTCGCTTAAATGTGTATGCAGGTTTAGCCTCAGCCTACATTCTTCATGACACGAAAGAACAGGAACTGATCGCTGCCGGCACAATACCTGGAGACACCGACACCATTCCATTGGTCATTCAAGAAAAGACTTTCGTTCCAGACAATACCAAACCGGTCATGAATTTTTATGGGCCATTCAAGTCCACCTTAAATTCTCAAGACCCTACTTGGCGTTGGGCAAGTCAAGATTCTACTTGGAGTAAGGCAAATCAAGTCATCAGTTCCGAATTTAACGGCAATGGTGACCTGTGGGTACCACATGTATTTATGCCAAACCAAAATCCAGGTGATATGAGTGGCGCTAACCCCATGGGGCGTTGGGATTATGGTCCATGGTTCTGGCCACCATTCGCAGGCATTCAAAATGGCCCGCTTCCTAATCCTTACGTTGACCCAACGTGTGATCCTGCTAATTCAATCGTAGGTACCTGCGAAGGCCCAACTATTCCTGGTGTGCCAAATGCCGCAACTATAGATACTGCGGGTAATCCACTCAGCGGACCACTCACCGAACCTTCCGGTACGCCTGAGTCCTTCAATGATACTCCGTTGGTCAATGGCACCGTTTATCCGTACACCAATGTGCAACCCAAGAAATACCGTTTGCGTATTCTCAGCGTCGGCAATGACCGTCATCTTAACTTATCAATGGTTGTTGCAAGCAATGGCAAGGTAACCGATTCGACCGAGTTAGCTAACAATGGTCCGACCAGTGACGCTGCCAAACAAGCGTTATGCGATGGCACTACAGGCCAACAACCAGCTGATTGTACCGAAGTTAGAATGGTACCGTTTAACGCTAGCCAAAATAAATCAACGCCATTCCCTTCGCACTGGTATTCAATCACTCCTTACGGTACTTTTGATGGCCGAACAGGAGGAGTATTCGATCCTGCGATTCGAGGACCTGCGATGATTCAGATCGGCACAGAAGGTGGTTTTCTCTCGACTCCTGTCGTCATAAACAATCAGCCGATTAATTATGAAATGAATAAAAAGAACATTGTAGTCGGCAACGTCAAAGAACATGCACTACTTCTAGGGCCTGCCGAGCGTGCCGATGTCGTAGTTGATTTCTCGAAATTTGCCGGTTCGACAATCATTCTCTATAACGATGCCCCGGCAGCGCTTCCGGCTGGCGATGGACGCTTGGATTATTTTACCGGAGATCCAGATAATACCGATACCGGAGGAGCGTTTTCAACCATTCCAGGATATGGCCCTAACACGCGAACAATCATGCAATTTAGAGTCAGCGATTGCAGCAGTTTGACAAGCGGAACTTCAGGTTGCGATACCAGTCATCCGGTTGATTATGTCGATCCAACCTATCTCGCTAACTTGACCACCGCTGTCAGAGGTTATTTTGTCACCAGCCAAGAACCGATCATCGTCCCTCAAGCCGCTTATAACGTTGTCTATGATCCTAAGAACACCTATCCAGACCCCAAGGATCTACCAAATGTCAATTTATCTACCATATCTAGTACTAGCTTGAATATTTTCCCTTACCTTCTTGATAGCGCCACAAAATTACCTACTGGGGAGATCGCTACGGTACCTTTAACGCTAACCTTACAACCCAAGTCGATCATCGAAGATTGGACTAAGGATTTTGGCCGTATGAATGCGATGCTGGGCGTTGAAGTGCCTCATACGACAGCCATCAATCAAACTTCTATCCCGCAAGGATTCATTGACCCACCCACCGAAATCGTCAAAATCTCTGACGTAGGAACTCCGGTAAGTGGCGTCCTAGCAGATGGAACACAATTATGGAAAATCACTCATAATGGCGTAGATACCCATCCTGTGCATTTCCATCTATTCCATGTACAATTGGTGAATCGTGTCGGTTGGGATGGTGCTATTTCGCCTCCACAAGCCAATGAATTAGGTTGGAAAGATACCGTGCGCATGAATCCATTGGAAGATGCAATCGTTGCCTTACGGCCGATGACGATGACTCTGCCGTTTAAAGTGCCTAATAGTCATCACGTCTCTGATCCATCCAACCCCTCAACGACGATTAATTCAAATATGTCATTCAATTTGGATCCAACGTCCGGAAATGCTTCGAATGTGACTAATGGTTCAATCAAAACAAACTATGGTTGGGAGTATCTGTGGCACTGTCATATCTTAGGGCATGAAGAAAATGACTTTATGCGCTCGATTGCCGTTGCCAATAAACCTGAACTACCAAACATTCTCTCAGTGGCAAAGTCAGGAAATAACAATACGGTCACCTGGAAGGACAATTCGATAACGGCTAACTGGTTCGAAATAGAACGTACTTATACAAATACCTCAAAACCTCCAAAAACATCAACCACCAAATTGATTTATGTGCCTACTGTTACCGTTAATAAAGTGAAAGTACCTACTGAATGTAGTTCTCAAGCTGGATGCACACGAACTTTTAGTGATAATGTCGGCAGCAACAAAGGAACCTTCACTTATCGCGTCAGGGCCAATAACACAGTGGGAGCAGGTATAGGTCAATTAGAATGGGGATACAACAAGGATGGCACGTATTCACAAAATTTGCCATCAAGTTTAGTTTCCACAACGACAAACACAGCACCAATAATGCCAAACTTCACCGGCTACAGTAATGCAACCGCAAATTCCGACTGGAGTATTACTTCTTCAATAATCACAAGGTAAATCGGAAAAACACGAGACTACTGTTAAATGGCTTAACCAAAAAAACATCAACTATTTTAAATAGTTGATGTCACAATTATCACCTGGAAACAACTGTCTCCAGGTGATTTTTGTCTTTTTTCATTCTACACATTTAGGAGAAGCTTATGAGGGAACCCCATGACCGATATGCTACAACTCTTCACGTTCATAATCTCTCATTTTTGAAATCCAAGTCTATTCAAGTCGCCATGATAAGCTTGACGCTATTGAACGCCAGTTCAGTTCTCGCTGCCAATGTGGAAGACATCGAAGCGGGTCGACGCATTTACCAAGAAGGTATACTCAGCTCCGGTCAGTCCCTAGTGGGCCAACGTTCAGGTCCCGGTGAAGTCGAAGGTAAAATCGCTGCTTGTATCAATTGTCATCGGAAGAGCGGAATGGGGAGTCTTGAAGGCAATATCGAAATTCCCCCGGTAACTGGTCGCTTTTTATTCGCGACTGAAGATCGGCCCATTGCATTGCTCGATGCGCGTGCCGCTAAGAATATTACCCGTCCAAGAGCTTCTTATAGCGAGGAAGCTCTCGCAAAATCCATACGAGAAGGTATTAAAGTAGACGGCTCACCCATGGATAGTTTAATGCCTCGCTATGCCTTGAACGACCAAGATCTTAAAGCACTAAGCGCTTATTTACATCAATTATCGATAGAATTATCACCTGGTGTAAAAGAAGACAGCCTAAAAATCGCTACGATCATTGCACCTGGTGTCGATATCAAGAAAAAAACCGTAATGTTAGAGATGATGCGTGCCGCGTTTAACCAACGAAACGCTAGTCAACAGAATATTTCCGGTCGTATGCGTTCACCGATCGATGCCATCCCCCACACACTCAGAAATTGGCAATTAATCGTCTGGGAACTTCAAGGCACACCCGATACTTGGGAAGCACAGTTATCTGAATTTAACCGCAAAGACCCCGTATTTGCGGTAATTTCTGGGCTGTCAAACGACACTTGGGCACCTATTGACCAATTTTGCGAACATGAACAACTGCCGTGCGTACTCCCATCGACTCGACTACCTGCGACCTCACCGGGCTATTATTCGCTGTATTTTTCCAAAGGCGTGATGCTTGAAGCAGAAGTCCTCTCCAAACACTTTCAAGACTTAGCCAATAAAGCCCCCAAACGTTTGGTGCAAATATATCGTAAAGACAACGTCAGCCAAAGTGCCGCTCAATCGCTCACCCAAGCGTTAAAGGGGCAACAGATCACCATCGAAGATCGAATAGTAGCTGATCAATCCAACAGCGATTTAACACGGTTGTTTGCAGGTCTGAAACCAACGGACGCCTTGATGCTATGGCTTAATCCTGTCGATCTCATTACACTTAGCAAAGCAGCACCTAAAAAATTAGCCCCTAATATCTATGCTTCTGCCATCATGATCGATGGTCAGTCGCAAAACATTCCAGAGCTTTGGCATGCAAAACTGCAGCTGATCTACCCTTATGAGCTCGGCCAGAAACGACAAACCAATACCAACAATCTTACTAATTGGCTGAAGACCTGGCAGTTACCCAATCTCGATCCAATCTTTCAGTCCGAAGTATTCTTCAATCTATTATTGTTGACCGATTTAACTTCTCAAATGCTCGATAATCTCTACCGCGACTACTTGATCGAACGAGCGGAAGATATGTTGAGCTGGGGAGCCAATGTCTCGGCTTACCCTCACCTGAGTTTGGCGCCAGGACAGCGCTTCGCCTCCAAAGGCGCCTATATTGCTCGCTTCAATAAAGATGGCACACTGAGCCCCGAAACACCGTGGCTTGTACCCTAATTCTCCCAGCTCATAGGAAACGCAACGATGAATCAACATTCACTTAAGCTATTGTCGCTTCGACACCTATTCATCAGCACCTTACTCTTATCGGCATTCGGGACGGCCCTGGCGATTGAAACGCCTGCGACAACCGAGCAGGCACCTAAAATCGAGCGCAGCGAAGCCACTTATACCTTGCCAGATATTAATCTGATCCGTCACGATGGGCAAAAGGTGTCATTGCTCAAAGAATTTGCCGACGAGCGTATGCTGTTGGTAAATTTCATCTACACCTCATGTTCCGCGATTTGTCCGATGATGAGTTATGTCTTCGCCAAAACTCAGAAAAAACTGGGCGCCGATGCGGCAAAGGTACATTTTGCGTCAATTTCCATCGATCCCGAAAATGACAATCCTAAGACGCTTACTGACTATGCCCAAAAATTCAACGGTGCTCCCGGTTGGGATTTCTACACTGGAGCGCTGGAGGCGAGCATTGCGCTTCAAAAAGCGTTCAACACTTTTCGAGGCGATAAGATGAATCATGCCTTGGTATTGTTTATCCGCGCCAAACCCGGTAACGCCTGGGTCAGATATGAGGGATTTGTTAGTACCGATCATTTAATACGAGAAATTCGTGAGCATCTTGCAAGCAATGCGCCCACCAGCCAGTAACGGCAGTATAGCTGCCACATACCTTAATACGCTATGCAACTTCAAATAAATCAAAGTATCCCGCGCACCCTTTTATATACAGCATACGATTATTCGCCTATAGGTAACATCCGGGAACAATTGACAAACTTTGATGAATTTTCAGTAATTTCGAAGCCGACTTGGCAGTTAATTTCGCTATCGACGCATCATGCCGATGCGGCTCAACTCGTTAACCTTATTGGAGCAGATCGCGAGTTAAGTCGACAATTCATGCAATTAGCGGCTTCGTCGCTCTATCAACAGTCACATTCGGTAGATAACCTCAACAAGGTCATTACAGAAGTCTTTGGTTTTGAATTCAGTATCAGTTTCGCCCTCCATCTGACGCTGCATCGCACGTTCAAATCCAATTGCCCGAGCGTTATCGGTGATCGGTCACTCATGATTCAAGCACTGATGAGTGTTGAATTGATGAGGAGACTCAGTCAGGCGCTGCCGATGATCATTAGACCGCATCCGCGCGAAATATATTTAACGGCGTTGTTGCATAATATCGGCTATGCGTTATTTGACTATAAATTTAAAGACGAATTTCTCTACTTGAATCAATTAATCGAAAAAAATCCGAATTTGACGATTATTAATATTGAACAATTTGCCTTTAACATCGACCACGGCTTACTCGGTACTTGGCTGATGAGGTTGTTGCATCTGCCTTCCGCAGTAACAAATGTCATTTATCACCACCACAATCCCAATTATCGGGGAGCGCATTATGTTCTCAATCAATTGACTTTTTTGAATGACTGCTTATTGGGCCAGATCGGAATTGGCGATGCGCAAAACCAGAATTGTCCTGAAACGCTCTATCGAGCGTTGCATTTAATACCGGAACTGGGCGATAAGTTACTCGAAGAAATTAAACCACATTTCAGCACTGTTGAAGCCCTGGTTGAGAAGTTTGGTCTGTAGCGCACCTCAAATCGCTTTACAGATCGCCCAATCTAAAACTATTGCTTGCTTCGCTGTTGGAAATCAAACATAAAGTCAACTAAGCGATCAACCGCCTCAAGCGTTAGGGCATTGTAAAGTGAAGCCCTAATGCCCCCGATGGATCGATGACCTTTTAGACCTGACAATCCGGCAGCTTCTGCCCCCTCCAAAAACTGCCGCTCAATGGCCGGGGTGGGTAAATTGAAGCAAACATTCATGAGTGAACGGTCATGAGGCTCGACTCTCGCCTGATAAAATCCCTGACTGCTGTCGAGCATCGCATAGAGTCGTTCGGCTTTTTGTCGATTGAGCAGATCCATTTGTTCAAGCCCGCCGATATCATTGATCAACCAACGCGTCACCAATAACACCACATAAATGGCAAACACCGGCGGGGTGTTATAGTTGGAATGCGCGTTGATTTGAGTTCGATAATTCAGAAACTCAGGCAAATCACTCCGGGCGTTCGCAAGTAACGAGTCGCGTATAATCACCAGCGTGACCCCAGCGGGACCGATATTTTTTTGGGCATGCGCATAAATCAGCGCAAAACGTTCCGCCTCACACGGTTTGGAAAGCAGATCCGAAGACATGTCGCAGATGCGCGGCGCGCTATCGTTGCCAAGCACCCGATGAAACTGCAATCCTTCCACCGTTTCATTCGACACATAATGCAGATAAGCGGCATCCTCAGATAAGTTAAGTTCCTCATTGCGCGGCAAGCGACTAAAGCCGCTGCTCTCGCCACTCCAAACCACCTTAACCGGCCCTTCGCGCTGAGCCTGAGGCAGTGCTTTGCCGCTCCAATAACCGGTCTGCAAATATTCGGCGGGCCGAGTATTGCCGTGCAAAAAGGTCATCGGAATCATCGAAAACTGTTGCGTCGCGCCACCTTGCAGAAAAAGCACATGATAATTTTCGCCGAGATTCAACAACAAACGGATGTTATTTTCCAGTTCGCGAACAATACTGGCAAACCAATCGGAACGATGACTAATGCCCAGCACCGATAGACCGACTTCGGGAACTTCGATAATCGCCTGTTGGACTTGTGCCAACACAGTTTCCGGTAATGCGCCCGGCCCCCCCGAAAAATTTAAACTATTGCGCGACAACATCGGTTAACCGGGGGTTAGGTCAGTAGCGGAAGTTCCGTCCGAAGTGGGTACAGATCCAGTCGTTATGCGGCAGAGTAATTCCCGAAAGGCCAATTTTGCTTTCAAGATATGCCGCTGCTTATAGGGAAATAACGTTTCCGGATCCATTGCATGCACGACCATCGCATGATCCAGTTCAAACACAAATAACTGGCCGTCAAGAGTTTCGGTACAGTCAATGCTGAAATAATCCAGCTGAGTGCGCTCGTACATGGCTTGTAGCGCAGTTTTGTGGCGCTGAGCAAAATCGCTGAAATGCTCCATAAATGCCGCTTCTTCTTCCCGTTTCGCGGCATCCTGATACATCCCGGCATTGACGTAATGAATCATCCAGTGTGAAGAAATCGCCATGTGACTGGCGTACGGGTGTCCATCAATCAAAACAACTCGATATTTACGGAATAATCCGTCTTGGCCGCGGTAATCAATAAAGCGGGAGATAAAAAAATCAGCCGCATTAACCCGGCCAAGATAATTCGCCATTTCCTCAACCGTTTCGATTTTATCGAGATCGACACCCGCATGAGAACCCTGTGGACGCAAGATAATTGGAAAATCAATATCAACAAACAATTTCGAAAGCTTAGCTTTACCCAAAATAACCGCAAATAATTCAGAGCGAGAAGCCGACAAGGTCGACGGCATAAATAAGCCTGGAATATTTTGCAACAAGCGACTGGCCGTGCTGCGCTCGGTCGTTCGAATATGCTGCGGGGAGTTGAGCACAGGTGTTGGCCAATCGGCGAGACGCTGTTCGAGCAAAGTCAGAATATCGTGAGCAGCATCCTGATCGCTAATCGCAACAATCAAGGCATCATGCTCCGGGATGGGCGAAGCCAACGGTTCATCTGCTGATACATAATACAAGATCAACTCGATATCCATGTTTTCAAGCAGACAATCCAAGGGAATATTGGTGGATAAATCACCCGGCAGCATCAGCATGAGTAAGCGAAATTTCGCAGGTTGTGCTGCTGCGATGGTATAGACACGTTGCACCTGCAAGGCTTCATTTTGAATCGCGAGTCCAAGGTCACGTTGTCCAAGACAGAGCAGCACGCACGATAAATTCATCAACAGATTGGGATCATCGTCGTCCTGAGCTCTGGCTAACATGGCTTGACCAATTGGTAACAGATCTACCTCAGCAACGTTCATGCGAAGAAACGGGGCAAGTCCCAAAAACGGAAGCTTGGTCTGAAAGGCGTCGGGAGTTAGCATTGATGGCATCACAAATATGTCTAATTGATGAAGGTAGTGAACTAATAGAGAGCGCTTCAACATCCTCCATTAACCCATAAGATTGAACTACGAAACCCGCCAGTTCCACGAGACCGTAAGCGAACAAGTATAGTAGACGGATTTACCGGTATCAACCCAATTCACTAAACTTAACAGCTACTACATCACTGGCGCCGCGCCAAAACATGAATATAGCGTCCCATTTCCCGAAAGGTCGGCAAGCGACAATATTGATATTCCAATTCAAATAATTCGGCATCATCGCTTTTTTCAAGCGCTTCCGCTTCAAGATAATCATGAAACACCCGAATTCCGGTCTGCGTGACAATGCTAAAACCCAAGCGATCAAGTGCCGCCAATACCTCATGTGGATATTGAGGGTTCGGCGGCGTCAGTTTTTTACCTTTGCCAAGATAGCTGTGATCAAGCAATTGCTTCAAGCGCCAATGCCCTCTTAAGGCATTTTTGTAGACTACAGCATTGCGATTGTAAAACATTAACGACAAATAACCGCCCGGCTTGACTTGCGCGGCGATTTTGGGCAAGGTTGCCAACGGCTCGGCCAACCATTCCAGCACCGCGTGAAACAAGACCAGATCAAATTGCGGAAGCGTTGGCGCAAGTTGCTGGGCGGCGCCCTGCAAAAATTGGGCGTCAAGTTCGGCGGTTTTGAATTGCGCCTGAGCATGGGCGAGCATTTTTTTAGAGAGGTCGCACAAGGTCAATTGATGACCTTGCCCTGCAAACCATAAACTCATTTGACCGAAACCGCAGCCAGCATCCCAGATAGCCAACGGTTCACTTTGCTCATATAAAGACCGCAAATCTTCCTGCAGCAATTTCAGCCTCCAACTTCCTTTGGCCGTGTCATAGATAGTCTTTTTAAAACGCTCGATGAGAGTATCGAAATTACGGTCTGTTTGCATGGCAACGGAAGTAAAAGAAATTGCGAAGACTAGCCGTGAGTAGAGCGACCTGAATATCTACAATTCGTTTGTTAATGATGGGGAAAGAGATAAAAGCGGATACTAAGGGATACCGCAGACATAAAAATACCATCATACAAAATTGCAATATTTACCCCCTCCCAGCCTCCCCCTTGGCAGGGGGAGGAGCTTAATCTCGGCTCCCTCCCCTGATAAGGGGAGGGTTGGGATGGGGTTATGCTGCGTGAGATAACCAAATAGATAGCTGCAAAAAGGTATTTTGAAAAATGCATCATCCCTAAGGGGAGAGAGAGTTGTGTAAGTTTCTTCATGCTCGCTCTTTAGTTCGAAGCGCCCAACTCAAACAGCGTAATCCCTGATTAAAATACCCTTGCCAGCTAGGTATTGTAAGGTTTCCAGTCCGGTTTGAATGATAAGCTCTGGTTCTACCACATTGAGTGCTTGCGCAAATTCAGTGAGACACTCCAAACAAGTCTGAGCGGTACTCGTTTGCAAATACTCAAGCAGTTGATAGGTCATCGGGGTGATTAGTAAAAATTGCACGTTATCTTGTCCGTCCCGATAAACCACAAGACAAGTTGGCTCAGCGGGGGGAGCACTCGGCAAATAATCCGGAGCGATGCATTGAACCGGATAATGATAGGCCAGCGGCCAAGCTAACGGTGAAAGCGCAAGTTTTAGATCGGTCAGATGTGTAATCATGGTTTCATCCAGAATCTCAACCTCGTCATCCAGCAACGAGAGCGCCAATTCGACCCATTCATAATGCGCAAGTTCGAGCAAAAAAGGATAATCGTTATGATTATCGCGCTCACTCTGCAAATAACTTAAAAACTCCTGAGCAATTTCAACAAAATACGGTGTGACACTTTGATGTTGAGCAAAAAAATCTCTGACTAGCGCCAGCCATTGTTCGGGGGAGTGAATTTTTTTAAGTACCGGAAAATTCCCCGCCAAAAATCCTTCAATATTATTGAAGAGCAGATCGGCATAAAGCGCCATGCGCTCTGGTTGGACGCCTTCCGGCACTGGTTGAGAATCGGGATTGCGAATATAGGCGGTAAAATCGGCCTGTTGCTGTCTAAAATCGACCGCCGGATTATGCTGATTGTTGCTCATGCTGATGTGCCCAGGCGCGCTGGATGCTTTTGATGGTATTCACTTCTTGTAATAATTCGGCGACTTCAGGAATATTAAAATCACGCTCCAGTAACGTTGGAAACACGCCAAACCATTCGTAGGCCTTTGCCAATAATCGCCACACCGGATCGATCACGTCGGCGCCATGAGTATCGACCAGAAAATTTTCATCCTGAACATAATGGCCGGCAATATGGGCATAGGCAATGCGCTGCGCTGGAATCGAGCGCAAAAAACTCTCGGCATCATAGCCATGATTAACGCTATTGACGTAAATATTATTGATATCGAGCAGAATATCGCAATCAGCTTCCGTGACCACGGTATTAAAAAAATCAAGTTCTGTCATTTCTTGACCCGGTGCCGCATAGTACGAGACATTTTCGAGTGCAATACGCTGCTCCAGAATATCTTGAACTCGACGAATCCGCGCAGCGGTATGTAAAGCCGCCTCATGAGTAAACGGAATCGGCATTAAATCGTAAAGATGCCCCTGGTAACTGCAATAGCTTAAATGTTCGCTGTAAAACTTGATGTTATGCACGGACATAAAGCGTTTAAGCGCCTGCACAAAATCTTCATCCAGCGGGTCCGGCGATCCTAACGACAGCGACAAGCCATGACAGACAAAGGGGATGCGTTCAGTCATCGCACGAAATTGCTTGCCTAGTTTTCCACCCAAACCCATCCAGTTTTCAGGCGCAACTTCATAGAAATCGACCGAGTCCGGCGTTGATGCCAACATTTCACTTAAAAAAACTCGGCGCAACCCAAGCCCAGTGCCTGTTACTAAATTTTGTAGAGATTCCATAAGGCTATTCGTATCGAAAAGAGGAAAAGCGCGATCAGCACTTTACCAAAACCAACAGAGCTATTAAAAAACGACCACGAAAAATGTCGCTAGTCGGGCGGCATTTTCGTGGCCATCATCAAGTGTTTAACGCAGTCGCCAGTGGTTATTTTTTACCGGCACATTTTCCTTCAACCGCTTTAGCATCCGCACCACCATTCATCATTGCGCCGCAAGACATTTCGCCACTTTCTTTTTTCATCGAGGCACCGCAAGACATTTCGGTTTTAGGTTTAGCCGCTTCGTCTTTGCCCATCGCGCCGCAAGCACCTTCTTTTCCTTTCATCATCGCGCCGCACACGCTTTCCATGCCTTTTTTCATTTTGCCGCCATCCATCATGGCGCCACATTTACCTTCACCACAAGAACCATCGACTTTTTTGGGTGCTGCATCTTTGTCCATATTCATGCTGGCACCGCATTTCATTTCTGAAGCAGCGGCTGCAGGTTTTGCAGCACCTTCTTCAGGCACAACACCAGCTAATTGCATATATCCTTGAGGTAATTCACTAACACCAAACGGATTGGTGCCTGCAGCGACATTACCCGCCGCCAGACTTGTGACCACAGCGGTACCAATTGCAGCGATTAAAGGCGATTTGCTTAGTTTTTTCATGCTCATTCCTCTTTAAGAATCTTAGTATTATTTTAAGTTTTCATCATACCATGAGATTTTAAACTCATTTTGGCCTGATATTAATATTGTCCAATAGCTTACGTGAAATTGAAATGAATGAAATAGCATCTTTTGATACGCTGCCAGCGTAAAAAAATTGTTAATCAATTTCAATTAATCATGTTAAGGCATGAAATTTTATTCACTCGCATCCCCAAAAAACCGTAGAGTGGATAAACAACGTGCATCCACCTTTGCTTGCGATGGGGTCGATGGTGGATGGCGCATACGCTTATCCACCCTACATCTGTTCAAGTTATTTTATTATCATTCCTAAGCAACTGTCTTCTGTTTGAATTCACATAAGTCATTCACAACACAATTTGGACAAAGTGGCTTCCTCGCCATGCAAGTATACCGCCCGTGCAAAATTAATAAATGATGTGCATTTAATTTATGTTCAGTCGGCACCACTTTGTCCAATTTTTGCTCAACATCGAGTACGGTTTTACCGGGCGCAAGCCCCATCCGATTTGATACCCTAAAAATATGAGTATCTACTGCAATGGTCGGATGTCCAAAAGCGGTATTCAAAATGACGTTTGCAGTTTTTCGACCCACTCCGGGTAAACTCTCAAGTGCTAAGCGCGTTTCCGGCACCTGCCCGTCATAGTCGGCTAGCAGCTTTTGGCATAACAGAATAATATTGCGCGCCTTGCTATTGAATAGACCAATAGTTTTGATGAAAGTTCTCAGCCCTTCTTCGCCCAATGCCAAAATGGTTTCAGGGGTGTTAGCCACTGGAAATAGCAAGGCAGTTGCCTTATTGACGCTTTTATCGGTAGCTTGTGCCGACAACACGACCGCAATTAACAATTCAAACGCAGTCACATAATTTAATTCGGTTTTCGGGTCAACAATATGCGCCTGCAAGCGCTCAAAAATAGCTAAACGCTTCGCGGCATTCATGGCAGCGCATTAAAATGCGAGCTTAAGCGTTCAGCGATGCAGTCGGTTGCCGCAACCAAAGCATCGATCATTTCTTCACCCTGAGCAATGTGTCCCGCATTCGGCAATACCCGATAGTTGGCATGCGGCAAGGCCTCATGCAGTCGCATAGCCGCTTCCATCGGGCAGACCAAATCATTGCGTCCATGAATAATGATCGTGGGAATATCCTGTAGAAGTTTGCAGTGCGCTAAAATTTGATTTTCGTCCATAAAATAACGATGCACCGCATAATGTAATTCCATCCTAACTTGCTTGAGCATTTTTTCGGTCACAGGTTCCGCAGTCGGTGCAGGCGTATAGAGACTACCCAGCGCTACCTGCCCCCCCCACGCTAACCATTCGCTAGCAACCCGATTTCGCTTTGCTTCATCGTTACTCCAGAGTGCTGCAAATAATGCCGGTACGAATTCTTCTGCTGAGGCATCGGGCGCACACTCACGCAAACTTTGCCATTGCTCAGGATAAATTCGATTTGCACCTTCTTTGGCAAACCAATCCAAATCTTTTTGCCGCGCCAAAAATACGCCACGAATAATCAAGGCGCTCACTCGCTGAGTGAACTGCTGCGCATACAATAACGCCAAAGTTGCACCCCATGAACCACCAAACAAGACCCATTGTTCAATTTGCAAAGCTTGCCGGATTTGCTCCATATCGGCGAGTAACTCCTCAGTGCTGTTATGTTCGAGCTCACCAAAAGGGAGCGAATTACCACAACCGCGCTGATCAAATAAAATAATCCGATAGCGAGCGGGATCAAAAAAGCGTCGATGATCCGGCTTAGTCCCCGAACACGGTCCACCGTGTAAAAACAATACCGGTATCCCTTCAGGATTACCCGATTGTTCTACATACACCTGATGAGCACCGGAGGTTTTCAGCAAATAAGTATGAAATTGCGAGATTTCAGGATAAAGACTACGCATGATTAACTACCATCAACGATTAGGAATATAATAAAGTTTCCAAATTCGAAACTATTTTTTTATTTAAAAACAATATGTTAACCATTAAAAAGGGTAAAATAAGGGTAATTTGAAGCAAGTGTATAATTATTAAAACTAAAAAACACCGATAAATTATTGTACTCGGTAGCGATTTTGTTCGATAGCACAAAAAAATTCGATAGCTGTTCTATGAATTACTCATCAAAGAGTAATTTGCAAACTCTGTGTTATAACAAAAAAGCCACCGGTAGTTATTCTACTCGGTGGCTTTATTGGTCATTCACCATGCATGAAAAACATTTACTGAAGTAAAAAGAGCATGCAATAACTGTCGTGGTTTTATGGCACTCTGCGACTAATCCATCCTGCTATTATTAACTACGGTTATTCAGGTTTTACACCTTGAGTTAAATGAAATGATGCCGGTCTCGAAACTTGCCAATCCGCACGCAAATGGGCTAAAAATCCTATTTGAAGATTACCGGCAAAAGTTTGGTTTAATATCTCAATACGCAATTCCTGCCTCATTCCAATCATCATATTTGTAAAATTACCGACAAAGATTTCCGAAGTATCATTACTTGTACCTGTCGTTAAATT
>CANNKG010000053.1 GCA_947505105.1 Methylococcaceae bacterium | reverse complement strand
TGTACGATTCAGTCGTCACAACTTTTGAAACTTACATGCAAGATGCCAGTAAAATTCTTTGCGTTATGGATAAATTGCGCAGAGATTTTGCGGTTGCCGTGTGATTCATTCAAACTCGGGCAGGATATTATTTATCTGAGAAACTATACCTGGGAATGTGACTGAAATAACGTGAAAATCAATCTATCTCCTTACTGAGAAAGATAAACGCCCAAACTAATTTCAGCTCGTTACTCCAGGTAGTAAACTTTCGATAACATCTTAATTCCTCTATAAAACGGTCATGGTGGTGAAACTCTCATCTCCGCCATGTATTTTAAATTTTGATTACTATCCTTAGCAAATACATATGCCTAATAGAAGTTTTACAAAAAGTAACCCCTTATCCACTATCACAAAGTTGCCTGAATTAGGTTTAGATATCAAGGAATTGAGTGCTGACTTTAAACGTTATTATGGACATCGTCTGGGTAGGGATGAAAACTGCCGCTCACCGCACTATGCGTATGAAGCATTATCAATGGCTGTTTGTGACCGCTTGATTGAACGCTGGAAAAAGACTTACAACGCTTATCGTAATAGTGATTGTAAAAAAGCTTATTACCTATCGATGGAATTTTTGATGGGGCGTAGCTTTAGTAACTCAATGCTAAATTTGGGTATTTCCGATCAAATTACGCAAGCCATGTACGATTTAGGGATTGAACTTGAAGAATTAGTCGATTGCGAACCGGATGCCGGATTGGGTAATGGTGGATTAGGGCGTCTTGCCGCGTGTTTTATCGATAGCTGCGCCACATTACAATTACCGGTGACTGGTTACGGTTTGCGGTATGAATACGGGATGTTCATGCAAACCATTGTCAATGGTGAGCAGATTGAGCGTCCTGATCACTGGTTGCGTAACGGTAACGTCTGGGAGATTGAACGTGCTGAATATACCCAGCGAATTAAATTCGGTGGCCGTTTAGATACCCATGTGAATGAAAAGGGCGTCAAAATTGTTCAGTGGGTTGATACACATGACGTGCTGGCAGTTCCTTTCGATACCCCGATTCCAGGTTATAAAAATGGTACGGTCAATACTTTGCGCTTATGGAAAGCGACTGCGCGTGAAGAATTTGATCTACAGGAATTTAACGAAGGTGATTATGCCGAATCGGTCGCCCAGAAAAATACCGCTGAAAATATTACGATGGTGTTATATCCGAACGATGCCAACGAAAATGGTAAAGCATTGCGGTTGCGTCAGCAATACTTTCTGGCATCTGCTAGCTTACAGGATGTGATTGCGACCTGGATTGGCCGTCATGGCAGTGATTTCAGTGAATTCAGTGAATTTGCCGAGAAAAATTGCTTTCAGTTGAATGATACCCATCCGAGTATCGCGGTAGCTGAATTAATGCGTTTGTTGATCGATGAACATGGTTTAAGCTGGAACGAAGCCTGGAAAATTACCAGCAAGACGATGGCTTACACTAATCATACGTTATTACCTGAAGCCTTGGAGAAGTGGTCGGTTAATCTAATGACGGCTTTATTGCCGCGTTTGATGAACATTATTTTTGAAATTAATGCGCATTTTCTGTCTGAAGTTTCGATTCATTGGCCGGGCGATCATGAACGTATGGCCAGAATGTCGATAATCGAAGAAGGTCATGACAAGATGGTACGTATGGCCTATCTGGCTATCGTCGGCAGTTTTTCAGTCAATGGTGTGGCGGAATTACATTCAAAATTATTACAACAGGGCTTATTCAAAGATTTTTATGAGTTCTGGCCTCATAAGTTCAACAATAAAACCAATGGTGTAACACCGAGACGCTGGATCGCATCGTGTAATCCAGCGCTAACGAGTTTAATTTCGGAACATATCGGTAGCGAGTGGTTGACTGATCTCTCGCAATTACAGAAATTAAAACCTTTGGCAGAAGATGCAAAATTTCGTAAACGTTGGCATGAAGTGCAACTTGCCAGCAAACAGCGTTTAATTGATTACAAAAAAGAAGAATTTGATCTTGATCTTGATATCAATGCTATTTTTGACGTACAGGTTAAGCGGATTCACGAATATAAACGTCAGTTGTTAAATGTCCTGCATGTTATTTATTTATACAACCGAATCAAAAAAGGCGATACTGCCAATTGGACTAACCGCTGCGTATTAATCGGCGGGAAAGCGGCTCCTGGCTATATGATGGCCAAGAAAATCATTAAATTGATCAATAATGTGGCCAATGTTATCAATCATGATCCGGATGTCGGCAATAAACTTAAGTTGATCTTCATGCCAAACTATCGTGTTTCGGCGATGGAAAAAATTTGTCCGGGCGCTGATCTTTCCGAGCAAATTTCAACTGCCGGTAAAGAAGCATCTGGTACCGGCAATATGAAGTTTATGATGAATGGCGCGTTGACCATCGGAACCCTAGACGGGGCCAATATCGAAATTCGCGAGGAAGTGGGCGCGGAGAACTTCTTCTTGTTCGGTTTAACCGAAGAAGAGGTCGAACAACAGCGCCATAATTACAATCCTAACGCGATTATCGAGCAGGATCCTGATTTAAAAGCGGTTATGAACTTGTTGGATTGCGGGCATTTTAATCAGTTTGAGCCGGGTATCTTTAACGATATTGGTAATTCATTGAGAAGCCCTCATGATCCATGGATGACGATTGCGGATTTCCGTAGTTATATTGATGCCCAGAAACAGGTTGAACTGGCCTATCAAGATCAAGAACGCTGGATCAAAATGAGCATTCTTAATTGCGCGGCGAGTGGTAAATTTTCTACCGATAGAACGATAAGTGACTACAACAACGAAATCTGGAAATTAACCCCAGTTTCAATTTAATGTCCCATGCTCCATATAGCACTGTATGAACCGGAGATTCCAGCGAATACCGGAAACATCATTAGGCTATGTGCCAATACCGGCGCGCAGTTGCATCTAATTGAACCGCTAGGGTTTCAATTAGAAGATAAAAAGCTGCGCAGAGCCGGACTGGATTATCACGAATGGGTAGACGTTAAACGCTACCCAAATCTTGCTGCTTTTATCGCGACCTTACAACCTGATCAACGGATTTTCGCACTGACCACCAAGGGACGGACGCTGTTTAGTGATGTGGCTTTTCAAGATGAGGATGTGTTGCTGTTTGGGCCAGAAACGCGCGGTTTACCGGCGACACTTCTGGAAACTTTGGCGGTTGAACAAAAACTATATTTGCCGATGTGCGAAGACAGTAGAAGTTTGAATCTATCAAATACTGTGGCGGTTGTGCTATACACGGCCTGGCAAAAGTTAGCGTTTTCTGGGGCGATGTTGAAATAAGGCATCAATCTGTTTACTTCAACGTTCGAAAAATGATTTGATGATTTGATGAGTTGATATTAACCGCTAACGTAAACCAACTCGGAAGATTATTCGACACAAATGGTAATGCGCTGCGGAATCAGGATTGAATCTCCATGATTCCGTAATCGTTAACGCTTTAAATTATTTTAGTTTATCGGTCATTGCCGGCTGAATCGCTTGATAAATGAATTGCTGCATTCTTGGATTTCCGGCAATCAAATTGCCCGATTCCAGATAGTTGTCATTGAATGAGAAATCGGTAACCACGCCACCGGCTTCTTGAATCAGTAGTACGCCCGCAGCCATATCCCACTCATGTAGGCCGATTTCCCAGAAACCATCGAGACGACCGGCTGCGACATAAGCCAAATCAAGCGCAGCAGCGCCCGCGCGCCTAATTCCGGCAGCATCAATACAAATAGCCCGAAACATTTGCAGATAAGCGTCCAGATGTTCCTGCTTTTTAAATGGGAAGCCCGTACCGATTAAAGCACCGCGTAAGCTATTTTGTTTGGTTACGCGTAGACGACGATTATTAAGCATCGCTCCGCCACCACGACTGGCGGTGAATAATTCATCCCGCAGCGGGTCGTAAACGACACCGACTTCAAGTTTGCCTTTGATTTTCAGCGCAATCGACACGGCATATTGTGGAAAGCCGTGGAGAAAGTTAGTGGTGCCGTCGAGGGGATCAATCACCCATACATAATCATTTCCGATCTGCTCACCGCTCTCCTCTGCGAGGAAACCATGATCGGGAAAAGCGGTGCGGATGATTTTGATAATTTCCTGTTCGGCATTTCGGTCCACTTCAGAGGTGAAATCATTTTTACTTTTTTGGTCGACCTGAATCCGGTCAAGGTTATCGGCGGAACGCAAGATGATGTCGCCGGCACTTCTAGCAGCGCGGACGGCAATAGTGAGCATAGGATGCATAAGTTTTATTTTATAGAGATCAACGATAAAAGCCGATAGAATAACAAATATTTTGCTAAAATTTGTCACTTTTTTACCACAGACCTCGCCCTTGTTAGCTAATATTAAGATCGTCCTTGTTGAAACCTCTCACCCCGGAAATATCGGCGGGGTTGCGCGCGCCATGAAAAACATGGGCTTAACCAATCTTGCGCTGGTCGCGCCTAAAATTTTCCCCAGCGCCGAGGCCACTTCGCGTGCCTCGGGCGCGGATGAATTATTAGCCAACGCCCGGCTTTGCGCTACGCTAACGGAAGCGATTGACGACTGCAGTCTGGTGATCGGTGCCAGTGCGCGTTCCCGAACGATCAGTTGGCCTGAAATCGAACCACGCGCCTGCCCTGCCTTAATCAACATCTTGCCTGCAGACGCCCGAGTGGCAATTGTGTTTGGTCGCGAAAATTCAGGCTTGAAAAATCATGAATTGGACTTATGTCAGTATTTACTGCGAATTCCTTGCAACCCAAAATATAGCTCGCTAAATTTGGCTGCAGCCGTCCAAGTGGTAAGCTATGAATTGTTTCTAGCGTATGGCGACACTTCGCAAAATGCAATCGGTGACCGCGGTCTCGATCCATTAGCGACTGCCGAACAAATGGAAGCTTTTTATACGCATTTGTTGGAAACGATTGCCGATATTGGCTTTTTACATCCTGATAAATCTAACTCGATTATGCGCCGTTTGCGAAGAATTTTTAATCGCACCCACTTGGATACCAAGGAGCTGGATATCCTCCGAGGCATATTACGATATGCTCAAAATCACAATAAATAAATCATTATGTTTGCACGATTACGAGAAGATATTGCTTGTGTTTTTGAACGTGATCCGGCTGCCCAGTCGGTACTTGAAGTTATTACTGCTTATCCGGGCGTTCATGCCATATTGATTCATCGCCTCAGTCATGGTTTTTGGGGGCTTGGTTTTCGTTGGACGGGACGATTTATCGCACATATTGGACGCTGGTTGACCGGGATAGAAATTCATCCCGGCGCAAAAATCGGTCGCCGCTTTTTTATTGATCATGGTATGGGCGTCGTAATCGGTGAGACCGCGGTTATTGGCGATGACTGTACCCTGTATCATGGCGTAACCCTAGGTGGCACCAGTTGGAATAAAGGCAAGCGCCATCCGACGCTACATAATGGCGTTGTTATCGGTGCCGGAGCAAAAATTCTTGGCCCAATCGAAATCGGAGATAATGCGCGCATCGGCTCAAACTCCGTGGTTTTGAAATCGGTTGGTCCGAATTCAACCGTCGTCGGAATTCCTGGTCGAGTAATCCCAGCGAAATCTGAACCTGGCACGACTGGACGCGATAAAATCGCCTACAAAATGGGATTCGATCCTTATGGCGCAACTGCCGAAATGCCCGACCCGGTCGCCAACGCCATTAATCGAATGCTAGATCATATTCATCTATTGGATCAACAAGTCGAATGCATGCGAAAAGTTCTGCTTGATGCCGGCCTCGCCTGCCCAGAAAAACCCATGCCGGAATTGGATGTCTCTGAACTCGACGTGTCCAATGATTCTAAAAAATGATCGGTGCAGGATGAGTTTGGTAAGAATGTCATAAATAATTGACTAATTTAGTAGGTTAAGTATATAGTTGTACTCATTCACCTAAAGTCATGAAGGATTTTATTGTGCGCTTAACTACAAAAGGCCGCTACGCGGTTACCGCTATGCTCGATTTGGCTTTTCATAGCCAGACCAAGCCTGTCACGCTAATTGAAATCGCGGCACGTCAAACGATTTCACTTTCATATCTCGAACAATTATTCGCGCGCCTGCGTCAAGCGGGAATGGTTGTAGGTATTCGTGGACCAGGCGGCGGTTATAAATTAAATCGTCCGGCAACTCAAATCAACATTGCCGATATTATTGCCGCGGTTGATGAGCCGCTGGATTCAACCAAATGTGGTGGAGAAGGTAATTGCCAAGACCAAAAAGCTTGTCTCACCCATGATTTATGGATGGGGCTGAGCGAGCATATTCGTGATTATTTGACCGACATCAGTCTGGGCGACCTACTCGAACGCAAATTTATTCAAGATGTCGCGCATCGCCAAGAACAAGATTCACAGCAACGTGTTGAAATTCATCGGGATGTCATTGTTAGAATGCAATGATTTATTTTGACCACAATGCCACCACGCCCCTTGATGAACGAGTGCTGGCGGCAATGTTACCGTTTTTACAAACCTTCTACGGTAACCCTTCTGCGCTCTATCGCATAGGCCGTATCGCGCGTAGCGCAATCGAATCAGCCAGGGCACAGGTAGCGGCTCTGGTTTCGGTTCAACCGGAACAAGTCATTTTTACCAGCGGTGGCACCGAAGCCAACAATCTGGCGCTTCATCAGCTAAGTGAGCATCGAAAGTTGTTAATTTCGGCACTTGAGCATCCGTCCATTCTAGAACCCGCCCAACAGCGACAATTCAGAGGCACTGATTTATTGGTCGCCGATGTTGACAGTGCCGGTTTACTCGATGCCACTTTGCTCCAGAATACGCCATGGAATCCGAGTGACTTGGTTTCTCTGCAATTAGCCAATAATGAAACCGGCGTCATTCAAACGATCAGTGATCACGCGGCTTCATTGCGTTTGCAGCAGGTCATAGTGCATAGCGATGCGACTCAAGCAGCCGGAAAAATCCCGTTGATTTTTAAGGAGCTACAGGTAAATATGCTGTCGCTATCCAGTCATAAGCTATACGGCCCAAAAGGTTGTGGTGCATTGATCATTGAACCCGATTTTAAACTTAAACCATTATTACTCGGCGGTGGTCAGGAACATGGTGCTCGATCAGGCACGGAAAATGTTGCCAACATTGTTGGCTTTGGAAAAGCTGCCGAATTGGCTTTAATCGAACAAGCGCAACGACAGGAATATGTGGTGACCTTGCGTACCCAGCTAGAACAGGCATTGAAAACTATTCCCGGGGTCGTCATTTTCTCTGAAAAGGCCCCTCGCCTCCCCAATACCGTCCAATTGGGTAAACCCGGCCTAGATGGCGAAATGCTCTTGATGCAGTTGGATCGTCACGGAATCGCCGTTTCAAGTGGTTCGGCGTGCGCTAGCGGTGGTGGTAAACCCAGTGCAATTTTAAAAGCGATGGGCGTTGAAGATTCGCTGGCTAAAAGCGCCATTCGCGTCAGCTTAGGCCATACCAATACTGCCGAAGAAATAACCACCTTTATTAGTCACATTAAAAAACTCATACCGTAACAAAATTTGGAGCATGGCTATATCGCCCCAAAGCCATTTTTCTTAATCGCATTTATATATGAAAGAGACCTACCATGACTATTAGCATTACCGAAACAGCTGTCAAGCAAATTAAAAAACAATTAACCAAACGGGGTCACGGCATTGGCCTGAAATTAGGGGTAAAGAAATCGGGCTGTTCCGGATTTGCCTATACTATCGATTATGCCGACGAACTGACTGATCAAGATGCCGTGTTTGAACAACAGGATGTAAAAGTGATTGTCAATCAGGCTGATCTTGACTATTTAAAAGGCATTGAGCTGGATTATCGCCGGGAAGGTATTAACGAAGCGTTTAAATTCAACAATCCGAACGTGGTCGCTACTTGTGGCTGCGGTGAGAGTTTCACAGTGTCTTAATGATTAATTGACGCTGCCCAAAAGCGCCTGATGCGCTATTTTATCGGGTAATCCGGGACGAGCGCCAATCATAGTACAGGTTAAAGAACCAGCGGCACTCGCATAACGCAGAATATCCTGCCATGACAAATTGGCAGCCAGTGCCGCTGCAAATGCACCATGAAACGCATCGCCAGCTCCGGTCGTATCAATCGCGTCGACTTTAAAAGCGGGCATCGCGCCGGATTCCGAACCTCGTTGCCAAATCAGCCCATGCTCGCCCATGGTAATCACGACCGTCGGAGCCAGTTCGGCTAATTGTTTGAGTGCAGCTTCTGGCGTTCCCGCAATTTGGCAAGCGAATTTTTCAGAAGCCACCAGATAATCCACTTGCGTCATTAAGCCTAAAGTCCCCGTATGCACGGAACCTGCATCCAGAATGGTTGGAATCCCCTGCTCCCTGGCATGAACAGCCAACGGCATAGAAATATGGGGCTCATGACCATCAAATAAGATGGTTCTAGGTTGTAGCGTCGAAAAATCGATCGAATCATTCGGCAAAGCTTGCGTATCGCCTTTATAGTTGACTAGCGCACGGTGTCCATCGGGCTTTACCAAAACGACAGAAACCGGTGTGGGCGAATCGCCACGATGGATTAGATCAACATTAACCTGATGCTGCTGAAATTCCTGATAATGTTTGACCCCATATAAATCATTGCCCAAATAACCCGCAAACGCTGCTCGCATGCCTAATTTTGCAACCATCACCGCAGCATTGGCGGCAGGCCCCCCACCACATCCTGACAAGCTATCGGCGAAGAGCTTTTCATCCGGCAAAGGATGGTGATCCACAACGAACACCAGATCATAAGACGCATGACCAACGCAGAGTACATCGATCACTGTAGAATTTAAGATTGATTTTTCAGGAACTGACATCAATTGTTTAAGGGGTCAAAATGGTGCTTTGAGGAGGTTGTTCGTCATTGGACTCCGGATAATCGGTCGTGTAATGTAGCCCTCGACTCTCCTTGCGTAATTGAGCACAACGAATGATCAATTCAGCAACTATCACCAAATTACGTAATTCAAGTAAATCACTGGTGACGCGAAAATGCCCATAATATTCGCTGATTTCTTCTTTCAATAATTCCAGACGCCGCATGGCTCTGCTCAAACGCTTATCGGTTCGAACAATGCCGACATAATCCCACATGAAGCGCCGTAACTCGTCCCAATTATGAGAAATAACCACTTCTTCATCAGAATTACTGACTTTCGACTCGTCCCATTCGCGAATAACCGGCGGATCCGGAAGGATGGGCAATTGCTGTAATATGGCTTCAGCCGCACGATCCGCAAAAACCAGACATTCCAACAATGAATTACTGGCCATTCGATTTGCCCCGTGCAAACCAGTACAAGCGACTTCACCCACAGCATACAAATTGTCGATGTCGGTTCTGGCGAAACTATCGGTCAACACTCCACCACACGTATAATGAGCCGCTGGAACGACCGGAATCGGTTGGCGGGTAATATCAATATCGAATTTCAAACATTGCTCGTAAATGCTTGGGAAATGTTCCTTTATAAATTCAGCAGGTTTATGGCTAATATCCAGATAGACGCAATCGACACCGCGTTTTTTCATTTCATTATCAATGGCCCGCGCAACAATATCTCTGGGGGCCAACTCGGCACGTTCATCGTATTGATCCATAAAACGGCTGCCATCTGGAAGGATTAGCAAGCCACCCTCACCACGAACGGCCTCACTAATCAAAAATGAACGCGCACCGGGATGATAAAGACACGTTGGGTGAAACTGCATGAATTCCATATTGGCAACGCGGCAACCAGCGCGCCAGGCAACAGCAATACCATCGCCGGTAGCAATCTGCGGATTGGTTGAATACAGATAGACTTTATTTGCGCCGCCCGTCGCCAAAACGACGATGCGAGCAGAAATGGTTTCTACACAATGTTTTTTGTTATTAAGCACATACGCACCAACTACTTTTCGAGTTGTCGGTTCATGTTTGTTGATGACGACCAAATCGACAACATTGTGATGTTCAAACAACGCTATGTTCCGACTTTCTTTGGCTCGGGCAATCAATACTTCGGAAATTGCCTTTCCGGTTGCATCTTTGTGATGCACGACACGCCGATGCGAATGTCCGCCTTCGCGCGTCAAATGCAGTTGAGTCTGCCCGTTTTCGGTTGTTTCCTCGGTAAACTCAACGCCCTGATCACACAACCAATCAATAGATTGTTTACCATTTGCGGCAGTGAGTTGCACAATTTCAGGGTCGCAAAGGCCCGCCCCTGCAATCAGCGTGTCATTGATATGAGATTCGATAGAATCCTGAACATCGACAACCGCCGAAATTCCCCCTTGTGCATAATACGTACTGCCATCAGTCAATAAAAACTTTGACAGTACGGCAATTTTCGCAAAAGGTGCCAATTTGAGCGCCAAACTTAATCCGGCGCCTCCGCTACCTATAATCAGGACATCGTATAATTTTGGATTGGACATGGAGCATTTTCCATCAGCGTTATCCCCAGAGATCTGTACGTTTACGTCAGACAAGATACAGAATGACTCACGCCAGATTGATTATTATTTTTCTTTAGTAATAAGTACTAAATAACTTGAGCGCCTTAAATTCCTTCTTCCCAACTCTCTCCCAGAGGTCGGAGCGGGTATTTTGCGGAAGTTATTTCTTGTGCCTTACTTAGTTTGTTACTTTACACACAAAGCTCGTTTCCCAACAACGCATCCAATCAATCAAGTGTATATATGCACTTGATTGATTAAAGTAAAACGATAAGGTAATCAGATTATCGTGCTTAACAAAATAAAAACGTGGTTTTGCTATACAATAAAGCTTAACTTTCACAATCTAGGATAATAACGTTTTTTAAAGCGATAGCAATTTTTTTTACCGTTATCGAACCAAAACCGTTTAATTTTGTCCATCTTTAAGGTAAGAGTAAAAGATACCGGTGAACGATCAACATAATTTTGAAGAAAACGTAGATGATGCGTTGGTGCTACGGGTACAACAAGGTGATAAACGTGCTTTCGACCTGTTGGTTATCAAGTATCAACATAAAATCGTACAATTGGTCAATCGTTATGTTAAAGATCCGAGCGAAGCGCAAGATGTTGCGCAAGAATCATTTATCAAAGCTTACCGGGCTCTACCTGGATTTCGCGGCGAAAGTGCATTTTATACTTGGTTGTATCGAATCGCGATTAACACCGCTAAAAATTTTTTAATTGCCAAATCAAGACGCGCGGGTGATTTGGAAGTAGATGTTCATGAAGCGGAGCAAACCGAAAATGCGCCACAATTGCAGAGGTTCGATACCCCTGAACAATTATTACTGAATGATGAGATTTTAAATATCGTCCACACCGCTATTGATGAGTTACCAGAGGAAATGCGCGTGGCGATTATGTTACGTGAATTAGAAGGAATGAGTTATGAGGAAATCGCTGAAATTATGAATTGCCCAATCGGAACGGTACGCTCACGAATCTTTAGAGCGCGTGAAGCAATAGATAATAAACTAAGTCCTTTAATCAATTAGGGGTAAAGACAAATGTCTGAACAAATGAATCAAAAAATTTCGCAGTATCTTGATCGCGATTTATCGCGCAGCGATACCTTAGAATTGTTTAAAACCATGCAGCAAGATGAACAGGTACAAGCCAAGTTGCAACGCTATTTAATCGCACAACAAGCCCTGAAAGCCAAGCCGGTGATCATGGCTGACAGCGATTTCTTAAGCAAAGTCAAACAAGAACTTGAGCACGAACCGGTATATATCCAACCGCCCAAACCTGCCCAATTACATCATAAACCGGCGCTATGGGCTTTGGCGGCATCGATTGTTGCCGTCGCAATCATTGTCCCAACCTGGATAAAAACTACCCAAACCGTCCCACTAGGCACAATGGCCATGGTTCAAAAATCGACCACCGCTGATTTTGAATCGTCTGACCGAGTTCGAGTTTATCCAGTAAATCAACGCTTTCAAGATTATCTGCAAGCGCATAATGGCAGTTTATATACTAATGGCACCGCTAAACTTAAGGCACAAACGCATTTAGCAAGTTATGATCAGGAATAATTCCGTTTTACCTCGCGCTGTTGTTCTTTTATGGATGGGATTTTCAACACTGGTCTCAGCAGAACCCGAAAATCCCTTTCAATTACTGACGGCGATGCAGCAAGCCATGACCTCATTGAGTTATGAAGGAACCGTCGCAATTTTAAAGAATGGAAAACTCGACACCTCCAATTATTTTCATAGCGTTCAAAATGGCGCCGAACAAGAACGACTACTTTCGCTAAATTCACCGGTTAGAGAAGTCATTCGTGATAATGACCGGGTAAGCTGTTTATTCAAAGCAACGCAGGAAGTTATTGTTGATCATAAACCGATCCGACAAGCTTTTTTGCTCAACCTTCCAACAGATGCCAGTAAACTGAAACCGTTTTATGATGTCAAAACTGAAGGCAATGAGCAGATTGCTATGCAGAAGGCTATATTAATCACGCTAACGCCCAAGGATCAATACCGGCATACTCGCAAAGTCTGGGTCGCTGACGAATCCAAATTACCTTTAAAAATTGAGGTGCAGGATTTTACGGGTACGACTCTGGAACAAATTCAATTCACAGACTTACGCGTTGTTAAGGAACTAAACAACGTCAACGTCAATCTGGATACCAAAAATGTGCACCATATTCACCAGTTTGAAGATTTAGGTTTGGCAAAACTACCGATTACTATTGAACAAATCCCGCTCGGATTTGAAAAAATTTCGTTTACTCGAACTCAACTGCCTTCCGGTAAACAGGGCGTTGATCAATTACTATTAAGCGACGGCTTAAGCTCAGTTTCTGTCTATCTGGATAAGAAAAATCAGAAAAATCATTCCAGTCTCCAAACAGCAGGAGCCGTTAATGCCTATAGTCATGCCCTCGATGATTATTCGATCACGATAATTGGTGACGTACCCGCAGTAACCGTCGAAGCTATTGCTAAGGGAATAGCGATTTCAAAAAACTTGAATTAATAAATTACATCACCAATATTAATGGTGTTAGATCCTGAAATTTTTAAGCGAAAGTAATTTTATTGATCCATCATGCTTCTACAACATGATTTATGGCTTTCTAACCCAAGCTAACGAATCAGCAACCAAATAATAGAATTAAACATTCTCTAATGTCTTTGTGTTATTTTAATAAAAAACTTTATTTCATTAGCGTATTAAAGGAGATTTTATGCTCAACAAAATTTTTTGGCCTTTTTTGCTGTTGTTCATTTTTATACAGCAAGCCGGTGCTCAACTCCCCGACTTCACTGAAATGGTTGAAAAAAATGGTGGAGCCATCGTCAATATCAGTAGCACTCATAATACTGCGGATAAAAATGGTTCTCAAATACAGCAATTACCTGAAGGCTTGCCTCCCGAAATGGAAGAATTATTCAAGCACTTCAATCAAGGTCCAAATGGCGATCTCGTGCCGCGAAATTCAAAATCTCTGGGCTCTGGTTTCATTTTATCGAGCGATGGTTATATTCTAACCAATCATCATGTGGTTAATGAAGCGCAAGAAATCGTCGTTAAACTATCCGATCGGCGCGAACTAATCGCCAAATTAATTGGTTCCGATCCGAGCACTGATATCGCAGTTTTGAAAATCGCCGCCGATAATTTACCGGCAGTGACCATTGGTGATCCAAATAAATTAAAGGTCGGCGAATGGGTATTGGCAATCGGCTCACCTTTTGGCTTTGACCAATCTGTTACCGCCGGTATCGTAAGTGCCAAAGGTCGCAGTTTGCCTGGCGGTAACTATGTACCGTTCATTCAAACGGATGTCGCTATCAATCCCGGTAACTCTGGCGGACCTTTATTCAATATGGAAGGTAAAGTCGTTGGTATCAACTCCCAAATTTATAGCCAATCTGGTGGCTACATGGGCCTATCGTTTGCAATACCAGTAGACGTTGTCATGCATGTGGTCGATCAAATCAAGACCAAAGGTAAAGTGTCACGTGGCTGGCTAGGTGTGCAAATTCAGGATGTAACCCGTGAACTTGCCGAATCTTTTGGTATGAGTAGGCCACACGGTGCATTAGTTGCAAAAGTCATCCCGGACAGTCCAGCCGAAAAAGCGGGTTTACAAATCGGCGACATTATCGTTGAATTCAATGGCCATATTATTGAAACGTCCGGCGAGTTACCTCCAATGGTAGGTATGACGCCGATAGATCAAGACGCCGAAGTGAAATATATTCGTCAAGGCGAAAAGAAAAGCTCGCCGATCAAAATCGGCCTGTTGCCAGAATCCGAGCAGTTAGCGGCTAATACTGCCGCGCCTAAGATTAGTAATCGTTTAGGATTGACCGTTACTAATATGAACGATGAGCAGCGTGATCAAATGCAAGTATCGAAAAATGGCGTATTGGTTCAAAAAGTCGGTAAAGGCCCAGGGCTTGATGCGGGCATTCAATCCGGCGATGTGATCTTGAGAATTCAAGATAGTGCGATCAAAGACGTCGCTGATTTTGACAAAATCGTCAAAAATTTACCGGCGGGCAAATCAATCGCATTATTGATCCAGCGTCGAGGAAGTCCGGTATTCCTGGCGTTAAAACTCGAAAAGTAAACTTACACTTGACCCGTTATTGACTAAACAACTACCACATCTCGCTGGTAGTTGTTTAGTTTGACCTAGCCTTAATCTAACTCAAACAGAGGTTATGATGGATTGATGGTCTTTTCATATTCCAGAGCCTGTTTTAGGAAAGGCTCTAGCGTTCCGAGGTCAAGCAACTTATTGCCCGACTTCGGGCCGAAATAATAAAGATGCTTGTCGGAAAAGTTATAGCCCACATAGATGGTGGCGCTTCCTGAGGGGTATTGTCTAAACAGATAGATATCATAAGGTGCTGGCAATGGATTGGGCAAAGAATAACCAACGCTAGGTAACCAATCAGGGAATTTTGCCTCCGCCCATGAAAAAATCAGCTCAACACCTCCTTCCACTAAACCAAGATTGCTGGCGATGCGCCATTGCGCTAAAGCCTTTGCTTCATTTTTAGCAACGACTTGGCCATTATGATAGAAAGCGCCGACATTCAGGTTGCCTAAAGCTTCGCCCCCATCCGCCGATTTTTGATACCACTCCAAAGCTTTTTTAAGATCTTGCGTTACGCCATAACCATTTTGATACATGTAGCCCAATTGAGTTTGTGCAAAAGCATCATTCTGGTTAGCCGCTTTTTGATACCATTCAAAAGATTTCTGGTAATTTTGACTGGTCCCATAGGCGTTGAAGTATAAAATTCCCAAAGCGGTCTGTGCATAAGCAATATTCTGATCAGCGGCTTTTTGATACCATTCGAAGGCTTTTTTGTAATCTTGTGCAATTCCAAGCCCAAATTCGTAGAGAGAACCTAAGTTATATTGCGCTATCGCATAATTTTGCTCAGCGGCTTTAGCGTACCAAATCACGGCTGAGGCATAATCCTCTTTAACGTCGAAAATACGCCCGTATTGAAATTGCAAACGCGGATTGGTTGGATCAACCGCTAATGCATCTTTACATGCAGGCTCTGCCTGCGATACGTTGATCTGCTCAAAAGCAACTCCTGCCGTTACCTTCGCAGGATCGATAGTACTAGCGGCAAGTGTGTCACAAAGTGTCACCTTCGTCGTTTCGGCAGCATTGAGAGTATTACTGGCCGATAAAAATCCTAATGCCCCGAAAAATAACGGTAAATACTTTAATTCAATTGATGTCTTCATCGCCAAATCCTCATAACCCAAAATTGTTGCTATTTTAAAATTAAATAAATAACACAAATAATCAAAAAAAACACTAAAAGTTAATAATTTAATCTTAGCGATAGTCATTTACGACTATCGCCAAGTTTTACAGTGAACAAGTATTTTGGTAGATGAATTATCGTAATACTTTAGATAAATCAAAATCTTAATTTCCTAAATATCACTCGTCTATGTATGAAGCACTTATTGACTGCATATTGTGACTAAAAAGACTCTCATAAAATCCAAAGCACATCCCTTATTAGGCACTGTATAACTCTGCACATTAGTTGTGATTATTATGTGTATAAAAACTGTGAGTAAAGTTATCCACAATTTTGACACAAGCTAATTAAGACTTACTCAGAGGCTTAATTTTTTGTGAACACATCAATCTGTAGTTGTTGTCGAACTTATCAACAAGTAACCTTGTTGCTAATAACAATAAATAAATTAAAAGCTATTAATTATTATTAGCGAGTGCTAAATCACTACAAAAAGCCCTCGGATAGCAGTTGGCTGTTAATTTCAACGGATTTTTACGCGCAAAGCCTGGGGCTTTTTAGTTATAATGCACGTTTATTTTGCTTGAGCTGATGACATCGTGAACACTACAACGAATGATTTATCTACTTTTCAAGGCCTGATTCTGGCGTTGCAAGAATTTTGGGCGAAACAGGGCTGTGTGTTATTACAACCGCTTGATCAAGAAGTCGGGGCGGGGACTTTTCATCCAGCCACTTTTCTACGCTCCATTGGTCCTGAGCCTTGGAATACCGCTTATGTACAACCTTCACGGCGTCCGACTGACGGGCGTTTCGGTGAAAATCCCAATCGTCTGCAACATTACTATCAATTCCAAGTCGCGCTAAAACCCTCGCCCGCCAATATCCAGGAACTGTATCTCGATTCTTTGCGTTATTTAGGTTTGGACTTGTTGGAACACGATATCCGTTTCGTTGAGGATAACTGGGAATCGCCTACCTTAGGCGCTTGGGGACTTGGTTGGGAAGTCTGGTTGAACGGCATGGAAGTGACGCAATTTACCTATTTCCAACAAGTTGGCGGCTTGGAATGCCGTCCGGTGACTGGCGAAATTACCTATGGTCTTGAGCGAATCGCAATGTATCTGCAAGGTGTAGCGAGCGTGTTCGATCTGGTCTGGGCGCACGGTCCGTTTGGTGATGTGACTTACGGCGATGTGTTTCATCAGAATGAAGTGGAAATGTCGTCTTATAACTTTGATCAAGCCAATGTCCCGTTTCTATTCAGTTGTTTCGATACTTATGAACAAGAATGCCAAAAGTTGATTGCCGAAGATTTACCCTTACCGGCTTACGAAATGGTGTTAAAAGCCTCACATACCTTCAACTTGCTTGACGCCCGTCATGCCATTTCGGTCACTGAACGACAACGTTACATTCTACGGGTCAGAAACCTGTCGAAAGCGGTCGCCGAAGCCTATTATCATCGCCGCGAACTGCTCGGCTTCCCGCTAGTTGCCAGCGCCACAGGAGGAAAGGTCTAATGTCGGGCACTCAACATTTATTATTTGAATTAGGCAGCGAAGAGTTACCCCCTAAAACCTTGCTGCGTTTGAGCAACGCTTTACTCGCTAATATAACGCAAGGCTTAGAGCAGGCCGGCTTAACTTTTAGCGCCTACAAAGCTTATGCTGCCCCAAGACGTCTGGCGGTGTTCATCGAAAATCTTGCTACCACTCAAGCTGATATTTCGGTCGAAAAGCGCGGCCCTGCCATACAAGCTGCCTTTAGTGCTGATGGTAAACCCAGCAAAGCTGCCGAAGGTTTTGCGGCAAGTTGCGGCACCACGGTCGATCAATTACAACGCTTGAAAACCGATAAAGGCGAATGGCTCAGTTTTACCCAGCAGGAAAAAGGCCAGCCGACTGTCAATCTTCTGCCCGGCATTATTCAACAGAGCATCGCGAATCTGCCGATCGCCAAACGCATGCGCTGGGGCAGTTTTACCACCGAATTCGTGCGTCCGGTCCACTGGGCGGTGTTATTGTTCGGCAATGATATCGTCGATACCGAAATTTTAGGTTTGAAAACAGGCCGTGAAAGCCGCGGTCACCGTTTCCATGCGCCACAGGCGATTACCGTTACAGCGCCTGAACACTACGCGCAAATTTTGCTGGAGCAAGGTAGGGTCATTGCCGATTTCGAACAACGCAAGGCCATTATTGACAGTGCCGCGCAAAAAGCGGCGCAAGCCGTCGACGGCATTGCTCATATCGAAGCCGATTTGCTTGAAGAAGTCGCGGCGCTCAATGAGTGGCCGGTGCCGATTACCGGCAGCTTCGATCCGCGCTTCCTGATTTTACCGGCTGAAGTGTTGATTACCACGATGCAGGCCAATCAGAAATATTTTCCGGTCAAATCGACCTCCGGTGAACTACGGCCTTATTTCATTACCTTCAGCAATATCGAAAGCACTAATCCGCAATCGATCAAAGCCGGTAATGAACGTGTGATCGTGCCGCGCTTGTCGGATGCGGAATTTTTCTGGAAACAAGATCGCAAACAAAGTCTTGAGCAATACACGGAAAAGTTAGATACGATTGTGTTCCAGCAACAACTCGGAACGCTGGCCGATAAAACACGGCGGATTACAGCACTGGCCGGGCACATTGCTAATTTGCTGCAAGCGGATGTGACTGCAGTCAAACGTGCGGCGCAATTATCTAAAGCCGATTTGATGACCAATATGGTCGGTGAATTCGGCAATTTACAAGGTACGATGGGCCGTTATTACGCGAAAGCCGATCAAGAATCCGAGGCCGTTGCGGTTGCACTCGAAGAATATTATTATCCGAAACAATCGGGCGGTGAGCTTCCAAGTCAGATTACCGGGCAAATTCTAGCGATTGCTGACAAGCTCGACACGCTGACCGGCATTTTCAGCGCTGGCCTAATACCAACAGGGGATAAAGACCCCTATGCCTTACGTCGTGCCAGCATCGGGATTCTACGCATCATTATTGAAAAGCAACTTAAATTGAATATCGTAGAACTGATTGATTTTGCGCTCGACCAATTTACGCATAGCTTTGATAAAAGCATCGTATCAACCCAAGTCGTCGATTTCGTGTTTGATCGTCTGAAAGGCTACTGTCTCGACCAAGGTTATACCGCTGACGAGTTTGATGCGGTCATTTCGGTACATCCTGCCGAACCTTTAGATTTCGTGTTACGACTCGCTGCCGTGAAAAATTTCCGTCAATTGGTTGAAGCAGAGAGTTTAGCTAGCGCAAATAAGCGAATTCGCAATATTCTGAAAAAATCCACGACTGCTCCGGCTGAAATAATCGGCCAATTGCAAGATTCTCAAGAATTGCAGTTGCAACAACAAGCTGAACAGGTGGCAGAAGCGATTCGTCCGCTGCTTGAAAAGCGCGATTATCAGGCCGCGTTAAATGTGTTAGCGCAATTGAAAGTTGCTGTCGATGCATTTTTCGATCACGTTATGGTCAATTGCGATGATTTGGTGTTGCGCGCCAATCGTTTAGCGTTACTCTCGATGTTGTCCGAATTGTTCTTGCAAATTGCCGATATTTCAAAATTACAAGACTAAAGGGCATGAATCATACACGTTACGTTTTACTTGACCGTGATGGTGTGATTAATGCCGACTCGGATGATTACATCAAATCCGCCGAAGAGTGGCAACCGATCCCCGGAAGCCTCGAAGCAATAGCCCTGCTGAATCAGCAGGGCTACAAAGTAGCGGTATTCACCAACCAATCTGGTTTGGCGCGGGGGCTCTTCAATCTCGACACCCTAAATGCAATGCATACCAAAATGCAACGTTTACTTGCTGAGCAAGGTGGGACAATCGAGGCTATCTATTATTGTCCTCATGCGCCGAAAGATCGTTGCACCTGCCGCAAACCTGAGCCAGGATTGTTACTGCGCTTTAGCGAGGACTTTCAAACATCTTTAGAGGACCTCTACTTTGTCGGCGATGCCTGGAAAGATGTTGAAGCGGCTCTTGCTGTTCACGCCAAACCCCTACTAGTTAAAACCGGTAAAGGCGAACGAACCCTTGCCGATCATCCTGAAGTCAACATTCCGATTTTTGAGGATCTTTATGCCGCCGCGCGCTATATTATCGAAGCCTAAAAATTTACGTATCTATTTAGGCTCGACTATTTTCTTTATTTATATTGTGATTTCCTTAGTTGTTGCTGGACTGCTAATATTACTTTCGATGTTTTTTTCGTTTGAGTTCCGGTATTGGCTAGCGATGGGCTGGATTCGTTCGGTGATTTGGATGGTCAAAGTGTGTTGTGGTGTCGATTATGAAGTCGAAGGCTTGGAAAATTTACCTAAAGATCGCGCAGCCGTCGTCTTAAGTAAGCATCAGTCCGCTTGGGAAACTTTGTCACTCCGCTTATTTTTACCGACGCAAACTGCTTTACTGAAACAATCTTTACTTTGGATTCCTATCGGTGGCTGGGCCTTAGCAACTTTACGCCCGATCGCGATTAACCGGCAAAATCAGAAAGAAGCCCTAAAAATACTGATCGAACAAGGCAGTGCCTGTTTAAAAGATGGGCTCTGGGTCGTGGTATTTCCAGAAGGCACTCGAACCTTTCCGGGTGAAGACACTAAATTTAGCGCTGGTGGCGCGATGCTCGCGCATAAAACAGGGGCGCCTGTTGTACCGTTAGCTCATAATGCAGGTGAGTTTTGGCCGCGTTATAGTTTTTTTAAGTATCCGGGTACTATCAAAGTGAAAATAGGTCCCGTAATTTCAACTGAAAATAAGAAAGCCAAAGACATTAATGATGAAGCACATGCATGGATCAAGCAGGCGATGGCTTCGATGGTGTAAAGGCGCAGTATTTCAGTATTATCAAGGACAATTGATGTGTAGCAGAGCGTGAATCCCTATCTCCCCATTAGATGGGGAGAGGTTGGTTATTAAGATATTTTCTAAAAATCGCTGTTTAGAAAATGAAACCAAAGCCAATATTGAAATCGTCAGATAATTTGCCTTGTTTTGCTACTCGATTTCGATAATCGGCTTTTACAACAACATTTGGGATCGGTTTGTAATGTAAACCGACCTGGTAAATTTCCCAATCTTTAGTCGGATCATCGGCAAAACCTACTGGCGCCTTGGCAATTGTATCCAATTGCTCATAACGGAAGAACGGCGCTAAGTATTGAGTGGTGTCGGTCAAAATCAACGGAAGTACGTCGTAACCAAGTTCGGTATACCAACCGTAGTTCTGTGAGCCAATGGTTTGATTTTTAGCCGCACTTAACAGCGCAGCGTCATTAATATGTCCCCAAGAGCCTAAAGTTCGGAATTCGAGGCCGCGATATTTCCATTGGACGTGGGCTTCATACAGTTGTGTAAACACATCCGCTTTAACACCATTGAACTCTTCATTTTGGCCGGAATTACCAAGATACGTGGAACCACCCACGCTTAAACCGGCTAATTTTAACGGGGTATAATCCATACGCGCTACAAAGCCGAAACTTTCAGCTTTGGCATTACTTCCGCTACCACGACCTTCTCTGATTCCATCGGAACTAAATTCGCTTGCATCCAAGCCATTGACCGCATAAGAGGTATAGCTGATTTCTGGGGTAATCTGACCAAACAGTCCTAAACCGACTTCTCGCCAAGTGGTCGGAATAATCCGCTTTTCAACTTCGGGACGGGCATTACCAAAATAAAAGGGCGGTTCGTGGATTTGGTTAATAAAGCCCATTGGCATCAGAACCAAACCCGCTCGGATATTTGCTAAAGGGTTAATAAAGTAATCCAGCGCTGCAAATTCAACGGATATCTCGCCTTTTTCTTCGCTGCCTTCGCCGGAAGTTGCATGTTCAAATTCAATTTCGCTGTTAAACAGGATGTCATCAGTGAATTTATAGCCGGCATAGAGTACTATCCGTTCAAGATCGGCGCTATCTTTATTATTTCCTTTGTCGGCAACGTTCGCTCGATAATGTGCTTCACCGTAACCGCCAATCGATAAGCCTCTACCTACTTGGTAAATTTTAGACGCAGCAGGTCCTAAACCGTAGGCACTTTTATATTTAGTTTCCTCAGGAATAGCAAGATTGGTGCGTAATTTTTCGATTTCTTGACTTAATATGTCGGTTTTTCGTTCCAATTGTTTAACTTCATTAGTCGGTTTGGTCGCTACAACCTCAGGTTTGGATTCCGGCGCTGCTTTTGCGGTTTTTTCTGTGTTGTTGGCCAATAAAGCATCAATCTGTTTTTGTTGAGCCTGAATAATCTGCCACATTTCATCCATGGATTTTGGTTTTTCCAGGGCATTAGCTCCAGTGGTTAATACGATTAGACTAGAGGCTACACTCGCTTTTAATAGAAATTTGTGATTTTTAATCATAGCTAAAATGTTTCCGGTTATTATTTGAAACTAAAGTGTATTACAAATAGCTGTCTAATTACAAATGATTCTTATTTGTATTTCATGCTAATGTCGAATAATCGACAGATTGGCAAAATTCCAGATTGTAAGTCTACTAAAATCATTGTCTAATAGCGGCTTTAGATGATGGTCTTATTTACGAGATTTATTTAAATGATAAAAATATTAGCTTTTTCGGGCAGTGCTCGTAAAAACTCATTTAATCAGAAATTAGTCAAAATCGCAGCGAATGGCGCACTTGATTGTGAAGCCGAAGTTACCGTGGTTGATTTAGCTTATTTTGATATGCCGCTTTATAACGGTGATTTAGAAGCTGCACAGGGATTACCGGAAAAAGCCCGAATCTTTAAACAACTGTTGATTGAACATAACGGTCTGCTAATCGCTTCTCCTGAATATAACAGCGCTTTTAGCCCATTATTGAAGAATGTGATTGATTGGACTTCCCGTTCTGAATCAAATGATGAGCCTTCTTTAGTAGCATTCAGAGGGAAAGTTGCTGCCATTATGGCAACCTCGCCGGGAGCCTTGGGTGGCTTGAGAGGTTTGGTGTTTCTTCGCATGCTATTGGCCAACATTGGCGTGATGGTGCTGCCGACTCAGAAGACTATTCCTTTTGCAGCGAAGGCCTTCAATGAAGAAGGTAATTTGATTGATGCTGCCGAACATCAGGCAGTAATGAATCTCGGTAGAGAGTTAGTCAGTAATATTGCATGTTTGAAAAGTTAACTTGAGTGCTAGAACTCTAGATCAGTTGGATTCTAGTTTTTTAGTGTTAAATTATAGGATATCCCACATTTTTTAAATGTTTAGAGAGTTTGGTTATTATGGCATTGACACCCTCATCTTCGAATAAAGAGCAACTTAATAAAATTGTCCTGGATGCGCGACAACAAAAAGAAGAGCGCGAGAAAGGCTATCGTGAACAGGCATTAAAACTGTACCCATGGATATGTGGGCGTTGCGCTAGGGAATTTAATAATTCTAACTTACGCGAACTAACCGTTCATCATAAAAATCATAATCATGATGACAACCCCAGCGATGGCAGTAATTGGGAATTATTGTGTCTTTATTGTCACGATAACGAGCATGCGCGATACACCGAAGAAACACTTCATGGTCATAAGCAATTATTGAATGGTGCTTCAAAAAGTGCAGGTGATACCTTTAATCCATTTGCAAATTTAAAGAATTTACTCAATAAATAAGATGGAGTGCATTAGCAGATCTTTACCGATCCGATGCAAAAATTCTGGTGTTTAGCCATCCTTATGGTAGGCTGATTCCCTTACATAACCAACGTCCTCTCCTTAGTGGGCGTGTCTTAGTCTATTGAAGATTCATGAAGATACTCATCCTTGGAGCAGGCGTTACCGGATCTTCCGTTGCCACTGCGTTGGCAAGTGAAGAAAACGATATTGTCGTAGTGGATATTAAGCCGCATTTGCTTGGCTCGTTAAAAGATCGGCTGGATATTGCGACAATCAACGGTAATGCGGCCCACCCCAGTGTTCTCGAACGTGCAGGCATTGAGTCCATGGATATTGTTATCGCGGCAACGGATCGTGATGAAACCAATATGCTGGCCTGTCAAATCATCAATACCCTCTACAGTAAACCCAAAACCATCGCCCGGATTCGGTCTATGGACTATCTAATTCATCCAGAACTTTTCGAAGCCAACGGTATTGCCATTGATATTGTGATCAGTCCTGAACAAATCGTGATGGAAGCGATCCGAAATCTGGTTGAATTTCCGGGGGTTTTACATATCTCCGAATTTGCGGATGGTTTAGTCAGGTTGTTTTCAATTAAGACTGTCGCTGAAGGTTTTTTAACGGGTAAAAAAATAAAAGCCTTTAGTGAGCGTTTAGTGGATGCTAAAACGCGTGTCGTTGCCATTTTCCGTAAAGGTCTTGCAATAACGGTCAATGGTGAGGCCATTATTGAAGAAAATGACGAAGTCTTTTTCGTTGCACCGCGGGAGTTTGTGCGTAAAGTATTGGTTGACCTTCATTGTCTTGAAGCGCCCTTAAAAAATATTGTGATTGCCGGTGGTGGACATGTGGGGAAACGTTTAGCGCAGGCTTTGGAAAATACCCATCACGTTAAGGTGATCGAACAAAATTTAAATCGCGTTAAAAAAATTTCCCACGAACTCACCAATAGCACCGTCATTTGTGGTGATACTACCGACGAATCTTTATTGATGGGCGAATTAAACCATGATCTGGATTTATTTTGTGCAGTGACCAACAATGATGGTGCAAACATCATTTCGGCGGCATTGGCGAAAAATCTTGGCGTTAGAAAATCCATTTGCCTGTTGAATAATAATTCTTACATAAAATTGCTCAAAGGGACCGGAGTAGATGTCACCGTGCTCCCTAATCAGGAAACCTTGGGCAGTATTTTAAAGCATGTTCGGAAAGGTGATGTCGTCCAGGTGAGTTCTTTGTGTGGTGGGAGTGCTGAAGCCATTGAGGCGATAGCACATCAATCACGAGGTATTTCGGTTGTGGGGCGCCGGGTTGATCAGATTAATTTGCCGGAAGGCGTGATTCTGGGCGCTTTGATCCGCCAAAAAGAAGTTGTGCATATACATCATGATACTGTCTTCGAGGAAGGTGATCGGATTGTGATGTTTGCGCTGGATAAAAAACTTGTCAAAAATATTGAAAGTTATTTTCAGGGAATGTAGGTGTATAGTACCTTACTATTATTTAGCGTTTTCGAAAGATATAATTTACACTTTTGGGGCGGTTCTGCACTATTTAGGTGCTTGATTTTAAGGGAAAAATATCGAAATTGCTCAGGTTTTTTACTCTTGGATGTTAGAATAAACGCGATTGATCAATCAAATTAATCATAATGTTTTATATTTTGAGTTAATACTTGGTCGATACTTTTTTTACAACTTTATATTAATGCTATGGCACAAAAATACATACCTTTGAAAGATCATGATGCGCCCATAAAAGTTCTTTTTACGGGTTATCTCTGTGCGGTTGGCATAGGCTATTTATTCGCATTAGTGCAGATTTTATTTACGCATGGCATGGCGGATGGGAAATTTGGTTTGTCGATTGACGATATTGTTTACAGCTATTACGGGAATCGTTCGGGTACTGTGCTTGAAACTAAACTTAATGGCTCAATGAAGGAAAACGCCACCGAAAAACAGCGGTTTCAGATAATCCAATGGATTCGTGATGGTGCTGAACTTGAGGAATATAAATCATCTGGTGTCGAGAAAATCATCGAAGAACGTTGTACCCTCTGTCACAATAAAGAGGCGTCCGGCATTCCGGATTTTAGCAAGTTTGAAACTCTAAAGGCACTGACAGCGGAAGATGAAGGCGCAACTTTTAGTTCTTTGACTCGGGTGTCGCATATTCACTTGTTTGGCATTAGTTTCATCTTTATGTTTGTCGGACTGATTTTCAGTTTTTCGGAAACGACAGCAACGCCTTTCAAATGTATCGCGATAGGTATGCCTTATGTGTTCCTAATCGCCGATATTCTGTCGTGGTGGTTGACTAAAATTAATCCGATGTTTGCTTGGCTAGTGGTATTTGCGGGTACTGGGATGGGTGCTTCGTTTATGTTTATGTGGGTCACTTCAATTCTGGAAATGTGGCTGTACCAATACGCTTATGTTGAAGAGTGGGGTGTTTTAGGGCAGAAAGTGAGGGAAACTTTTGCGGCCATTTTTACTCAAGAAAGACGTGATCGCAGCAAAGCTTTAGTGCAGACCTTGAGTCAAAAATTACTGACTGTCTGGAAAGAGCAATTATACCCGGCTATCAAAGGTTTATTTGCTAAGGATTCGACGCCAAAAGGCTAGTTTGTATTGATTGGGAAACACTCCCTGAATGATCGGGGAGTGTTTCCTAAGTGATCTTGGCTCATGAAGCGAATTGTGTGACGCCACATAAAATTCTCAAAAACTCTATATGCATGATTTTAATGTTATGAGCCCATTCATGCATTGCCAAGTAGTGTTGTAGATACACCTTATTGACGCCACGAAATGGACGCAGAAAATTACGTAAACCTGTCCAGAAGCCTTCGCTAGTATTCACATGTACCTCACGAATACCATCGCCATCGTCGTCTCTAGCCCACACTCGTTGACCTGGAGTATGGCAAACCGTCACATGTACGCGATCAGCTTCTGCGAGATGATTGTAAGCCCCCATTCATCTGTATTAACGGTAACGCCTGAATCTGTGGCGTTCAGCACCGTAGGTTCAAGGTCTTTGCGCGTACTATTGTGCCTAACTTCCAGTTGAACTTGACCGCTTTCTCTACCCATGATTCCTAAAATAGGAGGTCGGTCAGTATCCCACGTCCCATGCCCACGCGCTTTATTTCCTCGGCGACGTGGCGGATCATTGGGATCTGTATGTGGAATGCCCTTTTCACCGGCATTTTGATACATTTCATCAACTTCTGTCACGGTATCTAGCAGAGGTGTTCGTATGCACGCATCAGCCGCAAAGCCTTGCAGTTTATGGCGGCGCTCAAGTAAATGTGAGCGATCCAGATGCAGTT
>CANNKG010000052.1 GCA_947505105.1 Methylococcaceae bacterium | reverse complement strand
TGCGATTTCAATCAATTCATTCCGGGGTACGAGTCTGTTTTACGGGTCACGTTAGGTTTCAGGATTAAATCTCTAAAAAATTGAACGACCTCGCTTTGCCGCCTCCCGCACAGTATCTTTCATTCTCTGGGGTGATGAAAGCTTCTTCAGGATCGTTAGGTTGATCGCCAATAACTTCACTTTTTAGCATTTTCAAGTGATATCAGTCATGCCTTTGATCCGATAGAAAAGCAACAAAAGTTGCAGGCTGTGCAATTTTTGTAAGGGATAACTGCGCTGAATACCCTGTCAATCCTTGACAAGTGCCTATAGCTGAAGACCAACACCACCAAATATTTGACGGAACAAATTTTGCTTCAAATATCCGATGTCTCACCTGAGTATCCAAGTTATAAAAAATCTTTCCAGGATCGAGATAAGGAAAGTTGGCATCAAGTGCTCCTTTATGAAATATAAAATATTCGTTGGTCGAGACTTTGCTTAAATAAATTTCTGGTCTATGCTTTTAGCATTATTTGGACTAATTCCAAGATTTTTACTCTGGATTTACGCATGAACAAAATTTACTCAATTCTGGTATATATCGGGCTGTTGACAATTGCGCCTCACCTTGTTTTAGCAGCCGATCCGCTCAATATGACTGGTGTGACGACCAGCGGTCCCAACGGGACGGGTAACATTGTGTTTATACCAAATGCTACTCAGAAATCCCCAAGTATTTCGGCGTTTGCGGTCAACGATGATTTTAGTGTCGATACCAGTAAAACGATCACCGTGACCGGTAATGTTATCAATAATGATTCGATCACTACCACGACCTATGATGGTAATAACGCCAAAATTCAAACCACAACCAAGCCGAATTCGGTAGGCTTGCTTTGGAATACCCCAGCGGCAAGTCCATACGGTTACTTGAATTTTCAATCCGATGGCGCGATCACTTATACCTTGTACGACAAAGCGTTGGAAATCCTGAGGCTACAACCGGGCAAGACGCTCGAAGACGTTTTTGAATATACGATTCAAGATCGCTATTCAATTGATGGAAAATACTTTAATGTTCAGGACGATCCGGGCGCCAAAGCCACCATACGCATTCATATCGCAGGTAACCCCGGCCAAATAGTGGTGCGTAACGATGAAGTCAGCGTCGATACCCAAGTTAAACTAAAGGTAGAAGGCGATCTTACTACCAATGATGATTACGGTACCAATGGCGTCAACTCGGTAGCGATTGCCCTGCAAACGGCTCCTTCAAGCCAATATGGTTTTTTAAGTCTCGACTCATCCGGCAAATTTACCTATACCCTTTACGATAAAGCACCAATCGTTCAGGCGCTAAAAGCCGGTGAAACGCGCGACGATATTTTCACCTATCAAGTGACTTATCAAAATGGCTCGGCCAGCAAAACCGGGATTTTGACGGTTCATATCACTGGCAATCCGCCGTTCGTAAAGGTGCGTCCTGATGAAGCGACGGTTAGCACCAGCGATATTATTCAGAAATACTGTGTTACGACTGGCGGCACGCAAGTCGATAGCTGTGTCAATGATAATGCGGCGATTGTGGTCAGTGGTGATGTCACTGTCAATGATGCTGATTTTGAGCCGAATACCGTCACACTTAAAGGCAGTGTGACCGGTAAATATGGCTTTTTGAATATTCAATCGTCCGGAAAATTTGAATATCGAATCTATCAGACCTTAAGCAGCAGCCAGTATCAAGAATTAAATGCTTTGAAAAATAGCGGTAAAGAATATACCGAAGTATTTACCTATAACATTCTCGGTAAGAATGGCGTTGGCAATGGCGATGCTAGCATCAGTATTCATGTGGTCGGTGACTCAACAGGCGCAACCCAGCCGAAAGCGATTGACGATGTGGCGACCGTCTTAATTGACAATGTGACCGCAAGTAGCTCTACCACGGTGTTTTCAGTGACGATGAATGTTCTTGAAAACGATATTAACTTGCCCGATAAATCGACGGCATCGCTCTCGGGTAGTCCGGTTGGCAAGTATGGTTTTATTGACGGCAGTCTCAAGGCCGATGGAACCATGATTTACCGGGTTAATATCAATAATCCTGAGGTGAAAGCCTTACTGACCGGCAATACCAACCAAGCCTTGAAAGATTCGTTTAGTTACACGGTCAATGGTAACAGCAGCCTGACCGGAAAAATAGACGTCTACATCGTGACCGGCAGTATTACTGGCTTGATACAGCTCAAAGCTTATGATTTTGTTGATACCATTGTAGCTGAAGAAATTGTCACCAGCACTGGCTCAACAAGCGGTTCGAACTCCAGTAGCACCACGACGACTACAAATGTCAATCCTAAGGGCAATCTGGTGATCTACAACAACACCTTGCTGGGCATTGATAAATTTGCCACCCGTTCTGAAATACTCAGCACACTGTTAGGCAAGTATGGTTATCTAAAATTTTCGTCCGGTACTAACGAGTTTGAATACGTTCTGAATTTCAATGTCCCGGAAATTCAAGCCTTACGTAATACTGACACCCCTTTGGAAGATGTTTTCAAATATCGTATCTACGATATTAATGGCAAATTCGCTGATGCGAGCATTATCATCAAGATTGTCAGTCGGCGCGAACAGGTCACCAACGACAATGTCGAAATCGAAAACAACAACAAATCCAATCTTGCTACGCCTCTGAATTCAGGCGCTTACATGCGTGGTAACTTGATGAATTCGAGTGACCGGGATTATTACTTCATTTCCAGTAACGGCAATGAAATTATCCATCTGGAACTTTGCCCGCAAGGTTTCAACTGCTACAACCAAAAAGCCTGGGTCTTATATGCCTTGGATGGTGAAAAGCTCACTTCCGAGGTCGAAAATAAGACGGTGACGATTCCGACCTGGATTCGTGACGATACTGGTGAAGCGCTCGCTTCCGCCACGTTCGACCACATGTATCTGCTCTATGATTTTGGATATTTGGATCCGGCATTGATCGGCGTGATTGATCCGTGTTTCGGCAGCAGAAATTCAGTGGATATTTCAGTGCCTACCCTGGAACCCGGTAAGACCCGCAACTACTTTATTGCAATATCTTCCCCTTTGCAGCGAAGCGATGGCACAACTACAACGACTACCACGACCGATAATAGCAAGCCTTGTGGTGGCGGCAATGTGGTCCAGAAAAAGAAAGGGCCTTCGATTGATGTTCCAGTCGCGGCTCCGTCGACTACCACCACCGTGACCGGTTCGACTTCAGTGATCACGACTGCGACAACCAAATCTGTGACTACCACTGAGCAATTTATTGCGGTATTGCCCAGCAGTGACGACCAGTACACGCTAAAAGTCACTCGGACAGGCACCAGTCCTATCAACACCCGTTCTTCAACCGATGAAGTTGTTTTTAGTGCCAGTACGGGGACAGTGACCATTCCGAAAATCAGAGTGGAAAACAATCAATTTGAAGCAACGCTTGCTCTGGCTCCGGGTCTTATTCCGAAAGCGAAAGGTGTACCGGAATTCCGTTTTAGCTTGGTCGATTTCAAAGTATTGACTGAAACCTTATCTGCTAATGCTTACCGCGGTAACTGGAATCCGAACAACAACCAAGTGGAATTTCCACGAGTGCGGGTGGTGGAAAACGGCGAAGTCTATCATGTTGTGTTGCAGTTTATGGGTAATCGACTGTTCCAGTTGTCGAGTATTGAAAAATTAAGTCAGTAAAGTGAGAGATTTTAAAGATACAGGCGTAGTTGATGTATCTTTATTACAGGCAACCTTGCAAGCTAATGTTTACTAAACCGGTGGAAATAGACCGTGCAAGCTATAAATAGAGTATCGAAACGACTGCGCAAGAAGATTGCGCTCTACATTGCAAAAGTGCTGCTGCATCTTGATCTTAACGATGTGGAACTGCTTGATGATAAGGTTTTGGTTAATGAGCCTCGCGCCGCGTTATTAGTCAAAGTGGGTGGTTCGAGCAAAGATGCATACGTTTTGCATATTGAAATTCGGAACGAAAATCAAGCGGAGCTTCCGTGGCAGATGCTGCGCAATCGCGCTGAATTTGTGACCACCTATCCTGGTCTGCCGATTCAGCAATGCGTGCTCTACATCGGTAATAGCCCGTTAAATATGCCCTCGGAAATAGAAGAAGATTATTTATTGTACCGTTTTCAGATTGTCGATTTGCATGCGCAGGTGGCTGATGAACTGTTGGCGCTCGGCAGCCCGCAAAGTTCAGTGCTCGCGATTTTAGGCGATTTTCATGGTCTGCCGGCCAACTTAATGATTCGGCGAATCTTAATGCAACTTAGCAAACTACTGAGTACAGACCCTGACGCCTTCAACGATTGTATGGCGATCCTTGACGTCTTGGCCGATATTCGCCAGTTACAGAATGTCTTTAGAGAAGAAGCGACGCTGTTGAGAACTGGGACTCCGCTCGATGTATCACCGGACCTTGCACTTTCCGAGTGATGGGTTCAGCGTAATTTGATTGACCACCGTTTCATGAATAACCCCGTATCCGCCTAGCGCAGGATGCCCAAATAAACAGACAGTTTAAGAGTAAAAGCGTATGAGAAAGTTAAGCGTAAAAATCATGTTGTGGATGCTGGTGGCTCTGTGGGGTTGGGTGGGGAGTGCGCAAGCAGCTAATCTAACGCTACTAACTAATCCTTCGGGGTTTGGTACGGTTGCTCCGAGTTCTGCGGGTTCTTCATGTTCACCCGTAACAACCGGTTGTCAATCCTATAGCGATGGTACAGTCGTGACTATCACTCAGACGGCTAATACCGGGTATAGTTTTTCAAACTGGAGTGGTGGATGTTCAGGTTCATCAACTTGCACAGTAACTCTCAGTTCGGATACTACTGTTACTGCGAATTTTAAGCCGAATTTGACTATCAATAACGATGGAAAAGGGAGCGGTTCAGTTTTAGTTGATGGTGTTGATTCATCTTTAGCTGGTTCAGCATGTCTGCCGGATGTTCCTGGATGTAGATCTTATGATAAAGATAAAAAATTAACTTTGACCGCAATAGTAGCTAGTTCCGGTTTATTTATTGGCTGGACAGGCGATTGTACCGGAAGCACAACAACTTGTAATCTGACTATGGATAGGTTTAAAACGGTTAATGCTACATTCTCAGAAAATGTTTCTGTACAATTGAACGGAACAGGTTATGGAGGGGTAACTTCAAGTCCGGTCGGGATAGACTGTTCCTTAAATCCTTTAAATCCAACTTCGGACTGTAGTCAAAATTATGCAGATGGCACGATAACTTTAACTGCAACGCCTGCTGATAGTGGGTCAGGTTTTTCTGGCTGGTCCGGGAATGTACCCGTTTCTTGTTTAGTTACGCCGGCACCATTTACATGTGTCATTACAGCTCCAACAGTACAGGCAAAAACTGTTACAGCCAGCTTTACCTCGATTAGTTTGAATAAGGCCAATGTTACTATAATTAATCAAGGGTCTGGTTCTGACTATGGTCAAGTGACTTCTACGCCCGGCGGTATTACTTGTGAAGGAAACTCCTATGCATTGATGCCGAACACTGACTGTACACAAGCTTTCGATGTAGGTTCGGGTGTTGATTTAGTCGCTAAACAAAACAATTCCGGTGTGTTTTTTTCTGGCTGGAAAGTTGAGTTTTTAGTTAATGGTAGCTACGTTCAACAGACTACGATGTGTTTGGGTCTCGATCCCACCTGTCATGTTACGGTACCTTTTAATGTAGCTGATATCCGTGTTAAACCGCAATTTGATCTAAATTATATTTTGACTCTGCGTCGAGATGGCACTGGCGTTGGCTCTATTACTACCTCGAGTGAGGTTAGTAATATACAAAGCATTTGTTCGGATGTTCTATGTACCCAAACATACGCCAAGGATGCGAAACTTACGCTGACCGCGAATAGTACGAGTTCTTCAAAATTTGTGGGATGGAGCGGCGCACCGACGGCATCCAATTGTTCGGCTATCGGTGATACCGTTCAAAATCCTGTTTGTATTGTGACCATGAATCAAGCGCAAACGATTGCCGCCAAGTTCGATCCAATCAATCCCAGTCGCTATGAATTACAGTTGATTAAAGAAGGCTCTGGTTCGGATGCCGGTGTGGTGCAATCGACTTATCCGGTCACAAATCCTTTGGAAATTAACTGCGGCGGTGAAGTGGTGCCGGGCTTGCCGGGCGGCGCAAAAGTGCAGGATTGTTCTGGCAACTTTTCCTCGGGTGATGGGATTACCTTAAATGCCGATATTGTGACTAACGATTCTACTGGCGCACATTTTTCGGGATGGGAGGTTTACTTCCTGAACAATGATACCCCGCCTAAATATGTTCTTCAGCCCAACATGTGTACCGGTTCTGGGCCTGACTGTCATATTACTATGATAGCGGATGCCCAGGTAAGGGCTAAATTTGATCTCGGCTTTATTTTATCAGTCGTGCGTAATGGTACTGGTAAGGGTTCGGTAGTAGTTGATAATCCCGATCTCAATTCTTGTACGACTGCTGCCGACAAACCTATCTGTCAGCAAACTTTTGTCATCAATGAGGTTTTGACCTTAACCGCGGTGTCGGATAGCAAATCTCGATTTGTGGGCTGGAGCGGCTGTAGTTCGATGAGTGGGACGGATAATCGGGTTTGTACGGTTGAGATGAATGTTGCAAAGTTAGTAACTGCAACCTTTGATGAAGTTGCCAGCATTGTGGTGACTAACAAGGGTGCTGGCAATGGTGTCGTGACGTCTGATATTAAAAATAGTAATGATACGCCTACCATCAATTGCGGGATTTCAGTAACTCCAAGTATCTGTTCGGCAAATTTTAATGCAGGTGCTGGCGTTACGCTGACCGCCACTGCTTCATCAGGATCCACTTTTGTTAAATGGGGTGGCGTGTGCACAAGTAGGGGATCGTCAAATACCTGTCAAGTGACGGTAACGACAGCCAGCCAGGCGGTTGAAGCTTATTATGAGTTGAATACGCCCGACACCGCATTGTTAAGCATTAATAAAGGCGGATCAGGTCAAGGTAGTATTATTTCAATTCCGGATGGTATTAACTGCGGAACTGATTGTTATGAAATTTATAAGCTAAATTCAACAGTGACTTTATTGGCCGTGCCTAATACCGGTTCTAAAATCACCGGTTGGAGTGGTGATGTGCCTGCAGCATGTAATGTTGCCCCCATCCCGCTTACCTGCGATGTCATCGTGGATAAGGCAAAATCCGTTAATGTGACGTTTGATACCAGCGGTTTTGCGTTAACCGTCGCCAAAGATGGACAAGGTACCGGTCGTGTACTCTCCGAAATTCCAGGAATTGATTGCGGAGCGGATTGTAATGAGATTTATCCTGAATCAACGCCAGCGACATTGTATGCGATACCCGATAAGGATGCCGTTTTTGCTGGTTGGCGTCTGGATGGGAAAGCTACCTGTTCGACAACTTTTGCAAAATGTGAGGTCACTATGGCCCAAGCACATCTTGTCGTAGCGACATTTAATGTTGGCGTCAGTAATAATTTCTTATTGACGGTTGCCAAAGATGGGCAAGCCACCGGTCGTGTGCTTTCGGATATTACAGGGATTGATTGTGGAATCGATTGTAGTGAGACCTATCCTGAGTTAACGAAGGTCAAAATATACGCGGTACCTGATAAGGATTCGGTCTTTTCTGGTTGGAATGTCAGTGGCGATCCTAATCTATGCATTAAAACCTCGCCAATTTGTGAGGTTGATATGAAAAAGGCGAATCTCGTAATTGCGACATTTAATGTCGGAACCGGGAATAATTATTTACTGACCGTGGCCAAAATCGGTCAGGGTGGCGGGCGGATATTATCGGAAATTGCCGGTATTGATTGTGGTACCGATTGTACCGAATCTTATTCCCAATCTACGGGTGTAAAATTATTTGCGATTCCCGATAAGGATTCGCGTTTTGTCGGTTGGAAATACGATGGTACTGAGCCGAATCTGCCAGATGATCCGCAGGGTAAAAACTGTACCGTCGATCCGATTTGTATCGTGTCGATGGATCAGGCAAGGTTTATGCAGGCTGAGTTTGACAGATCGATTGTCGGTAATTTAGATGCGATTCTTCTGAAACAAGGCTCGGGTTCTGCTTACGGAATTGTAACTTCAAAGCCTACGAATAGCGATGGCGCAATTAATTGCGGTGCTATTGGAGGCAGTAAAATATGTTCAGGTAGTTTTCCGGCAAGTGCAGGTCTGAGCTTTAATGCAACGACTGATAAAACGCCAGGTGTAACCTTCTCGCGCTGGCAGGTGTATTTTAAACGAGTCAACGCTGATGGTACGATCAGTTGGATTCAGGAGCCGGATATGTGTACCGGATTTGAACCGAACTGTGATGTGACCCTGGCGGCCGATGTTCGAGTCACGGCGCGTTTTGATTTTGATTTTATTTTGACAACGGTGCGCGATGGTACCGGCACCGGTACGATCTTGTCCACTTCACCGGAATTGAATACTTGTACGCTGGATGACAAAAAAACCATCTGTAATCAAACTTTTGTCGGTGGTCAAATTGTGAATTTAACAGCTATTGCTAGCATAAATTCGAAATTCGTCAAATGGACGGCTTGCACTAGTAATGATAAGCCCACGACTGATCCTGCTTACGAAGGACTGTTAGGCACTAATCAAGAAATTTGTAGGATCAAAATATCTGAGGCCAAACTCGTAACTGCGAGTTTCGATTCTCTGGCTAGTATCGCGGTTAGCAGTAAAGGTGCAGGCACGGGGTCAGTCACTTCGGCGCCGAGCGGTATTAACTGCGGGGCTTCGGCGAATAGTATCTGCGCGGCCAATTTTAATATCGGTGCTGGTGTCACCTTAACTGCAACGGCGAACAGTGATTCACGCTTTGTAAAGTGGGGAGGGGCTTGTCAGACAAGGGGCTCATCATCAAGCTGTTTGCTGACGGTTACTAAAGAGCCACAGGCGGTTGAAGCTTACTTTGAATTATTGACGGACAATACCCAGTTGTTGAATGTCACTAAAAATGGTGGTGGTACTGGCAAGGTGATTACGTTTCCAGATGGCGTTGATTGTGGCACTGATTGCTATGAGAAATATATAACCGGTACCTCCGTTAAGTTGTTGGCGATTACCGATGCTGGATCGCAGTTCAAAGGCTGGGTGGTCGAGGCAAACGGACAGCTTGTGTCAGGTGTTTGTTCAGGTACAGTGCTAACCTGCGATGTTTTGTTGGACAAATCGACGACTGTGACCGCAATTTTTGAGAAAATTTTAGAAAATAATCAAACCTTGTCGGTGACTGTCAATGGTGCCGGTAAAGTATTTTCTTCCCCTGCAGGTATTGATTGCGGTACAAGCTGTTTGAAAACCTATCCACTCAATACTACGGTCGTTTTGCAAGCTCAACCGAGTACCGGCGCACGATTTGTCGGTTGGTCTGGCGGTGGCTGTAGCGGTTCCGATATTTGCTTCTTGACTTTGACGAGTGGCGCCCCGGTATCCGTGGTGGCTAAATTTGAAGCAGCCTTATCCCTGACCGTAAATAATTTCGGAACCGGCCAAGGTACGGTGGTTTCAGAAAATGTTTCAGGCATTAGTTGTGGCACGAATTGTTCGGCTGATTTTAGTGCCGGTACGGGGGTAAAATTACGCGCAACTCCTGGTAATAATTCACGTTTTAAAGGGTGGTCAGGAGCTTGTAGTGCGAGTGCTGCTCAATCGGTCTGTTCGTTGACGATCAGTGGCACATCGCAGACGGTAGGTGCTGAATTTGAGGTGATTGATGGCCCCATGTTGACCATTACTAAAAGTGGTACAGGTTCCGGAACGATTACCTCGACTCCCGCTGCTATCGATTGCGGTGTGATTTGTAATGAAACCTTTGCGACTAATACCTTGGTGCGTTTGTTAGCGACACCTAGTGCAGGTTCTGGCTTTACTGGCTGGGGAGGGGCTTGCGCGAATCGAGTAACCTTGTTGACCTGTGATGTTACGATGGATCAGGCTAAAACAGTCACGGCTGCATTCAATCCACGAGTTAATCCCATGATCGTTGCAATCGCTGGCGTGGGTTCCGGCACGATTTCATCAACGCCCCCAGGAATTAGCTGCGGTAACGATTGTACGGAAAATTTCTTAGATGGCATCACCGTTGGCTTAAGTGTTGTACCCAATGCAAATTCAGTTTTCATCGGTTGGGATGGTTCTTGTGCCGGTCAATCGGGGACTTGTTATGTCAAGATGACTGAGGCGCAGTCTGCGACGGCAAAGTTTGCACTGGCGAATCAATTGACAGTTTTGATGCAGGGTAATGGGTTCGGCACAGTGGTTTCAAATCCAACTGGAATCAGTTGTGAAGGTACCTGTAATGCAACCTTCCTGAAAGATACCGCGATTACCTTGACCGCAAATGTCTTGGGCGGCTCTCAATTTTCGGGCTGGACGGGCGCATGTACCGGTTCTCAAGCGACGTGTTTCGTCAAAATGAAAGATAGTTTGTTGGTGACCGCATCGTTCACTTTCATTGCCAATTCGGCAAATGGTTCATTACTTATCGGTAAACTCAATGACACCGGCGCCGATTGGTGTGCCAACAATGGCGTCGCATATCTCGCTAATAAAGAGGGCATGTGCGTTACCTTGATGACAAGCCATCCTTATCAGGATGGTCAGGAGGGTCGCGATATGTATGCGCGGCAAGGCCTATTGACCAAGTTGGGCAAAGGTGAAGCGGGCTTCGATTACACTAAGATTTGTAATAACGGCAAGGCCGCTGGCGAAGGCGATTGTCCGGCGGCTCCGGTATTTGGTGCGGCCGATACCAATTGGGGCTGTACCCGCGATAACGTAACAAATTTGATTTGGGAGGTCAAAACCGTCGGTGGTGTCCGTGACAAGGATGCACAATATACGTGGTTTGAGCCGAATGATCGGATTAATGGTGGTAGCAAAGGTGATGATTGTTCGGGCGTGAGCTGTAAAAATACCAAGCTCTATATCGACGCAGTGAACACTCAAGGCCTTTGTGGTGCGAACGATTGGCGTTTACCAAGCCGCCAGGAATTGCATTCGATCGTCAATCAGGGACGTGGTGGACCGTCGGTCGATATTACATATTTTCCGAATACGGCCTCAAAAGGCTATTGGACCAGTACCCCAGTTGCTGCGCAAATTTTTAATGCGTGGTATGTGAATTTTGAGTACGGTTGGGATTATTGGGCGAATAAGAGTAGTCAGCAGCATGCGCGGCTAGTGCGTGCGTGTCAAACCTGTGAAGATAATTCACCGGTGAGCAATCCGTCGTTCCAGAATGGCCGTTTGAAATTGCCGCAAGTCGGCGTGGATGGTCAGTTTTATAGCGCGAATTTGACGCAGGTGAGTAGCGAGCCATTGACCTTTGTACTAAGTTCGGCGCTGCCGCTTGGGAAACGAATCGGGCGTAACGCTAACCAAGTCGTTTATTATTCAAGCTCTGGTTTGGCGGTAATCGGTGGTGTTGAAGTGGGTAATGATCAGTACAATGCGACTCTGGAATATGTACCGGGCTCAAATCCAGCCAAATTTGTCCTTAAGTCTGCACGCTATGCCAGATAATCGGGAGGATTAAGATGTTTACTGTAAAACGGGCAGTTGCTCAGGAAAAATCGTTTATGAAAGGCTTAAGTGTTCTGTTGCTGGTATTGTCAGGTGCGGTGATGGCGGCTGATTGCTCCAATCCGAATATTACGTCGAGCACCGATGAAAGTATTGAATTTACCATCAATCAGGACGGCACGGTCACTGACAATACGACTAAATTGCAATGGATGCGCTGTGCATTGGGGCAGACCTGGAATCAAGAACAGTTGTTATGTTCTGGAATAACGACCGCTTATTCCTGGGTCGATGGTTTGAATGCAGTCAAAAATTTTAATGCGGGTGCTGGTTTTGCCGGCAATAAGGATTGGCGTATGCCGAATATTGCCGAATTGCGCAGTATTGTTGAAGATTGCAATAGTGAACCCTCTATCAATATCGCGCTGTTTCCGAATACTCCGGCACTCAAGTTTTGGAGCGCATCTACCTACGCAGGGCTTGCTAGTAATGCCTGGTTGGTTGATTTCGATCAGGGGCGGGATAATTTCGAACTCAAAAGCAATCGTAACGTTTTACGTTTGGTGCGGATTGCGGATTGAGGCAGCTTGAAGTTAAGACAATACTATCAGTTAGCATAGGATTGTAGGGTCGATTCACGTTAGCAATCCACCTAAATGTAGAGTTTAGTGGTTTGCTGGCGCGAAAACGATCGAACTTTTTTAAAGCGAGATTAGATATCCAAGCCCATATCTCGGCTATTTTCAGCGAGATTTCGATTGTAGTAGGGGTCGCCATGTTCCAAGTGCGCTTGCCAGCGCGCTTCAAATTGGGGACGATCTTTTGAAAACATCTCGGCAGCAAAAGTTTCCCCGCGATTATCGAAACAACATTGCGGGACAATAACGCTACGCCAATTGAGCTGCAAGGCGCGTAGCGCAAAATCCAACAAGGCGTAAGGACTTGAGAATTGCGCGTCGAAACCCTGCAACGTATCCCACAGTGAACGCCGTATGACCACGCAAAATGGATGCGGCGCACTGATATTCCTGACCAATTGAGTCACGCCAAGATATCCGGGTTCCTGTCTCGAAAATCCTTGATACGGATAGATTAAACTGGCATCCCGTTTATAAGCCATGCCCACATAATCGAGATCGCCAGGGGCATTGAGAATTTTGCCGGTGACTAAACCGACCTGTTCAAAAGTCAGCCAAGCAGCTAATTTAGTTAGCGTAGCTGAATCCGCTGGATTAATTTCTGCACCCAGAATCGCTATATAGGGATGGTCGGAATCGGCAATGGCACGACTAATAATATCGGCATAAGCAGTCTCGTGTCGATCGATGCGAATGACCTGCAAAGCATGTCGATCAATCTGTAGGCCTTCGACTTGATAGGTGCCGCGCCAGAAATCGGGTATTTCGATCGTGTGCGCATTCATCCCGCGTCTTACTAGGGCATCGTTCAAAGCCTTGATACCTGCTTTGAAAGCATAGTCTTTGGCATGGACATTGAGGGCGACGGATGCTGCATGCTGCCGCCAGTGATACAGAATCTGCGCAATATGACAAACCTTGGGTTCGCATTCTGCGGCGCGTAAAATTAAATCGTAATCCTGGGAACCATCATAGTCGGAACGCAAACCGCCCAGTTGTTCCAGTAATTCCCGCCGGTAGCACATCAGATGAAACAAATAATTACCCGATAATAACGCCTCCGGCGACCAGTCGGGTTTAAAGACATGTAAATAGCGTTTGCCTTCTTCGGAAATCATATCTCGATCGGAGTAAATGATATCCAAGTCGGGATTTTTGACGATTTCGGTGGCAATTACATACAAAGCTTCTAAAGCAAGTCGGTCGTCGTGATCGAGAAAAATGACATAATCGCCTTGCGCTTTGTCAATTCCTCGATTGGTTGCTCTCGATATTCCTTGGGATTGGCTATTGGAAATAATTTGAATCCGCGGATCGGCGCATATTTTTGAGGTCAGCACCTGATGCGTTTCTGAAAGTGTTGAGCCATCATCGACCAGAAGCAATTGCCAATAGGGATAGGCTTGCGCTCGGACCGACAAAATGGTTTCAATCAGCACGTCGGGATCGGTATTGAATACCGGCGTCACCAGTGAAAAACGAGGAGGATTATGCGATTGTCGTGCCTGATCACTTAGCGAGGTCAGTACCTCTAAGCTTTGTAGCGAATGTTTTTCAAGCCACCATTGGTATTCTTCCCAATGACTGCTATTCCATTCCTGCAACAACTGCTCGGTGATCGTGACGCGCGGATAAAAAGCCAGCCAACGCCAGCTATTTTTGTTGCTGAGCAGTGTTTTTGGCAACCAAGCCATTATTCGGCGCATGATGCGACTACTTAATTGACTGTCCATTTTGACTCTGCGGTTTGTGGTTGAATGATTATGACGGTTGGTAGATCAACCTAAAAAGAGCAATTGAGACCTTAAAATTCCGTTCGCCCTGAGTTTATCGAAGGGTTGAACGGAATTTTAAGGTCTCACCGCCTGGGTGAACGCATAGAAAACCGTCCATGCTTCGACTGGGCTCAGCACGAACGGTTTTTTATGCGTTTAACGGCGCTTTTTAGGATCAAGGAAGATCAAGCTCCTTAATGCCAGATAAATCAGCTAGTATTTCGATGTGCTCTTAATAACAGGTGCCCCAAGGCGCTATCGATGATGAATGAATTGTACAAAAAGACACACACTATCGGTTTCCAAGCGACTAGCTCATTTATTTGAAAAGGTAGGCAGTTTAGCGTTACTCACCCTTGCATGTTATTTAAGTTATTCATTTATTTATCGATCACAGCGTTACTGTGAAATCACTCCTTTACCCAAAAGTGGTTTACCGTCCGGATTACTGTGCATATCATAAAAGATACCGGGAACACGCTGTTTAAATTCATAAGCGACTTTACGCGCATCATATTTATTTTCGACAACACGCGGCGTAATCAAAATAATCAACTCATCCTTGTTTTTATTTTTCAAGGTCGAGCTAAATAAACTACCTATGTATGGAATATCCATCAAGAGAGGGATCCCTGTTTTGTCGGGGCCGGTATCTTCTTCGGAGATTAATCCTCCAAGTACCACAGTTTCACCGCTAACGACCGCCACAGAGCTCTTAATTTCCCGTTCCAAAATGGTTGGTGTCAGCGAATTAGCATTACTATTAGGTTTGACGTTATCAACTTTTTGAGTAATGTCCATGATTACTATACCATTCGCATTAACCCGCGGTTTTACTTGTAAATCAACCCCGGTTTTAATTTGGGTATTTTGACTCAAATAACCGGACGAACCGGTCGCTCCGCCACTAACCACACCGGTTTGCAACGAAGTACCTGTCTGATATGGTACCGAATCCCCAACGTGGAATTTGGCTTCTTTGTTATTCAAGACCATTAATGAAGGTGATGACAAAACGCTTACATTAGTTTTGGCTGCCAGCATGTCAATCACAAAACGCGGATTGCCATCAGAGGTTATAAACGCGTAGGATAATCCTCCCGTTCCCGCTGCCACTGCCGCTGCTCCTACGGTTCCTCCCAATTTTCCAGTATTAAATCCGCCTACACCACTATAGTCCTGACTGCTATCATGATTTTCAAACATGTATTTGACGCCGTATTCCAACTTATCCGTTAATTTTACCGCGATGATCGTCGCATCAATCAACACCTGCAACGGCATCACATCCAACTCTTGAATGATTTTCTTGACCAGTCGATATTGCTGCGGCTTGGCGGTAATCACCAAGGCATTGTTGGCTTCGTCAGCAATAACCTGGGCACCCGACAGTTCATTCTCAGTATTCCCGGTTCCGGTTCCCGTTTTCTTGGCGACTTGCGTCGGCGTCGTCGGGGTATTGGCCGGTTTATTGGTGAGGGTCGAGGTTTGGCTTCCTGGTGCCGTCGAAGGAGAAGAGCTAGGCGTTTTAGGGGTGCTGGTGCCGCTAAAAATTGAAGTTAAGGTTGCCGCCAATTCGGTTGCATCGACATGTTGAACCCGATACACGACCACGCCACCTTCGGCAGCGGCCGTTCCCGGTTTATCCAGACGAGAGACCCAGGCTTTGGCTTCTTCGATATATTGCGGCTGATGCGTTCCGACCAAAATCGCATTCAAATGTTTAACCGGCACAAAGCGAATCATGCCGTTCATCGGCGATTTATCTTCCTTGTTAAAAATTGCTTCAAGTTGAGTAATGGTTTCGGTCGCATCGACGTTTTCTAGTGGGAATAAGCCGAACGACAAGCCCGCCATATAGTTCACGTCAAAAGTTTTTACGATGTCCAGAATGCGTTCAATTTCGAATTGCGCACCTGACACCAGCAAAATGTTACGCGCAGGATCGGCTCTGACGACCGATTTATCCGGCAATAACGGCGTTAAAATCTCCATCATGTCCGTTACGCCAACATAACGCAGCGGTATCACTTTAGTCTGAAACCCCGGTGACATTGCTTTTAAAGACTTCCCCACGCTAGGTGAACTCGCTGCTTGCAAGGCCTTGGCGTTCGGTTCGATGCGATAAATGCCGTCAGATTTAACCAGTGCTACGTCGTTCATGCGCAGCAACATCTCCAAGGTCGGCATTAATTCTTCCTTGGTAAGCGGCTGGGTGGTTTGTAAAGTGACTTTGCCGGAGACGGCCGGGTTCATCACATAGTTTTGACCCAACATATCGCTCAGAATGATTTTACTGACCTCACCTAAGTCAGCATCATCAAAATTCAGTGAATATTTTCCGGCGGTATCTTTTGGCTTTTCAGTGGGATTCACGGCACCATCGACGAATTGTCCGCTACCGGGATATTGTTCGGCCTTGGGTTTTGCAAACTTGACATTATCATCCTGATTTTTGAGTTGTTTGAACACCACGTCACCATCTTTACTCTCTTTACCGTCTTTTCCCACTTTGGGCTTAGTCGAGGGTTTTTCAGTCGTATCCGGATTCAGCAGGGGATAGGTAATACCAACTTGCGGTCCCAGGTATTCACAGCCCGTGATCATCAAGCCGTACGCTACAATAGCACTCTGAAGGGTGCGTTTGGTTATCTTCTTATTCATCAATGCGCAGTCTAACTAGTGTTTTAAATTAAAGGGGTTGATCGCCGGTTTTCCGAGCGGGGGATTCCCGGGGGGGCTGATAGGAGGCCCGCCAAGAGGAACGCCTGCAGGAACAGCTGCCGGCGCTGCCGCAGCTCCGGTCGGGTTCTTAGGTTTTGATTTAAGCAATGGAATTTCCTTGGTTTCCGTGTCAGCCTGAATGCTGACTTTGTCCAGCTGAATATCTATTACTGTCCAGCCGGCATGAATGTCGCCCTGCTGTAATCTTTTATATTTGTCTGCATGCACAGTAGCGGTCGGATCTTGAAATAAGGCTCGAACACCTTTTGGGGTATTCAGGATTCCGGTTAAAACTAACTTAAATTCTTCAGCGGGTGGTTTCACGGCAACTTCGGTGGCTGCGGTGTTGGCTTCTGCCACTTTGGCAATCGGCTTACGACCTTCAAAAAAGACCGGACGTTCTATAAAATCACTGTAATGCTCTACAGGAAATTTTGAAAATGGATATTCGGGAATCGGCTGCATTTCAAAGTTGGCTTTATTCACTTTAAATATTTCATCAATGATTTCGGAACGGTACGTTCTGCCATACCACCATTCAGCGGCCAGCAATAGTCCAAAGATTGCGCTCAGCAGCACACACAATAAGGTTATTTTATATTCCCAGCTAAGATGTGACATTAACGTGCCTTCCTCATATAGCTCGCTACCTGCATGTTAACACTGACAGTACCGCTATCTTCCAACTCGCCGGTGGTTCGATTGCGCACACCGCGGATAGGGCGAATATCCAATTCTTCGATCAACATTAAAGGTTTTGCTTGTTCAATTTGATACAACACCGAACGTAACATCTCAATATCTCCGGAAAGTCTCACATTCACGGCAATATGAATCAACTCTGCTTCTTCAACTTGAGAGATAACCTGAGTACTGTCTAGGACACCGCCAGCTGCCACAATAATATTCTTAACGAAAGTCTGCAATTCCGCTGAAGCGAGCGCCGGAGTTTCCTGGTTATTAAAATAGCCCAAATCGTTAATCGCTGCACGACTGCGCTCGACTTTTTCGAATACTTCATCCCGGCTATCGATTACGCGCGCATATCGCTGAATGCGAAATACCAAATCTTTGATTTCCCGTTGATAGCTAGTGAGCTGTGCATACCAAGGCCACAAAAACAGCACCAAAATCATCAACAAAGTCGCAAATAAAAGCCCTAGGGCCCAAATGCGTTGTTGTACTTTACTGAGCTGGAGTTGCATTTGTTACCCCTGGAATAATTTCTGTGGTTATTTGAAAGCGCTCTTTACCAGTGGTTCGATCCTGTGTGACCGGCGAAATAAAACGGGTATTCTTAAAACGTGTGGTTTTCTCAAGTGTTGCGATCAATTCTGACGCGCTTGCCGATTCACCTAGCAATTCTAAAGAACCATTACTGAACCGAACCTGAGATACCCAGGTATCATTTTTGAGTTCCTTACTCAAAATATTCAATACCTCCACTAAAACTGGGCTATGCGATTTTTTGTCAATCAATTTATTAGTCGCTTGATATAAATAATCAATAGCCTGTTTGGTATCTTCAACCTTTAAGGCCAGCTTCTCAACTTTGTGCATGTGTAATTTTAATTTATCAATCCCCTGATAGGCCTGCCAGAGAGGTGCCAAAAATAAAGTCAGCAACAACATGAATGTGACCGCCATGGCACCGAACATTACCATCTGCGGCCGTTTGCTTTTCAAATGCTGCGACGTTTCAGGTAATAAATTATAACGTTCTTTATTTGGCAATTGGGTTATCGGTTGCGATGCGCAATCCGCATAGGCTGGTTTTAAGCCAACCCCAGTCACCTGATCAAAAATTGCATCCAGGGTTTGTTTCTGCACAACCATCAGCGCAACTGATAATTGACCGTTCAACGGTTTCCCCAGACGTAAGGCGTCATAGTAGACTTGATCCGCTTTGAAAGGCGTATATCGATCCAGTTCGTAGGCCAGTACCTGTTTCAGATTAGCGCCAACAGCTTCTGGCAAATTTAACAATTTGTGCATGCATAGGGCATCCGGAAGTCGAATTAATACTTCCGCATCTGCCAACATTGGATCTTGCGTCAACGAAGCTCTTAAACGCGCTTGCGCTTCAGCGGAATCATCAAATTCGCCGAGTACTTTCCGCTCAGTCCGGTTTTGATAACATAGGGTAAAGGCATTCGCGACCGGCTCTACAATCAAAAAACCTTTGCCATAGTTAAAACTTGCAACAATACTCTGAGGCAATAATGCCAATAGTTCCTGGGTCCACCATGACCAAAATGCGCCAATATCAATTTGTGTGTCCAATTTGAGCATTGCTGTTTTCTCACTTATCAATTTTCAAAGTCAATAGCGGTTGAAGTAAATTAAACACCAGAGCGCTCTTTGTTAAAAACCAATTTGGTTAGCCATTACAGGGTTATTCGGTAGCCTACCGACAATTTTGTAACGAGGTTTTTAAAATATATCGTAAAGCATCCTGGTTAAAAAGGAGCAATCACTCGATTATCCTCACTATCATTAAATAACGAACCGGAGAAACCACCCCGACGCCATTTAAGAATCGAATACGGCAAACCTTGCCGAGATTGACCTGATCTTACTACTGCACTGACGGCAGCTGAGACACCGTCAGCTGTCATGGCTTCAGCCATGATTTCATAGACCTGCGTTGCGCCTCCCGAGCTTGCAGCCCAAGTCGGTCCTGCTTCCGGTAAGCCGCTTTTAGCGTTCTCGGTACGTTGCTGCATGTAACTATCGACCATCTCCGGCGTTACATTCGGCATCGTCATCAGCAATTGCCGTGATGCTTTGGCAGGATTGAGCGCCTGTCCGCGCGCAAAAACCGTCACCAAAGGTTCCAATGACTTATACAGGTCTGGTGTCATGCCTAATACCATTTGTAACTCTTCAACCGTTTCAAAAGGCTTATTGCGTGGTCCATATTTTAAACCGGCCGATTGATATTGATCTCTTTCGGCGCCATGGGGACCGGGTATATCATCGTTATCTCGCCAATCATTGATCGCATCGATCAATTTAGCTTGCGTATCTTCATCTAGACCTTGAGCCGCCAACAATCCAAGTAACGCCTGCGGATTGGATTGATTCAGATCAAGTTTGCCCGATTCATCGGTAATCAAGACCCTTATCGGTACCCCTTCAAACGCAAATTCATAGAGACTGCTATCGCTGCGCCAGCGCAACGTTGAATCAGGTTGCAAAACCTGCATAATCGCAATATTAATGCCTGCTTCAGCCAGTGCCATGGCTTCGGCAGTTGATCTCACATCGCTCAGAATTGAGGTTTCTCGACGCATCGTCAATGAAAAACTGCTGGCCATGATGATTAACAAGGTCAGCATCCATAACACGATGACCAGCGCCAGTCCTCGCTGATTTGCCTCTATTCTAGCGGGTAAATCGACCATTCACGATTCCAAAAGGATTGGTACTAACCGCACTACTATCGACCTTTAACGGTACGATCTGTTCGGGCCAGACTTCGCCATTCGATAACTCGATGGCAATTCTGACCAGTAAAGGCGCTTGAGTTTTTTCAAGCCAGGTTGCTTGCCAAACCGGTTCTTCATTGGGTTTTTCGGCATCGACACCAAAATAAGCAAAATTTAAACTTTTAACATTTTTCAAAATAGTGACATCTTCGATATTCCATTCAGTGCCTTCTGAAACCGGAAAAAATGGCCGCATACTGACCATGATTTGACCGTCACCACGTTTTGCGCCATTCAAAACCACAGTAAACAATTGCAATCCGAGGCGACCGGCACTGGCTGGCATGGATGATACAAACTGCAAAGACGCTTCATCACCCTGGAATGAAAAAACCCGCGTTTCCGAAAAGTCATCAAACAGCGGAATTAAATTTTCCAGATGGTTGCTAAAAAAATTTTGAATAATAGCAGCTTGGCTTACTTTGGCAAATTTATCCTCTCCGGCATCCCAATTCTGGATACAGACCCGCATACTGCCAAACAGTAGCACCATCATGACGCTCATGATGCTCATACCGAGCAAAATTTCAATTAGGGTAAATCCAGACTGCTGTTGCGAATTCATGGTTGAACTTTTGCTAAACGAACCGTATTCAACACTACAAGACGATTGTCCTGTCCTTCCTCCCATTCGACTTTAACCTGTACTTTATACGCTTTGATTTGTGAACCTATGGCTACATTATCGCTTTTAGCCTGCGGCATTTCGAACGGCGTTCCTTGAATACTCCATGAAAACTTGTTTTGTTCAACGCCTTGAACCAAGCCTTCTTCAACAATGATGTCAAAACCTACTCGCGCAAGTTTCGATTCGGCTATTGCCAGTGCTTGCTGATACTCTTCCGAAACAATTGCCGATCTCAGACCGCCGGAAAAGATATTCAACAAGACCCCTAAGGCTAGCGCAAGAATGCTGAACGCAACTAAGATTTCAATCAATGAAAAACCCTGTTGCCTCGCACCTTGAGGGGAGAGTCTGCCGTTACTCCACATTAAATTCAATTTGTCCGGTCAACCAGTTAATATCGAGCGTTTGTTTTTGTCCTGCCAATTCTAAGGTGACGCGCCCTCCAGTCGATGACCCGTCAGGAAAAAATCGGACACTACCCGCCCCTGAACCGCTCAACTCGCTCTGCGCCACCGAAAGGGTGATATCAATGTCAGGATCAAGCCGATAAGTTTTATCTCGTCCAGTGGCCTGATAGGTATTTTCTTCAAGATCGATGCTGACCAGAGTATCCTGATGCGTGATCAACGCTTGTCCGCGCGCAAAACGTAACGCAGAGGCTAGATCACGCATCGCCGCCTTAAGCGTCGATGCCTGATTCCCCGAAGATAAATTAGGAGCAACTACTGCCATTGCGCCCACCATGACGGTAATCACCAGCAACATTTCTATCAGGGTAAAGCCGCGCGCAAATTTCGGATTAGACAAGGGGCAGCACTAGGTTGGATGAAGGCTCGGAATATTATTCCCAGCTCACTAAATCCTGATCTTCGCCTTCACCACCTTCACGACCGTCAGAGCCTAAAGAAAATAAATCGAATTTTCCATGCTGACCCGGTGAAACATAGTGATAGTCTTTCAACCAAGGATCTTGCGGAACTTTGTTCTTGCGCAAATAAGGGCCATTCCAAATACTGACATTACCCGGTTTTTCAACCAAGGCTCTTAAACCTTGTTCCGAAGATGGATAGCTACCTACATCCAGGCGATACATATCCAAAGCGCCGGCTAATTCTTCAATTTGAACTTTTGCAGTCTTGGTTTTTGATCCACCAAGATGTTGCATAACCTGCGGTCCAACCAAACCCGCCAAAAGGCCGATAATGGCCAATACCACCAACAACTCGATTAAGGTAAAACCTGCTGCACGAGAGCATTTGTTAGACATTTTTTTGTTCACATAAACCCCAAATATATATTCATCAAAATAAAAATAACGTCATCTGTAGTCGTTTCGGCGTGTTGATCGAGACCAAAAGCCTGCTAAAATTTTCAGAGAGTCATGAATATTTACTTATGTCTCTAATCAAACTACAAAAATCTTTACAGATCTTTAAATATTATACAATTTTAAAACGCTAAATCATTCACGCTCAAGATCGCCGACAAAATCGAAATAATAATACCGCCAATCATTACCCCCATAAATACAATCACAATGGGCTCCATCAGCGCAAGCATTCGTTTAATGGTAATTTCAAGCTGTCGGTCATACGCTATCGCGATCCGTTCGAGCATTTCTTCCATGCGTCCGGTTTCTTCACCCATTTTAATCATCTGGGTCGCCATCTTGGGAAATTGTCCGGTAGCAATTAAAGCTCCCGACATATCCCGTCCTTGTTTTAAATTTTCTTCAGCGGAACTTACTGCCTGCACTAACACCTGATTGCTGAGCGTGCTTTTTACAATCCCTAACGCGGTCAGAATCGGAACGCCATTGGCCAGCAAGGTACCGAGGGTACGGCTAAAATTGGCGGTTGCAATATTACGAATCAAGTCGCCCACAATCGGTACGCTTAGAAAAAATCGATCCCATTTCGCTCGGCGTGGCCCGTCCGTCAACTCATAGCGCATCACTACTGTGACGATACTGAGGCCAATCAACAGCGCCCACCAGTAACTCTGCAGCCATTCGGCCGCACCCACCACAATTTGCGTAGACACCGGCAACTCTTTCCCGGCACTTTCAAACATTTCGGTGAATTGCGGTACCACAAAGGTCAGTAATAAAAATACCGATCCTAAGGCCATAATCACCAAAATAGCCGGATAAATCATCGCCGTCGTGACGGTATTTTTTAATTCCCTGGATTTTTCCAGGTAATCGGCCAAGCGTCGTAATACTGTTTCAACACTTCCGCCCGCTTCACCGGCACGCAACATATTCAAATAAAATTTCGAAAATACGTTGGATTCGGCTTCTAGGGCTTTAGCCAAGGTCGAACCGCCTTTGACGCGTTCCAAAACTTGTTTAACCAGATGATGAATTTTTGATTCTTCAGGAATCAAATCCATCAGTACCACTAACGATCTATCCAAAGGCAAACCAGCGTCCAGAAGAGTCGCTAGCTCTTTGGTAAACATCAAGATATCTTTAGACGATAGCCCTGCATTTTTATTTGAAAATGACAGTTTGTAAAAAGATTTCAGGCCCGCTGCGGTCACACTGATCGGAATACACCCATCTTTCTGCAATTGTCGTACCAAAGAAGCTTCATCATCAGCCTCTTTCATTCCCTCAATGACTTCTCCTTCTCGAGTCAGTGCTTTATATGCAAACAATGCCATATCAAATTTCCGAAGTTACACGCAATACTTCATCGAGAGTCGTCAAGCCTTTTAACGCTTTAACCAAACCGTCATCATACATGGTTAGCATCCCATCTCTTACGGCTTGTTCTTGAATTTTACCGGACTCCTGATGCGCCATTACCATTTTTCTAATTGCGTCACTCATCACTAAAAACTCAATAATTGCTAGACGTCCACGATAACCAATACCACCACAAGCATCGCAGCCGACCGCCTGGTATAAAAGGACTTCGCCTTCCGGGGCAAAGCGACGCAAACCTTTTTCCTCGACCACTTCAGGCAGGGTGGGTTGCGCCACTCGGCAATGCGGGCACAACTTTCTGACCAAACGTTGTGCCAAAATGCCATTGACCGTAGAAGTCAACAAGTAATCATCTAATCCCATATCCAATAATCGTGCCAAACCGCCAGCCGCATCATTGGTATGCAGGGTTGATAGTACTAAGTGACCGGTCAAGGCTGATTGCACCGCAATTTTTGCAGTCTCCAAATCCCGCATTTCGCCAATCATGATCACATCCGGGTCTTGGCGCACAATTGAGCGTAACGCGCTCGCAAAGGTGAGGCCAATTTGCGGCTTGGCCTGAATCTGATTTACACCGATTACCTGATATTCGACCGGATCTTCAATGGTAATGATTTTTCGTTCCGAGGTATTCAGACGCGTTAACGCCGTATACAATGTGGTCGATTTACCGCTACCTGTAGGTCCTGTAATCAGTACGATGCCATGCGGTTTTGCGAGCACATTTAGGAAACTCTCGGCATTTCCTGACTCAAAGCCGAGTGATGCAAAATCAAATACGACGCTTTCTTTATCGAGTAAACGAATGACCACGCTTTCGCCATACATGGTCGGCGTAGTGGACACCCGAAGATCGATTTCCTTACCTTGCATCTGAATTTTAATCCGGCCATCCTGAGGTAAGCGACGCTCGGCGATATTCAATTTTGCCATTAACTTAATTCTCGAAATCACCGCCGCAGTCGATGCTGCTGGCGGGGATTCAATATTTTGCAATACGCCATCGACTCGTAAACGGACGACCAGCGATTGATCAAACGGTTCAATATGGATATCCGACGCTCGCATCTCAAGTGCGCGCTGAAAAATCAGATTCACCATTCGAATTACAGGCGCTTCACTGGCAAGGTCTTTCAGATGCTCGATATCATCGAGAGCCGCATCATCATCAATAGAACCGGAAATCTGGCCCATCTGCGATTTACCATCGCCATATTGCAATTCCAACGCTTTGTCGATTTCAGAGAGAATGCCGACTTTAATCTTGACCTGTTTATGTGTTGCTAATTGCAATGACTGCTGTACAAAATCATCTTCAGCATCCAGAACTGCGACAGTAACAGATTCGTCATCCGCGGCGATGCCGACAACATGATATTCCTTCAAAAAACGCAATGATATTTCATCACCTAACGGACTATCATGCGGATATTGATCCGCCAGAACGATGTCCAGACCACGCGCTTTTGCAAGCGCTTCAGCAACATTTTTTTCAGAGCACAATCCAAGCTTAATCAACAAACCCGGTAAACCGGAAGTTCCCATTTGTTCTTGTATTTTATTGACTCGATTCAAGTCATTTTGGCGCAACGCTTGCTGCGCAATTAAAATATCAATAAATTGCTGATAGCCCATAGATCTGTTAATGGATTTGATTGTTCAGATATTGGAGCAATAACTGCGCCAACTAATATAAATGCATGCATTATTCAAGGTAGCAGTATAGCAGCCATTTGGAGTTAAAACTGGCTGCTATACTGAAATATTCCGATAGCTTTTATTATATTGGAAATTTAGGGTTGTTTCCCAATCCTGAAAGCTTTTAAGAAGAATCGCGAATAGCGAAATTATTTGGCGGGTTTTATTGCTGCGGGAGCAGGGGCGGCAACCGGAGCGGCCGGAGTCGGCTGGGCAGCTGTCGGGAGGGCTTGAGCTGGAACGGATGCCGGTGCAGGTGTTCCAACCCCTCCACCGATCAGGATGTCGGTTTTGTTTTTTTGGATTGTTTTGGCGCCAATGCCTTTAACTCTATCTAAATCCTCTGCACTCTTGAATGCGCCATTTTTTTCACGTTCGGCGACAATTGCCTGGGCTTTTTTCAGTCCGATGCCATTTAAAGCAGCTGCGATTGCTTCGGCGTTTGCGCTATTGATATCGACTGGAGTAGCCCAAATATTCAGTGATCCCAAGCTCATAATTAACATTAAAACTAATCTTTTCATAATAAAACCTCAGCGAAAATTAAATTTATAATAATTTGTTTTCAATAAGTTAAATCAATTAAAAAGTAAATATTCCCCCATCCCCAGATAAAATTAGCGATGTAATTGTCTAACTGGCATTTAAACAAACAATGGCCGTCTTTTATGTTACGTACAGGTGAATACATATCAGCTAGTGAAGCTAAACCGAAGCCGCCTTTTGCACAGCGGCAGGTCCAACTGAGCTTCCAGGACTATATTCAGCTCGAAGCAGAGAAAAATTATTGGCATGGACAGTTCCAACACGCGCAAGCCAAAATAAATGAACTCAATAGTCGGATTGCCGACTTGGAAGCACAAGTGGCAGACCTAACCCACCGGTTATATGGGAACCACAGTGAAAAAGGTCAGACATCGTCTGAAGCCAAAATACCTCCGCGTGAAAAAAAGAAGCGTGGCCACCAAGCAGGCACGCCAAGGTTTCCCTGTGTACCCAAACCTGATTTGCCTGTTATTGAAGAACACAGAATGTTGCCCCAAGCCGGGCGCGTTTGCCCTTGCTGCGGATTGCCCTATCATGAGATCAACAATACAGAGGACGCGGAAGTGTTGGAAATCGAGGTCAAAGCGCATAAGCGCGTGATCCACCGGCACAAATACGTCAAAACCTGCCAATGTGAAGGGGGCAAAGCCGTGATAACGGCACCGCCACCGTTACGCTTGTTTAACCGTAACCTATACGGCATCAGTATCTGGACGGAAGTGTTACTGGAAAAATTTCACTACAGCCGTTCACTCCATAGTGTCTGCAAAGATTTTGCCCAGCGTGGCTTATCCCTCTCTGCCGGGACGCTAACCAATGGTTTTAAACGGATGCCTGGCTTGTTTGCCCCTGTCATCCAACAATTTGAAGCCAAACAACTGAGTGAAACACTGTTTTACAATGACGAAACCTATTGGAAAGAGTATGAGCTCACCGAAAGCAAACGCAATACTCATTGGTATTTATGGCTGTTCCGTAGCCAATCGGTGACCCTTTTTATCGCCGCTGATAACCGCAGTGGCGATACCCCTATCGAGTATTACCAAAAGCTGACTGCATTAGGTTACGTGATTGTCGTCTGTGACCGTTACAGTGCCTACAAACGGCTGGCCAGACAAAACCCACGCATTATCCTGGCCTTTTGTTGGGCGCATGTCCGGCGAGATTTTCTGGATTATGCCCGTAGCTACCCTGCCTTGTGTGATTGGATGCAACACTGGGTCGACCAGATTGCCAACCTGTACCATAGCAACCACCAGCGCCTGTCCCACTGGAACCCGGCTGTGCCCTTGGCTGCACAATCTGTGGCTTTTAACGGCCAACAGACTGTGCTGGAACAAGCCATCGCACAGGTAAAAACCGATTATACCCAGGCATTATTGGAACTCGACCCTAAAACACAAAAAATCCAAATAGCCGTTTTAAGCAGCCTGCAAACACATTGGAATGGATTAACCGTCTTTGTTACCAACCCCGTCGTACCGATGGACAATAACTTGAGCGAACGGACTATTCGCGGTGCTGTCCTGGGGCGCAATAATTACTTTGGTTCCGGTGCAATTTGGAGTGCCGAATTGGCCGCCCAGCTCTTCTCCATCTTTGCCACACTGCAACAATGGGGGATCAACCGACAGCGATGGCTTTATGAATATCTAACAGTGTGCGCCCAAAACCATTGCGAACCGCCAGATAATCTGACAGATTTCATTCCCTGGCTTATGTCTGATGAGCGACGC
>CANNKG010000051.1 GCA_947505105.1 Methylococcaceae bacterium | reverse complement strand
TTTCAGTTTTTCTAAAATCAGTTTGGAGAAGGTGAGCGCTATCATTCAAGCATTCCTTTGGCGGTATTTTCTTATGGCGTCAAGCATACCGACAAAAGAGGGAATTTTCGTATTTTCGGAAATTTAATTTATGAAAGTCTATAGATGGACACAGCTTTAAATTCTTGTCATTGAACGATCTCGAAAAGATCAAGCTATTGTCAGCATCACTTAATATGACTACAATGCAGTCACCTGAATTCTTCAATCTACCCGCTTATGAAGCATGCGATTGCCCCTAAAATTGATTGTTTTTTCAAAGCTTTATTGGGTGACGAAGACAATCTCAACCTGCTGATTCACTTCTCAGAAAACTGTTTTTTTGACTTCAAATCGACCCGTTAGATATTGGCCTATGAGGATGAAAGCCTATAATCCAGATAATTTTGAACTTTTGTTGATCCACTATTGAGTACGCAATATGTATAAATTCTGGCTATTCTGTTTGAGTGTAATAAGTTTCGAGGCGTCTGCGTTTAATGCGTTGAAGATGAACGAAGTGGCGCCGGGCATTTTTGTGCATTATGGGGTGCATGAATTGCCGGATCGGCAAAATCATGGCGAAATTGCCAATATCGGTTTTATTGTTGGCGAGAAATGTGTCGCAGTGATCGATACCGGCGGCAATCCCGAACAAGGTCAGGCGCTCAAGCTTGCCGTCAAAAAGGCTACCGAAAAGCCTGTGTGTTATGTCATTAATACCCATGTGCATCCTGATCATATTTACGGCAATAAAGCTTTCAAAGAGGCGTCGGTAAAGTTCGTCGGTCATTATAAATTGGCACGAGCGATGGCGACGCGCAGTGCTTACTACATTGACAAAGCTCAGGACCAATTAGCGGTCGCGATCGGTCACGATGATTTAGTTCCGCCGGATATTGAAGTCAAAAATACCTTAATACTGTCCTTAGGAGGGCGCGAATTAACTTTGACCGCCCATCAAACTGCTCATACTGATAATGACCTGAGTGTTTATGATGCACAGACCGACACCTTATGGCTTTCGGATTTGTTGTTCATCACTCATTTACCGGTCGTTGACGCCAGCGCACTCGGTTGGTTGAAGGAGATTGATCAACTGATCCAAAAATCTTATACGACGGTGATTCCAGGTCATGGCCCGGTAGTCAAAGACTGGCCGAAAAGCATGCAGCCGCAAAAAAGCTATTTGCATAATTTAGTCGCCGACGTGCGTAATTTGCAAAAGCAGGGCAAGTATCTCGAAGATGCGGTGACGCTGTTGGGACATGATTTACCGCCCCATTGGGCATTGGTCAGTGAGTTTCACAAGAAAAATATTACTGCCGTTTTTGCCGAACTCGAATGGGACGATTCAAATTAAAAAATTATCAATGAGGTCTATAACCATGATTAATCCAAAACTGAAACTTCTACCTATTGTTTTTCTGACGCCAATTATCGCGTTCGCTGCGAGCGATGATGATCAAGCTTGGAATAGCACGATCAAGCCGCAGTATTTTGCAGGCAAGGAAATTCCTGAAAATACCGACATTATTACGCTGGAAACGCCTTATCGAGCCGAAGACCCGGCGCTGGTGCCGATTTCGGTTAAAAGTAAAATCGTTCAAACGCCTGAGCGGTACATCAAAAAAATTACCATGTTTGTTGATAACAACCCTTATCCGTTCGTGGGTGAGTTTGGCTTTACCCCGGAAAGCGGTAAGGCCGATTTGTCGATGCGCGTGCGCGTGAATACCTATAGTTTCGTGCGGGCAGTCGCTGAGTTAAATAATGGTGAGCTAGTGACCACCAAGCAATTCGTCAAGGCCAGCGGTGGTTGCTCGGCACCGATCGGTGCCGATCTTGATGCGGCAATGCAGCGTTTGGGTAAAATGAAATTCAGACTCGATGAGGCGCCAAAATCCGGCGAGCCAAGCTTGGTGCAACTATTGATCAGTCATCCGAATATTACCGGTATGCAAATGGATCAGGTTACACGCTTTATCAAGAAATCCAATTTTGTCGAAAAACTTAAAGTTACTTTCAACGGTAAACCCGTGTTGACGGCCAAAACGGATATCGCGATCAGCGCCGATCCGAATTTCAGATTTTATTTTGTGCCGAAAGAAAGCGGCGAATTAAAGGCCGAAATCAGCGATACGTCCTGCGAAAGTCCGACCAGCCGCAGCGTATGTACACCGGGCAAAAGTTATACTCAAAGTTACGACGTAAAACTATAAACCTTAAACTCATGAAAATTATCTCCTGGAATATTAACGGCGTTCGAGCTATACAAGGCAAAGGCTTTAAGGAAATTCTCGACGCGATGGACGCTGATATGCTTTGCTTGCAGGAAACCAAGGCCCAGGTCGAACAAGTCCATACCGCTCTTGATGGCGTTGATGGCTATCATCTTTACGCAAACTCCGCAGTTAGGAAAGGTTATTCGGGGGTGGCCTTGCTTAGCAGAATCGAGCCAATCAAGGTCACCTATGGCATTGGCAATGAGGAACATGATCAGGAAGGGCGGGTGCTGACTGCGGAATTTCCGGAATTTTATCTGGTCGGCGTGTATGTGCCTAATTCAGGTGAAGCCTTGGCGCGCCTGGATTACCGTCAACAATGGGACAACGAGTTTTTAAATTACCTTAAACAGTTGGAACAGCACAAACCGGTGATTGCTTGTGGGGATTTTAATGTCGCGCATCAACCGATTGATATAGCGCGGCCCAAAGCCAATTATAACAAGTCGGCCGGTTACACCCAGATTGAGATTGATGGCTTCAGTCAGTTTTTAGGGAATGGTTTAGTCGATACTTTCCGAGCGTTGCATCCGGATTCCGTGACCTATAGTTGGTGGAGTTATCGGGCGAATGCGCGCGCCAATAATATTGGTTGGCGGATCGATTATGTCCTGGCCAGTCAGGCGCTAGTTGCTGGAGTCAAAGAAGCCTTTATTCGGAACGAAGTGTTCGGATCGGACCATTGTCCGGTCGGTATCAGTTTTGAACTGGCTTAGCTGAGTGATTGGGCCTTAAAATATTCTTAATTTATAGCCAAATATGTTATCTTACTAAGGTTTTATAGTCTGAATAATCTGGATTTGCTGATACTTTGAAGCATCAATTTTTTTCTTGAAATTAGTTTTTAATTATCAAAACGCTCCGCAATGACGGGGCGTTTTGTTTGAGTGGACCTACAAAATCATGTTACAAAGAGACCCTTGGCTGTTGCCGGACGGTATTGAAGAAGTGCTACCGGACGAGGCCAGACATCTGGAAAGTTTGCGTTGTCGACTGTTGGATTTATTTGCGTGTTGGGGCTATGAGTTAGTCATTCCGCCTTTTATTGATTATCTGGATTCGCTGCTGATCGGTTCCGGGCGTGATTTGGATTTACAAACCTTTAAGCTGACCGATCAATTATCCGGCGAAATGCTCGGGATTCGTTCCGATATGACCCCGCAAGTCGCCAGAATTGATGCCCATCATTTGAAGCGCGAGTGGCCGACCCGCTTGTGCTATGTCGGAACTATTTTGCATACGCGCGGCGATCCGCTTGAAAAAAGCCGGAGCCCGATGCAAATCGGTGCGGAGATTTATGGTCACGCCGGTAAAGAAAGCGATTTGGAAGTGATCGGCTTGATGCTTGAAATGCTTGAGCAATGTGGCTTGTCGAATGCGCATCTGGATTTGGGTCACGTTGGCATTTATCGCGCCTTGTCGAAACAAGCGGCGCTGACCGAAGCTCAGGAAACCGCATTATTTGATGTCTTGCAGCGCAAGGCCAATCCTGAATTAGAGGTGCTGCTGGCAACTTTGGATTTATCCGCGTCTACTCGAGCCATGTTGAGCGCCTTACCTGATCTAAACGGGGATTTCTCTGTGCTTGATCGCGCACAAACCGTATTCGCCGATGCCGATACTGAGGTTAAACTGGCGCTCGCCGATTTACGGGCAACTGCTGAAAAATTGTGTAGTCGTTTCCCTGATCTGCCGATGAGTTTCGATTTAGCTGAACTGCGTGGCTACCACTATCATACTGGTGTAGTGTTTACCGCATTTGTACCCAGCGTCGGGCGTGAAATTGCTCGGGGCGGTCGTTACGATAATATCGGGGCTGCATTTGGTCAGGCGCGTCCTGCGACAGGATTCAGTGCGGATCTCAAATTATTGACTAATTTAAGTAAGGTGACCATGACACCTGAACGCAAACCACTTATTTTTGCACCGTTTGTCGAAGATCAAGGCCTGGAGTCCAAAATTCGAGCGTTACGCGCCTCCGGACAAGCTGTTCTTCAGCAATTGCCGGGTCATGCGGATGGTCCAAAAGACCATGCGTGTACTGCGGTACTGGAACTACAGAATCAATCCTGGGTTGTTAAACCCTTAGTTTAATTTTAGGAAAGTTATGGGAAAAAATGTCGTTGTCATCGGCACTCAATGGGGTGACGAGGGGAAGGGTAAACTAGTCGATTTGCTAACCGATCAAGTTGCTGCCGTAGTCCGTTTCCAAGGGGGGCATAATGCCGGCCATACTTTGGTGATCCGAGGCGAAAAAACCGTTTTGCATCTGATTCCTTCCGGAATCCTGCGCGATAACGTGCAATGTCTGATCGGAAATGGCGTGGTTTTGGCGCCCGATGCCTTGTTAAAGGAAATTGAGGTATTGGAGCAGGCGGGCGTATCGGTGCGGGATCGACTGTTAATCAGTGAAGCGTGTGCCTTGATTTTACCGGTGCATGTTGCAATAGATCAGGCGCGCGAAACAGCGCGCGGCAGCAAGGCGATTGGTACCACCGGTCGCGGCATTGGTCCAGCCTATGAAGACAAGGTTTCACGAAAAGGTTTGCGAGCTGGTGATTTATTAAATCCTGAGCTGTTTGCCGAGAAACTGCGTGAGTTGATTGATTATCACAATTTTATGTTGGTTAATTTTTATCATGTCGATCCGGTTGACTATCAGTCCATCCTTGAGCAATCGCTGGCTTGGGGTGAGCAGATTAAACATATGTTGACCGATGTGGCCGAGCATCTTTATGCCTATCGGGCAGCGGGTAAGCATTTATTGTTTGAAGGTGCGCAAGGCGCGTTGCTCGATATTGATCATGGTACTTACCCGTATGTGACCTCATCCAATACTACGGCGGGCGGAGCTGCTACCGGTAGTGGTGTCGGTCCCCTGGATCTTGATTATGTGCTCGGCATTACCAAAGCCTATTCAACTCGCGTCGGTAATGGACCGTTTCCGACTGAATTGTTCGATGACAATGGTGATCATTTAGGCACCAAGGGCCATGAGTTTGGTGCGACTACGGGTCGTAAACGTCGTACCGGTTGGTTTGATGCGGTTTCAATGCGTAAATCGGCTAAGCTGAATAGTTTAAGCGGCATTTGTCTGACCAAGCTCGATGTGTTGGACGGACTCGAAAAAATCGGTATCTGTAATAGTTATCGGGTCAATGGTCAACTGACTTCGGTTGCGCCATTGGGCGCTGATAATTATGAAGCCTGTGAAGCGGTGATCGAAGAGATGCCCGGTTGGTCCGAAAGTACTCTCGGCATCACTGATTATGCGCAATTACCGGAAAACGCCAAGGCCTATATTCGCCGAATTGAAGAATTGGTGGGGATCAAAGTGGCGATTATTTCAACCGGTCCTGAGCGTGATGAAACAATTATCCTGGAAAATCCGTTTAATTAAGCCAAAAATATCCTTGATTTAGTGTGCTGGATAATTTCAAGGACATATCTATTAAGCCGCAGTATCTCGCTGCGGCTCTCGTCAGTCTGAACGATTCCACAACCCTGCAGTGATGAATTCTACTTTTATGCTGAAGCTGGTTGTGGCAATACTTTTAAGTCCCTTAGTCTTAAAAGGACTCTACGTAAACAGCTTTGTGCAGCATTACACGGGTGATTGGCTGTTGGGTTTTACTCAGGTCTTGGCGCATGATGCCTTATGGTATGGGGTGGTGCTGGCTTTGTTGTGGGTCTCAATTCTGCCGACGACTTCGCGCTTTTGGGGGATGCTGTGCAGGTTGCTGATATTACTGCTGTTCATCATTTATGTCGCCGATTACATCGTTATTCGGTTTTTCAATACTCATCTGACACTTGGCGATACGCTTAAATATGCCGATTATGCCTATACTTATCTTCAGCAAAGTTACGGATTTACACCGCTGGCTTTTGCTTTGATCGTTGGAATGATGCTGGTGTTATTAGGATGGTTATTGAGCAACCCATATCGATTAGCTCAATGGCCAGAGCGTAAGTGGCCGTTGTTGATGCTGATTGGCTTACCATTGACCTCAAACTTTGCCGATGATCAGAAATATGCACATTCTTGGATTTATAAAAATGTCCTTGAATATAATCTAACCATTCTTTCGGAAGCGGCTAATTATAGCGAGCCGTTTTTAAAATCCTTCAGTTTCAATGAAGCGCAGCAGTGTCAGGCGATCAGTCCTCAGCCAAAAAATATCATTATTCTGATGGTCGAGTCACTGTCAGCGTATCAGAGCCAATATTTTTCCGGCATTCAAAATTGGACACCGAATCTTGATCGAATTGCCCAGGAAAATTTAGCCTTCAAAAATTTCTACGCTAATGGGTTTATTACTGAAGATGGTGAAATTGCGTTGCTGACCGGCCTACTGCCGTTGTATCCCCCTTCAAGCTACACCGATGATGGTGCGACGTCGTTTTACAGTTTTTACGGCATTGAGCATTCGCTACCGAATATTCTGAAAAAACAGGCCTATCGCAGCGAATTTTTGACCACGGCTGATCTTGATTTCGGCAACACTGGCATTTGGGCTAAAAGCATCGGTTTCGATTATGTGGAAGGGCATGATCACCCGGATTATGATCATTGGGAGCGCTTTCACTTTCAAGCGGCGCCCGATGAAGCGCTTTATCAGAGAGCGTTGGAGCGCATTAAGCAACAGCGAGACCAGCGCTTTTTGATGTTTATCAAAACCGTAAGCAGTCATCATCCGTATATTCATCCGGTTACTCGGCATAAGTCTGAAGCTGAAGTGATTCAATATACTGATCAACAATTAGGCGCTTTTTATCGAGAGTTGCAACAAAACGGTTTTTTTGAGAATGGTCTCTTGGTAATCGTCGGCGACCATCATTCGATGACGCCGTTAAGAAAAGCCGAATTTGATTTGTATGGACAAAATCCTGCTGCCGCAAAAGTGCCATTGGTGATTGTCGATGGAAGCAGGCAGGGTGTTGTGTCCAAGCAATTTCAGCAAATTGACGTATTCAACACCCTTGATGGCATGGTCAGCGGCAGGCAATGCCATTCAGACTGGCAGGGGGTGTTGTGGGGCGATGCGCAAATTTCGCCCGAGTATATTGTGCATCGACGCGGAGATAATCGCGATATGGTCAGTGTGTTTACCGAGCCGGGTGATTTTTTGATCAAACTCGATGGTGATCGAACCCGTTTAGCAGGGCCTGTACCCGCTGAAGCATCAATCGGGCAGGGAATGGTGGCCAAGATCAATGCTTTAAGAATTGCCCGGTCGAATTGGGCTAAGCAAACGGTACATGAGTGAGTGAAAATCTTAGCATGGTTTATGATATCGAGCCTGTTATGTCAGTTACGGACACAGCGTCGAACTCTGAGCCGCTCACCAAGTGGCAGGTGTATATGATTTATTGTAGTGATGCGAGCTACTATACGGGAATTAGCACCGATGTTCGCAAACGCTTTGCGCAACATGCTAATCAGTTAGGCGCAAAATATTTTCGGGGTCGAAGGCCTGAGCGCTTGGTGTATCTTGAATTGGGTCATAGCCGAAGTTCGGCGTCGAAACGCGAACGAAGTATTAAAAATCTGCCGCGGCCACAGAAAATTGCTTTATTGTCAGCCGAAACTAATCAGTTGCAAGCTTATGCGTGGGATCAGGATTTAGGATCTTGAGGGCTCTGAGCCAGAGTTCGTTGGGCGTGTAGATCGGCTCCGGACGGCAGTTGGGATGGTGATTTGGTGATCCAGGTCAGGATGTCGTGCCAGACGGTCTCGGCCTGTAAGTCTCGGAGTAGCATGTGATAGCCATGCTCGTAAAAGCCCACGGTCTTTTTATGCAAATCCGTACTTAGAAATTCTTGTAAAAATGCATAGGTCGGTTCTTTCGGAATAATTTCATCCTTATCGCCGTATAACAAAAGCGTTTTGGCGTTTAAAGAGGGGGCGCTGGCGAAGGCGGCATCCATCAAGTTGGTCAAGCCGTAAATGCTTTCGACGCGCGTGGCTTTAATTACCAGAGGATCGCGCCCTAAGGCGCGGAGCATTTCGATATTATCCGACGGCATTACTTTGACGCCTTTTCCGGTAAGCGTTAACCAGGGGACTGTATGTGCTAGGGTCCAGAGCAGACTGGTTTGATACCAAGGCATTGTTGAACGCGCCCATAAAGCAGGGGCTGAGAGAATCACGCCGTCGACGTGGGGCATATCGGGCTGTTGCAAGCTGCTTAGAATGACTGCGCCGCCCATGCTTTCGCCGAGGACGTAGATCGGTAAACCCGGATGGCGGTTCCTTAATAACGCGATCAAGCTTTGTAAGTCTTTAGTGTAGGAGTCGCTCCCGGCCCATAAGCCCCGTTTCGGCGCGCGTCCGAAGCCCCGTTGATCATAGGCATAACAGGCGATGCCGTGGGTGGTGAAATACTGCGCTGGCTTTTCGAAGAACTGACTGTAATCATTAAAGCCGTGTAAGGCAATCAGGACCGCTTCGGCCTGATTCTTAGGCAGCCATTCTCGCAAAGGTAAGGTTGCGCCGTCTTCAGCGATAAAATATTGACTATGCAGGGATATTGGGCTGTCGTGGTGGTCCGATGAATAAATTTTAGGCATACACGCACACAGAGAAAGATAAAGACAAACTATTAATATCCGATAATAGGTTTTCATGGGTTAATTGTTGGCGTGAGTTGCCAGGATCGGCAAGATGGGGCGACTTTACAGCGGTTTAAGCGCCGTGACCAATCCATTGACCTCTTGCCGATGTTGGAGCTTGATATCCACAAAGCCAGCATTGGCTAATTGCTCTAACGCTGGCTCTTCACGCATGATGTGATCATGGGATTCGTCGCTAAACAAATGCACGATCCAGTTTTTGAGGACATCAGCTTTCTGTAAGGGAATTAATACTTCAAACCAATGGCTGACTTCTGCCTGGATTTGGCGGGTATGCGTTGGGACATCATCCAGGGCATAACGATCGCCATTGATGAACTGTCCGCCAGGTTTGAGGACTCGAAAAATTTCCTGATGAACATCAGCGCGATAATCATTCTCGAAATTATGCAAGGTGTAGGCGCTGGCAACTAAATCCATACTTGCTTCGGGCAATGCTTGCAGGGCGGTTAGGGCATCTTGTTCTCGAAAAGTTAATTTGCCTTGTTCTACCCAGGCATGCAAATTTTGTTTCGCTTGATCTTGCATGACCGCTTCTTTGTCGATACTGAGGATCTGTAAGTTAGCTGTTGCAGACAAGATGGCAAGTGTCGTAACGCCTGTGCCTCCGCCAAGTTCAAGGATTTGCAAAGTGTGTAAATGTTGGCGGGCGTAACTTTCAACGGCGTGGCCGACTAAACGACTCATTTCGGTGGCTAATGGCGAAATGAGTTTTAATAATTCATATTCCTGGCCGATGACGCCGGCAAACAGTGCGTCGTATTCAGAATCAGCGAGCATTTTTTTGTTGTTGTCTTAATTCAAAAGCGGCTAATTGTTCAGGACTGGCTTCTGTTTGATGGAGGGTTTTCCAATCAGCATAGGGCATGCCGTAGATAATTGTTCTGGCTTGTTCATAATCGAGGTCAATATCACGCTCTTTTGCGGCCGCAGCATACCATTTAGCCAAACAATTGCGACAAAAATCAGCCAGAATCATTAGTTCGATATTTTGAACTTCCGGGTGATCTTGAAAATGTTTGACTAATTGTCTGAAAGCGGCAGCTTCTAATTCGGTTTGAGTTGCAAGGTCCATGATCTGTTCCACTAAGATAAGATCGATTATTTTAACAGAAACCTTGGTTTCTACATGTACAAAATCTATTAAAGAAACTACAATATAAGTATTTTAGTTTCCGTTAGCGACCTTAAAAATAGTGGAAATTCATAGCTCATCATTACGACTGCCGATCTCGATATCGAATTTGCCTCGGGTAGATAAGATAAGTGCGGTCGATAGAAATGTTGAAGAAGATGAGTTAAAGTTATCACAGAAACAGAAAAAAAGTAGCCAGGAATCAGCGCCCCCGGCTCAAACGCCCGCGGAAATTGAACAGACGTTGACGACGGAAAATTTACTATTAGCTCCGTTCGCAGGGATAGACGACAATATGAATAGGTCTTTCAGCAGGCGAACCCAACAGGCTTTAAATGCGTATACCGAACAATTAAATCAACCCATTATCAATCAGCGTATCGAATTAATTTCCGGGATTGATTTTTACGTATAGTGCCCCCATAACATTTATCTATGAAACAATTATTTGATTTTTTCCCCATCCTGCTGTTTTTTATTGCCTATAAGTTTTACGATATCTATGTGGCAACAGCGGTGGTGATTGTGGCAACCATGATCCAGGTAGTCATTACTTGGTTTAAATACCGTAAAGTCGAGGTTATGCAATGGATAACCTTAGGCTTAATTCTAGTAATGGGCGGTGCAACGCTATATTTGCATGATGAGCAATTTATCAAATGGAAACTGAGTATCGTGGAGTGGTTGTTTGGTATTGCCTTCATCGGTAGCCAATATATCGGCGAAAAACCTTTCGTTGAGCGAATGATGTCTGCAAGTCTTACTTTGCCGGCACATGTTTGGCGCCGCCTCAATAGTTTTTGGGGGGTGTTTTTTATTAGCGTCGGATTTTTGAATGTCTATGTCATGTACAATTTTAATACTGATGACTGGGTGATGTTTAAAACTTTCGGCGTGCCTGGGTTAATGATCATTTTTATCGTTGTGCAAATGTTTTATTTGTATAAACATCTACCCGAAAACGAGGAATAACTTTGCTTTACGCTATTATTTGTACTGATGTACCTGACAGTTTAGCTAAGCGCTTAGCGGTTCGACCGGCGCATTTGGAGCGTCTTCAGCTTTTACAAAATCAGGGTCGACTAGTGTTGGCAGGGCCCCATCCTGCGATTGACTCTGAAAATCCTGGCGAGGCTGGATTTAGTGGGAGTTTGATTGTTGCTGAATTCGCTAGTCAGTCCGAAGCTCGAGCGTGGGCAGAAACCGATCCTTACGTCGCTGCTGGCGTATTTCAACACGTTAATGTGAAACCCTTTAAACAAGTTTTCCCCCAATGATTACAACTGAAATTAAAAATTTATTAACGACCGAATTAGCGCCTGAAAAATTGGAAATTATTGATAATAGTGCCGCACATGCTGGACATCGAGGCGCTCAGAGTGGTGGCGGACATTATTTCGTCACTATTGTGAGCGGGGCTTTCGAAGGAAAGTCATTAGTGCAGCGGCATCAGATGATTTATAAAGCACTGGGGGATATGATGAAACAACAGATTCATGCTCTCGGCATCAATGCATTAACACCCTCTGAAGATAACACTTAAGGAAATTATATGAAGAAAAAAATTGTCTCTCTTTTGTTAGCTAGCTCAGCATTAATTGTTGCTTGCAATCAGCAAAATCAATCAGCAACTGCGCCTGGTGCGTCGGCAACCTCGCCGACATCAACTGCAGCAGCTGTCAGTAAAGAAGATGCCGTGGCATCTGTGAATGGCCAATTCATTAGCAAAGCCGATTTGAAAGCTTTGGAAGATGATATTGCGCAGCGTTCACATGGTCAGCAAAACTTTCCAAAGGCCCAATTGATTGATGAATTGGTGCAACGTGAATTATTGGTCCAAGCGGCAACCACTAAACAATTGCAAGAAACGCCTGACGTAAAAACACAACTTGAGATGGCAAGACGTTCGTTATTGGCACAAGCGTTGATTAAAGATTTTCTGGCAACCAATCCAATTACCGATGCCGACTTAAAAGTTGAGTATGACAAACAGGTCGGCGGTCAAGATAAAGCTGAATTCAAAGCGCGTCATATCTTGGTAAAAACCGAAGATGAAGCGAAAAAAATTATTGCAGAATTAGATCAGGGTAAAGACTTTGCCGATCTCGCCAAGAAGCATACTCAAGATCCTTCTGGAAAAGAAAGTGGTGGCGATTTAGGCTGGTTCAGCGCTAAACAAATGGTTGCACCATTCTCTGAAGCTTTAGTATTGCTGGAAAAAGGTAAATATAGCAAAACGCCTGTTAAAACTCAGTTCGGTTATCACATCATCTTGAGAGAAGATAGCCGCGAACAAACGCCTCCTCCGTTTGATTCAGTCAAAGAGCAAATTCGTCCAATGGTACAGCGCGCTAAAGTTGAAGCGATGTTAAAAGATTTGCGCGAAAAAGGTAAAGTTGAAGTGCTTTATGTAGAGCCAGTCCCTGCTCCAGCTGCCGCGCCAGTGGCTGCAGAACCAGCAGCGGCAACGCCTGTGCCAGCAGAAGCAGCTAAACAAGCCGCTCCAGCTGAAGCCGCTAAAGAAGCAGCACCAACACCGGTTCAAACAACGCCTGTTCCTGCTGAACCTGCGGTTCAAGCGACTCCTGTTGCTCCGGCGGAAGCTCAAAAGAAATAATCCGATTAACGAAGTTTAGAGTTTTGAACTGGAAAAGGGTGGCTTCGGTCACCCTTTTTTTGTGGTGATATGCCGTTGTTATTCTGAGCAATGCTGAGACATTAACGGAATTAAAGTTGGCATTGATCTAAGTGCTTAATGGTTACCCGATCATTTTCATCGATGGTTTCCGGCCACGCATTACCCAGGATGATTTGTACGAAAAGAGTTGGAATAGGTTGAATTCTGAGATGTTTTTTGATCAATGTCGTGATACCTTTTTTCTGAAATTTTTGTTGTAGTTCGACAGCATTTGCGTAATCGCTGCCTAAGCCGAGTGAAATATGTCCTTTATCTTCGCCTTCTCTGAAAAACCATAAGTTTTTAATTCCCAGGTCTTTGAGTTGTTTTATATGTTCCTGCGATAGTTCATAAGTTTCAGCTGCCGGGTAATAGACCATATATTTCCCGGTACTTCGGTCCATCTTGGTAATGATTCGAGTCTGTAGCATCGGGAATGAGCGACTGTCGAGCCATTTTTGGATGGCTCGTTTTGAGGTAAATGGCCCTGCCTCATAGCAGAAGGTCTGTGTGATTGAGGTTTCTGAGGTGATACGGGTTGAATCAATTGAAGTTGAACCGGCGATCGGAGTGATTATGGGGGTTGCCGGATTTTCTGAGGTGGATGGAAGCTCTCCTGCTGTCTGTGGCTCGGGTAATACGAAAGTTTCATTTGCCTTGGGCGTAATCGTAATTGGTGCACGAATATCCTCAATCGTTTCAATTGGCTTTATCGGTTCATTTAAATTAAGCTGAGCGTTCGATTGATGAGCTAATGTTGCGGTTTGTTTTAATGCCTCTAACTGAGCTGGCGTTAATTCGGACACCAGTAAAATTTGTTTCGGTTCAGGATTGGGTTCGAGTGGCTGTGTTGCTTTTGAATTACCATGATCAAAGAATTCCCATAAAAATAAGCAAATATTTGCAAACAACGCGATGAAAAAAAGTATTTTCATAAATCGTTCTGCTGGCTTAGCGCTAGTAATCCTAGCATGACCAGTTCAGGATAAATTATTGAAGGCAGATTGATCTCGGCCGCCAATAATTCGGCATCACCACCACTAAAAATAAGTTTGCAAGGAGATGTGTGCGAATGGATTACTCTTTCAATAAGGCCTGCGGCTGCATTGAGCACGCCGCTATTAATTGCGGTTTCGGTCGAGTTTGCCAAGCTCGTAAACTGTTGATGAGCCACTTGGGGTAGTTGTTCAGTGCCTACTGCCAAGGATCGTTTCATCAGGGTCAGGCCTGGACAGATCATGCCGCCTAAGTGCAGGCCATCTGAAGCCAAAAAATCCAACGTGATTGCAGTGCCGCAATCAATGATGGCGACCGGTTCTTGATACATTTGCCGAGCGGCCAGTAAGGCGAGCCATCGATCAATTCCGAGTTTTTCAGGTTCATGATAGGCGTTTCGAACGCCTAAGCAGACTGCTTGGGCCTTGGGAATGAAAATATTGATTGATGGCCAGTATTGTCGGGCAAGATTCAGTAATTGATGTAAAACACTGACGCGACCGACACAACTTATTGCCAGTAAAGTAGGGCTGCAGGGCAATGCTTGCCACTGTAGTTGCAAGGCGACTAAAAAATCCGCATGTTGATGCTGTAGCGGCGTTAGGGGGATTAGCGTATGGTCATCCGTATACGCACTTTTCAACCGGGTATTACCTAGATCAAGCAATAGTTTCATGAGAGAAAGGACTAAAGCTAAGTTCACCGGATGCGAAGGTCCGTATTTCGCCCTGTTCAGTTGTGAGCAACAACAAGCCATCCTGGTTGATACCTTTTACCACACCTTTAAGCGTCTGCTTGGGTAGATGAAAAGTGACGGCCTTGTTGAGCATGCAATCGTAACTGCGCCATTCTTCTAAGTAGCTGGGTAAGTTTTCTGTGCTGAAAAGTTCCAGAATCGGGATGAGTTCATTCAAAAGCGTAGCGGTTAATTGATTACGATCAATAGGAATTTCGCCCAATATTTGTTCGAGATCTATCCAGGGCTGTTGGATTGAAGCTGTCGTATTGAGGGGTAAGTAAACATTTAGACCCAACCCGATCACGGCGCTACAAGGTCCCTCCGACTCGCCGATCACTTCGATTAAAATCCCGCCCAGTTTTTTATCTTGCCAATATATATCATTGGGCCATTTTAAGCCGACGCCTGAAATACCCAGTTTTTTCAGAGCTCTGACGACGGCAACACCGACGACAAGACTTAAACCGCCCAGCGCTGAAAGTCCCAATTGAAAGCGCCAAAGGATAGAGAGATAGATATTGCCTGCAAAAGGAGAAACCCAGGTCCGACCGCGTCTACCTTTACCTGAAGATTGATATTCAGCAAGGCAAATATGCCCGGAAGCATTGCTCTTACGCGCATGATTCATTAAATAGGTATTGGTGGAATCAAGTTGATCGAATATTTCAAGTTTAGCGATCAAATGCTTGGTTGGCGAATCGAGCCGAGAGGTTATTGCGTTAGCGCTTAAAAGAGTGATGGGTCTTGATAATCGATAACCCTTACCGTTAATTGCATGGACTTCAATACCCAGTTCAGCGAAGCTTTGCAGATGTTTCCAGACTGCAGATCGGCTGATGTGCAGAATCTGGGCTAAGTGAGTCCCTGAATGAAAATGTCCATCGCCGAGCAATTGTAGTAATTTTTTTTGGTTATCGGTAAACATCATCTCGGCCAACCATGGAGGGGTAGTCACTGTATTCGTTGCATTAGGCATGTTGGCTTTTACTATAATTAGGTTATGAAGTATTTAAAGCCACTAATGATCAACTTTGTGCTCCCGAATTTGCTGAATCTGTTTTCTGATGATATGGGAATTGATTAATTCCCGCTCACTTTCTTGTAAATTGACAAAATCGACTGCAATTAGAAAAGGATGGCTGTCATGGGAATGTTCGGGATTTTGTTTGCAATAGACGACTTTTGCATGCGTCACAACCACAGCCGTCAATGAACTTAAGACCATTTTTAACTCAAGGACGGTGCCGACGTTAAGGAGTTCATCACCTTCAAATGCGACACCTGAAGCGCTCAAGTTGACGTTGCGCGTTTGATAATCGGACGTTTCAGTCTCGTGATGATTGATAGCTTGGGCGATTAAGTCAATTTTGCTATTGAGAATAGCTAAATATTTAGCGATTTCAGGTTCTCTTAGCTCAATTCGATGCATGACCGTATTAGCTTCCTGGGTCATCAATTCCAGAGCTGTTGATAGTGAACAGCTCTCGAGAATATTGTTGCTCAGATAGCTATTTTTGATGGATGAAGCTTCATTCAGAATGGTGTAGTAAAGGTTAATATCATCATTGATTCGAAAATAGCGTCTTCGTTCGTCGTGATGAAGTTTAGCTGAATTTGCCACTGGCAGATCCCCGTAGAGTAAGTATGCTTATAGACCAAAGATTTAAGTATAGAGCATTTTCAAAAAGGGATGTCATCGTCAAAATCTTCATATTCTGGGGGTAAGGACGGTGGAGGAGGTGTGTTAGGTGCTGCCTGGCCTTGGACTGGGGGGCTTGGTGGAGCACTCGTATTATTGTAGTTTGAGGGATTTTCTTGATACGTCCCGGTGCCGCCCGAACGAGAGCCTAGCATGTGTAATTCTTCTCCAATGATTTCAGTGGTATATCGCTCATGGCCGTCTTTGTCCTGCCATTTGCGGGTCTGCAGACGCCCTTCCACATAAATCTGACTGCCTTTTTTTAAATATTCGCCTGCAATTTCGGCGAGTTTGTAGTTGCCGATATTAAAAAATACGACTCGATGCCACTCGGTTGCATCTTTACGTTCCCCGGTTTGCTTATCACGCCAGCGTCGAGTGGTTGCAAGCCTTATTGTAGTTACCGCATCGCCGGCAGGCAGGTATCTGACTTCGGGGTCTGCCCCCAGATTACCGATTAAGGTTACTTTGTTAAGCATAGTGTTCTCCGGGTTTTAAACATAATGACTAATGCGGGTTTATTAAAAGTCCAAGATGGCGTTCAGTATTAATTATCCCATAAATAAATGAGCGAATTAACAATTCTTAGCGGCCGAATAATGGCCTTGTCGGTAAATAGGTGACGTAGAACAACGATCTAGTATTGGTCTTAGATCGACTGACATTATTGTCATGTCAAACTGAGTTTATGACATGACAGGGTTGTCATTATTGAATCGAAATGTCAGTTAAAATAGAAATAAACAATTAAAATCAATAATTTATAATTTGGCATGTTCGTTGCTGCTAACCAAGTATGAAGCGAGAATATTGCTTTAGTTTATTTGGTTTAATATCTAAATTATAAAGAGAAAGAATATGCCAATCTATAAATATCATTCAGCAAGGCAGCATATCTTCCAACGTTATGCTCAAATCTTATCGATACTTCTGTGGGTTATGTGTCCCTTGACCGTTAATGCTGGAATGTCGGCCATTTATGGCAAAACAGGAGGTACTTACTTTCAAGATCCCGCCACGCAAGTCTTAACCAGCGTGAAAATCAGTGCAGGGGATCAGATCAATTCGATCCAGGGGATTAGTAATTCCGGAGATCTCGGTCTCCCCGTTCATGGAGTCAATGGGGCGACATCTTCCACTGTGACATGGTCGGCTGATGAATATTTGGTACGCATCTACGGAACATATGGAAAATCTTATGTTGATCAGATCAGTTTCGTAACAAACAAAGGGCGGATTCTGGGGCCCTATGGTTCTGGTATTAGTTCAACACCCAAAAAATCGACCAAATTTGATTATACGGTACCTAAAGGGAATGCGATTGCTGGGTTTGTCGGTCGTTCAGGTGATTTTATCAATGCTCTGGGCGTTATGTATATTACCTATCAGCCAGCCAGTGCGGGTAATCTTGTGGTCAATGGTAGTTTTGAGGAGCCGGTCGTCGCAGGTGGGTACGGCATGTACAACGACATTCTTGGGTGGGCAAAGCTGGGTGACCAAATTGAAATTGGTCGTGCCTCGAATTATGGACTTTCTGGTGCTACTGGTACTCAAATTGCTGAACTGGATTCGAATGTTGCTGGTTCCGGAACAGGTTTTTTCCAAAATATCACGACTCAAGCGCAACAAATGTATCAAGTTTCGGTCGCTCTTGCGGCGAGGGCGGGAACTGCGCTCACTACCAATAGCGTACAGATTTTTTGGCGTAATCAATATCTAGGGACTATTGACCCTGCCTCAACCACTTTCAAAACCTATACGTTTATGGCGAAAGGTTCAGGTGGAACTGATCAATTAAAGTTTACTGAACAAGACGGGGACGATGAAAGTTATGGTGGCATGATCGACAATGTTAAACTGACCAAATGGAGTGGATCATTGACGGCTTATCCTGATTTATCAGTCACTGTTGAACAACCAGAGCCCGCTTTAACCGAAAAAGCATTAAGTGAACTTCCGGTGAAAGTCACCAATATTGGTTCCAAAATAGCGAGTTCGAAAATAACTTTAACGCTACCTTTACCTGCCGGTATTGAAGCATTACCTAAATTTGCTCGTAATGCCGATGCTTGGGTTTGTTTAACGCAAAATAGCGTGGTCAACTGCACGTACCAGAAATCTATTGCCCCTGACACTTCGACAACCTTAGATCTACCCATTAGAGCACTTGGCGGCACTGTGGGCAGTAAAATAGGCCCCTTCATTGTCAGCATAAGCTCAACTGGTGAGAACAATAAAGCTAATAACAGTTACACAGTCGTCGCAGGCGCTGTCGTTAAAGCTATGGCTTTGCAAAGCGTGGACGATCCCTACTACAGTCAACCGCTCTTAAATTCTGCGTCGATTCCTAAATTTGCGCAGCCATTACCTAATGCGTTTGGTTCATTTTTTAGACATACACCGGATACCACCACTTATCCAGGGACCAACTTTTACAATTTAGATATTAAACAAGTTAAAGCACAAATCTTACCACCAGGTTTTCCGGCCACTGACGTCTTTGCTTATGGCGATCCGGCACGGCCCGATACCTATACTTATCCGGCGCATACTATTGTTGAGAATTCGACCTTGAAAGGCAGTAAAGGTAAACCCGTCAAAATTAAATTTAATGACAACCGTGATCCTTACCAAGCACATTTGTTGCCGATCGATCATTCTATTCATGGCGCAATGGCCCAAGAGCCTGATATTCGCAGTGTCGCTCACGTCCACGGCGTCAAATTAGTCAATGAAAACAGTGATGGTTACCCTGAATCATGGTTTTCACCCATAGGTAAAACCGGTGGTGAATTTTCGGTGACTACCCCGACGGTGGGCTATACCGGAAACCCATTTGATCAAGCCAATCAACAAGAATCAACCTTATTATGGTATCACGACCATACTTTAGGTATGACTCGACTGAATGTCTATGCAGGATTAGCAGGCTTATATCTGCTGAGAGATGCTAATGAACAGGCGATGATCAATAATAATAGCTTACCGAATGGCGCATACGAAATTCCTCTGGTCTTGCAAGACCGGATGTTTCACACTGACGGTTCATTAGCCTATCCTGACCGTAACCCAGAAGTCGATACTGCTCCAACAGTCAGTATGGTGCCGGAATTTTACGGTGAAGTGATGGTGGTCAATGGCGCCGCGTGGCCATTTTTAGAAGTTGAGCCGCGTCGCTATCGTTTTCGGATGCTAAATGGATCTAATTCCAGATTTTATAACCTGACTTTATCGAATGGTGCAAGTTTCCAAGTCTTAGGTACTGAAGGTGGTTTCTTGGCGGCACCTGTTAATGTTAATACATTAACCATCGGACCGGGTGAACGGTATGACTTGGTCGTGGATTTCTCAGGTGCAGCGGGTCAAACTATTATCCTGACCAATTCAGCGGCAAGCCCATTCCCATTTGGAGCTCCGGTAACCGCAGGATTGGATGATCAAATTATGCAATTTAGAGTGAATCAACCACAATCAAGTACCCCTAATAACGAGATTCCTCAGACTTTGTTACCTAATGGCCTGTCACGTTTAATGCCTACGGTATTAACCCCAAGACAAGTGTTATTAGCTGAGTCAACCGATAATAATGGCCGCATCTTGCCTATCCTCGGTTCAGTTCAAAATGGTTTATTGGGCTGGATGGATACCGTCACTGAAACGCCACAAGCCGGTTCGATTGAAATGTGGGAAATTTACAACGACACTGTGGACGCGCATCCTATACATTTACATGGCGGCCATTTTCAACTAGTCAATCGTCAAGATTACACTGCGGTTGAAGGATTGAATCATGCACTGACCAATATCACCTATTCAGATGCGCTGATGCCGCCGGCTCCACAAGAATCTACCTGGAAAGATACCGTGATTACCTATCCAGGACAGGTCACACGTATCTTGGTAAAATTTGCGAATTCAGGATTGTTTGTATGGCACTGTCACATCCTGGAACACGAAGATCATGACATGATGCGGCCAATGTTGGTGGTAGACAAAAAAGTCGCGAAGCCCTAACGAACCCTACAGCCAAGCTGTTTAACAGCAGCTTGGCTCTTCTAGCCATTCAATTATTAAACAGGCAGGATAACTATGAAACCCTTAATTTACCTAATATTTTGTACCATCTCGTTGGCCGTTTTTGCTGCGGAAGGTGACGAAACTCTCGTCCAGGTCTTAACCCCGGAACAAGTCAAAGAGGTCACCACGAGCGCTTATAACCATAAAGTGACTCGGTATCAACATAATCAGAGTCGTTTATCATTAGCCAGGGAAAGTAATAGAAATATGGCTTCAGCGGGTGCACCATTACAGAGACCTTATTATGGTGATTTAGCCGGAAATAGTGCTGGTGGCCACAACCATTAATACGGAGACGCTAAGGTAACTTGTTTAGTGATGAAAAAAAACCTAAACAAAATGGAGGGTATGCATAGCATACCCTACGATTTTTTGAACAAGATCATAAATTTTTATTACATGGCTATCTAAGGATCGAGTGTAGGAGTGTGGTATGAAAAATTCTGAAATATTTTCAACATGTAAATTATTGATACTGACTTCCAGCATTATCGCAATGCCGGTATTTGCTCAGCAATATGCGAATAATTTGCTGGTGAATGGTGATGCTGAAACCCTATCTTCAAGCAATGCTGTGCCTGGCTGGATGATTCAGGGTAATGTTTCAATTCAAAAATATGGCAGTAAATCTGGATTTCCGACAGCTACCGATTCTGGCTTAAGTAACCCAGGGAAGAATTTTTTCTATGGTGGTAATGAAGGGGAAGCCGTTGCCAAGCAGGTGGTTGATCTAACTTTTGCTGCTAATGATATTGATCATGGCCATGTTCAAATGGACTTTTCGGCTTGGTTGAGCGGCGAGGGTAAGCAGAACGATTCTGCTTCAATCATTCTTAGATTTTTAGATGCTAATCAAAATGAATTAGAAGTCGTCGAACAGTTATCGTCGGCGGAGCAATCATCTGGCAAAGGTTTCGAGCAGCGTCAGCTTTCGTGGATTCTTCCGGAAAGCACCAGAGCAATTATGGTGGAACTACATTTTAATCATGTGCAGGGCGCTAGCCAAAGTTACATTGATGATGTTACGCTAATCTTGAACAATAATAGTGAGAGCGGCGCGTGTGCCGCAGTTTATGAGGTCGATGGCCGCGTCCATCTCCCGTGTGTGGATGTGCTTGATGCCAAAGGTGACCGGCAGAGCTATGATGTTTATTTACAACTGGTGCCTAATTCAACGCCCTATCGATTTGTGTTGAAAAGTATCGCGCAGGGTGTCTTAGACCCTGATGGTTGCGAGGGATTATTCGAATCGTCCGGAAATCTCCAGCTTCCTTGTGTCAGTGTGCCAGTAAATGAAAGTGAGCGAGCTATCTTTCCAGCGCAGTTACAATTGGTGCCTAGTTCTAATCCCTTTACATTTGAACTGCTTCCGTAATGGAAAAAATTGAGGTGTGGTTTTTCACTGATCATCATCAGCAATGCGCCAAGTTGGTTGCACAGGACTGCGGCGCAGCTATTCACTGAATCGCCATTTCATAATACTTTTCGGCGTTTGCTTGCAGGGTTTTAAAAACCAACGGGTCGAGACGGCCAGTGTTGACCAGATCTTCCAGGTGTTCCAGTATTGTTGCGAGTTCCATGCGATGGCGATAGGGACGGTTCTGGCACAGTGCTTGAAAAATATCGGCAATGCAGATGATTCGACATTCCAAATCCAGTGCTTCAATGTGCGTATGAAATGGATAACCTTCGCCGCGGAGATTTTCATGATGCAGACCGGCCCAGATCGGTATTTTTGAATCTGTAAACACCCGGTTTAAAATTCGGAAAGTATCGTAACTATGTCGATGCATACTGGCAATTTCAACTGGCGTCAGTTTGCCCGGTTTGTTAATGATATCCTCTGAAACGCGTAATTTGCCAATATCGTGCAGGAGTCCGGCAATTTCGATTTGGTCCAGAGTGGTACTTTCAATCCCTAAATCAATCGCCAATTGGCGGGCGACTTTGGCTACTAGCACTGAATGATCGTGGGTGAAATGGGTTTTAGCATCGACTACTTTCGAAAATAGCTCTGCTACTTCTTTGAGTGTGACATTATCGAGTTCGATAGGCTTGATATTAATGCCGAATTGCCGAAGATCTTCATCGAGATATTCAGGTTCCATCGCTAACCAGAAGGCTTCAACGTCGGCAATTTCGACGAAAGTTGATACCAGTTCCGGAGCGAACAGGGTGCCGGAGTAAGTTGCGATTCGATTGATAATCGCGTGATATTCAACCAGAATTTGTTCCTTATTCAGGAACGGCGCCTGTAGAACATCAATACGATCGGCTAGAAATAGGAGATTGGCGCGTAGGCGGCAGCGTTGGTCAATCGGTAAGTCCAGAAGTTTTTCCCAACGCGTATGATGGTAGCGAATTTCCAGAGCCAGACTCGCTAAGGGAGGGCAACAGGACAGATACTCATAGCCTCGAATACAATGTTCTTCCGCACCCTCCCATTCAAGTTCGCCGGTTAGATTCCGATGTTCACGGATTCTGGATACGCCGCAATCGTGCAGCATTCCTGCATACAGTATTGATAAACATTCCGCTTCCGACCAATCCAGATGTTGTGCAATACGCAATGCCATCAGCGCAACGCGTTTTCCGTGTTTAATTTCATCAACTCCTACTAAATCGAGTGAACTACTCAAGGCGGTAATTGCGCTGTAAAGGTTAATGTATTGTTTTTGCATAGTTGCTCGGTTGGTCATGTTTTGAATGGAATGATGCGTGCGGATGATTTTCCTAAGATGTCATTAAAGCAGTCTATTAGGGTTATTTACGATTTTTATTTTTGTTGGTGTGACTGCTGCTTTAGTTAAAAAATGCATTTTGAAGTGATGTGGGGTGCAGTGTCAACGACCTGAGTCAACCCATATATCATTAAAACACCGAGGTTGTTGATTAAATGACACCTAAGTGAATTGGAGTTTTGTCATTTCAGCTCTGAGAGTTAGATGAAATCGATGTTCAATCATTTAAAGGGAATTTTGGGATACAGACGTTTCTTTTTGGACTGCGAGTATTGAATTGAAAATCCGCGATTTTGAGATGATCTATATTATGTGACCTCCTGACAAGTCATAAAAAATGTCATGACATGTCATGACATGTCAGATCAAAAATGAGTGCTTTATTCATAAAATAGTATATAAATTATTATGTTAATTTAAGGCATAATATTTGCGTATTAATTATGATAAAAAAATAACATCTAGCTTCTGGTTAAATTCTCCACAATTCAATAAAAAAATATTATGCGTACATTTTTACACTATTCAAAAAATTCAATGCGCTATTCGAGGTACTGCTCCTCCTCCAAAGCGCTACTCGGGATGACGTTCATGCTGTTCAGCTTAATGAGCCTTACCAATGCTTTTGGTGCAACGTCATCCCTTTATGGCGGTAAGGGGGGAACGAAGTTTTCCGATACGGTCATTACCAATCAAGCCTTAACCAGTATTAACTTGCGTTCAGGATCGTGGATTGACTCAATACAGGGGTTTACTAATAACGGGGCTTTAGATGCGCATGGTGGTTCAGGCGGAAATTTGTTAACCGTCACTTGGCCGACAAATGAATATTTAGTCCGCATTTACGGTGTTTATGGTACCTATGTCGGTCAAATTAGCTTTGTGACTAATACTGGCAGGGTACTTGGGCCCTATGGTAACGCTTTAGGCGGTATGAATAAAAAGAAGTTTGATTATACCGTACCCAAAAATAATGCAATTTTAGGATTCGCTGGTCGTTCAGGCGCTTATGTTAATGCCTTAGGTGTTATTTATAGCAAATATACCCCTCCGGTTACTGAAAGTAACTTAGTGATTAATGGCAGCTTCGAGGAGCCGATTGTTGGCGGGTGGAACCATTTTGCAAAAATTCCTGGTTGGTCGGTCCTGGGTGATGACATCGAGATTGGTGTGGCAAGTAATTACGGACTCTCGGGAGCGACGGGTAATCAATTTGCCGAACTTGATTACGCAAGTCCAGGTCCAGGAACCGGTTTTTTCCAAACTATCTCAACTCAAGCGCAGCAAAGTTATCAGTTATCAGTGGATATCGCCGCTCGTGCAGGAACTCCTTTACCTACTAATAGTGTTCAAATCTTTTGGCAAAATCAATATCTGGGTACTATGGATCCAACCTCGACAACTTTTAAAACCTTTTCTTTTTCCGTCTTAGGCTCAGGGCAGACTGATCAGTTAAAGTTTACTGAACAAGACGGAGATGATGATGGTTATGGAAGTATGATCGACAATGTAAAACTGATCAAAACTGCCAGCGCGCCAGCGTCGGCACCGGATTTATCGGTGCTCGTCGACCAACCTGCGCCAACTTTAACCGAAACAGCGTTAAGTGAAGTTCCGGTGACGGTCAGTAACATCGGTACTAAGAGTGTGACTTCGACGATAACGTTGACTATGACTTTGCCGACAAACATTGAGGCGCCACTTAAATTTGCGCGCAATGCGGATGCTTGGGTTTGTTTAAATCCAGCGGGAACTATCACTTGTACTTATAACAGGCCTTTAGCGGTTGGGGCGACGACGACGGTACGTTTACCGATCAGAGCCGCCGCAGGTAATGTTGGTTGGAAACCGGGACCGTTTATTTCGCAAGTAGCCGCTGTAACTGGCGAAAACAATACGCTTAACAATAGTTATTCGATGATGCCGACTGTGGCCGTCAAAGCTCTGGCTTTGAGCAGTATCGACGATCCTTATTACAGTAAACCACTGTTAAATTCTGCGTTGATCCCAAAATTTGCGCAATCGCTACCGAACGCATTTGGCGCATTTTTCAGACACACGCCGAATACCAAAACTTATCCGGGAACCAATTTCTATAATTTAGATATCAAGCAAGTTAAAGCACAAATATTACCACCAGGTTTTCCGGCCACTGACGTCTTTGCTTATGGCGATCCGGCACGACCCGATACCTATACTTATCCGGCGCATACCATTGTCGAAACTTCAACCTTAAGCGGCTCTGGAAATCCGGTAAAACTTAAATTTACTGACAGCCGCGATCCGGCAAAAGCGCACTTACTACCGGTCGATCATTCTATTCATGGTGCGATGGCGCACGAACCCGATATTCGCAGTATCGCGCATGTTCATGGAGTGAAATCAGTTAATCAGAATAGCGATGGATATCCGGAAGCCTGGGCGTCGCCAACCGGACAAACCGGCGGACAATTTTCGGTAACCACGCCGACAGTAGGCTACAATCCCAATCCGTTTGACCAAGCCAACAAGCAGGAATCAACATTGTTGTGGTATCACGATCATGCTTTGGGTATGACTCGACTGAATGTCTATGCCGGCTTGGCAGGTTTGTATCTGCTGAGGGATAAAAATGAAACAGCTATGATCGCAGCCAATAGTTTACCCAATGGTGCCTATGAACTGCCGCTGGTGTTACAGGATCGGATGTTCCATCCCGATGGTTCATTAGCTTATCCGGATCGGAATATTGACGTCCCGAAGGCGCCCACTATCAGCATGGTGCCGGAGTTTTTCGGCGATGTCATAGTTGTCAACGGTGCAGCATGGCCATTCTTGGAAGTCGAACCGCGCCGCTATCGTTTTCGGATGTTGAACGGTTCCAGTTCCCGATTCTATGATTTGAGATTATCCAATGGTGCAGGCTTTCAAGTGCTCGGTACTGAGGGGGGATTTTTAGCGGCTCCGGTAAATGTGAATAATTTAACGATTGGACCGGGCGAACGCTATGATCTGGTAATGGATTTCTCGGCAGCAAATGGTCAAACCATCACTCTGACCAATTCCGCCGCAAGCCCATTTCCAAATGGTGCACCTGTAACGGCAGGTCTTGATGATCAAATTATGCAATTTCGGGTGAATCAACCGCTATCGACGGTGCCTAATAACCCAGTGTCGGCTAAATTATTGGCGAACGGAGTGCCGGTCTTGATGCGTACGGTGTTGACGCCGAAACAGCTATTAGTAGCCGAATCCATTGATAACAATGGCCGGATCTTACCTATTTTGGGGACAGTAACCAATGGCATTTTGGGCTGGATGGATACCGTCACTGAAACGCCACAAGCCGGTTCGATTGAAATGTGGGAAATTTACAACGATACTGTGGACGCTCATCCGATACATTTACATGGTGGTCATTTTCAACTGGTCAATCGTCAAGAGTTCACTGCGGTTGAAGGGATAAATCATGCTCTGACCAATATCACCTATTCAGATGCGCTGATGCCGCCGACTCCACAAGAATCTACCTGGAAAGATACTGTTATCAGCTATCCGGGACAGGTCACGCGCATCATGGTCAAATTTGAAAATTCCGGTTTGTTTGTCTGGCATTGTCATATTCTTGAGCATGAAGACCATGACATGATGCGACCCTTGTTAGTGAAGTAACCAATCAAGTCGCCTCTGATATGAGTTAGGAAATGAAAACTAAATAATTTGCACAAATCACCCGCTACTTCTGGGAGCATTCCAGGATGAGGATTCAAATGTTCAAGTTGTTTAATACTTACGCCTAACACCTTAAGCCAAGCTGAAAAATGTCGGCTTGGCTTATCTCTCTCAATACGTTTATTTGAAGGATAATTTTATGAAATCGTTAATACTTCTATTATCTAGTATTATGTCGCTTACGGCACTAGCCGATGAAACGGTGGATGCATCAGTTCAGTTAACGCCTCAGCAAGCTCAACAGGTAGAAAGTACCGCTTACAGCAATAAAGTAATTCGCTATCAACATAACCAAGCGCGTTTGGCCTTGGCTAGACAAAGCAATCAAAATCTCGCTACACCTGGTATGCCTTTGCAGAGACCTTATTACGGAGATTTGGCCGGTGCATCTAGTATGCATAGTCATTAGTCCGTTTTTCCTGAGCTTGTCGAAGGATTTGCGGTTCTTGGTTCGACAAGCTCTCACTACGAACGGTTTGTTTAAACTACACCTGTCATAATAAATTGACTGAATATTGGGGTGCAGTGTCAAGGAACTGCATCGCCACAGTCTACTAATTTCAATGAGTTTCCAAAGGAACGGACTTTCAAACGTAAAGATCTAATTTGTTTTCATTAGATGAAGAATCTACCTCCACACTTTAACGGCTCAGTTAAATTTCGTAAATCCATCAACGCGTTGGAACTGTTTCATTACCACCTCCGTGCCATAAAAAAATAAATCCATTTAGCGATTATTGCCGATCAGGCATTCTCCGAACGAGTCTAGGTTAAGTGTGGGCTCCCTGTGATTGACGGCTGCGTAATTATTGCCGATTTTTCTACTAGTACTCAGTCAATTTAATTATGGCGGGTGTAGTTCAAAAAAAACCGTTCGTGGTGAGCTTGTCGAACCATGAACCGCAAATCCTTCGACAAGCTCAGGACGAACGGGGTATTTATAAGTACTCGACAAAACAAAATTGACTGAGT
>CANNKG010000050.1 GCA_947505105.1 Methylococcaceae bacterium | reverse complement strand
TGATTTTAAACAATAGCTGTAGTTGAACGAGGATAGTTTTTAGCATCTATTATCAGTTAAATACAGCACTATTTTTAAAACTAGCCGAAGTCATAAATTCGGGGAATTAAAATATGACTAAAATTGCCGTATTTCGACAGCCTAGGGTATATCCGGTCGCGCCGCTAATTTCAGACCACGCTAGATCTAAACGACTGCCGGTGGTAAAACTGGATAAAGTGGGTGGGTTGGGCTGTGCGTAGCCTGTGCTGGTGATTGAAGCGATCAATGCACATATAATATATTTTATTGAATTCATGGTCATTCCTGTTCGAGGGAGTCTAGTTCGTTATGCTTGATAACGGTTAAGGTCATTCGAAGTGAGTTCCAACTGGGGTCAGTTGTGTTGGTTGAATTTGAAAATCTCCTTAGCAATCTAAATTGATTAACTTGTAAAACATAGCGTACCTTGCATTTTGTTTACGTTATTTTTGGCAACATACTGTTTAGAGTGTAGTGTAATATTCTTGGAATGCTATTAAATAACCGAGGTATTTATTTTATTTTTAAAATTGAATTTATGAAAATAGTTACCGAGGTTTATCCCTTCCCTTGATTGCATCTGTATTGTCAGGTCTATGTCGCATTTATAAAAACCTTAGCTAGAATGATGTTGTACATTTATACTTATGGTTAAAGATTTTCCAGTTTAACAAAAAATCGTCGATCTGGATTTCACTAACAGTCGATTGTTTTTGCTAATCAATGCTGCCCTGTATTCGGCTTCGACTGATCAAACTAGTACTCAGTCAATTTAATTATGGCGGGTGTAGTTCAAAAAAAACCGTTCGTGGTGAGCTTGTCGAACCATGAACCGCAAATCCTTCGACAAGCTCAGGACGAACAGAGTATTTATAAGTACTCGACAAAACAAAATTGACTGAGTACTAGATAACTACTTGAAAGGGACGCTTGTAACTCAGGCTCTTCGAACAGGGTAAATTAATTATCGAAATCCTGTCTTAGTTCGACTTGTCTGTCTGGTGAAAAAGTATTTGCGAATATCAACTCGTTTGCATTTAATACAGATGCTATTAGTCTCAAAATATCATAAATTCATAGTCTTATATTATGTTATTGCTTGTTTTAGGTTGTTTCCAGTTCCGCTCTAGGGTATGATGCCTCTCGGTAAAAATAACACCTCTCGATAGCGCCGAATTTAAATTCACCATTGACTCAATAATGAACATCGCGCTCAAATTTTTTATCAAGGCCAGGGCTAATGGGTTGCTCAATTTACGAACCGTCTTTTGTTTCTTTTAAAACTAGCCTTGTTTACTAAATTGGTATGTTAGTTAAATTATCAGCAATGAGTTCGGAGTCTTCTCTTCGAAATTATTTTTTTCAAATTCGCCCATTCATGGCGCGTTTGCTTTGGATGATACTGTGTGGATGCGAAGTCGTTTGGGGAAAACCGCCCGAGGCACCGAGCGAAGCAAATTTAGCCAATATGTCGCTCAAAGAACTCATGGATATGGAGGTATTTAATGCGGCGTCTTTGTTGCCAACAGGGCGCTCCAAGGCGCCTGGAACGGTTTATAGTTTTCAGCGTGATGATTTTGTGCGTATGGGTATTCGACGCCTTGATGATTTACTGGCCTATGTTCCGGGCTTTCAAACCAGTCAGTATCGTAAACGGCATCGGTCGATCTGGGCGCGCGGACAACTCAATCGTTTTAATGATAAATTAGTCTTGATGGTCGATGGCGTGCGTCGGCAACATGTGTATTACGGCAATTTTTCACTTGGTGATAATTTTCCGCTGGAGAAAATCGAAAAGGTGGAGATTATTCTTGGGCCGGCTTCAACGCTCTATGGCGCAAATGCGTTTGGCGGAATTATATCAATTACGACGCGGTCATTTAGCGAACAAACTCAAATCGAGGCGACTGCGGAGGGTGGGAGTAATGCGCGCGGCAAAGGCACGCTACTCTATAGCGATTCCAAAATTCAGGCGTTCGGTAGTTATTTGCATCAGGATGCACCCTTTAGCGAAGATCGTAAAAGTTTTATTGGTGGTAACAGTCTTCAACCACTTGATGAAGATTATGCCAATGTTTTTTTGAAAACCACGCCGATCGAAGGTCTCACGTTAAGCGCTGATTATTATCGAAACCATACGCCATTTTTGTTTATTCCCGACACTCAGAATAGCTTCATTGATGACGACACGCTTACCTTATCAGCACTCTATGAAACCGGTGATTTGGAAAAGGGTAAGTTGCAAGCCAATTTTTACTATACCTGGGATAAAACGCGGGAGTATGAAAAAGAGCAGAAAACTCAGCAGCTCGGCTATCAAGAGAATCAGAATGCGGCGATGGCCGGCAGCACAATTACGGGTTTTAAACGGCTGTTCGAGGATCATGTGTTGGCGCTAGGTTTTAACTGGATGCGTACTGAAGCCACCAACATGAATTATGAGCGTTTTTATCATTATAAAAGGGGCTTTTTGCAACCTCCTGAATCCGGTTCGCTATTATCCGATCCGAAGGCGAGCAACGACGATTTTGCGCTATTTATGCAGAATGTCTGGACTATCATTCCGGAGCTGGATTTGACTATTGGCGGGCGTTACGATCACTTCGAGCAATTCGGTGATCATTTTAATTACCGTGCCGCACTGGTGTATACGCCGGACGAGCAGCAAACGATGAAATTATTGTATGGTACCGGTATTCGTACGCCGACTTTTCGCGAATACTTGAAGGTGCTAGAAGGCAGTTTTGTTGCACAAACTCCTGTTCCTGAGCAAATCGAATCGGTCGAACTTGGCTACGGTTATCAATGGGAACATGCTAATGCGAGTCTGACTTTGTTCCATAATCATATTCATAACTATATTCATGAGATACCAACGCCAGATGGTGCTGATGAATACTTTGGCAATAGTACTTCGGTCTGGCAATTACGAGGTATCGAGTCGGTCGTGCAACTTAGACCATTTTCTGATCTTAATATACGCTTCAGCGGGGCCTATCTGGACGGACGGACGCTCGATACTGGTAAATTGCCCTATCTGGCGAATTGGACGGGGAGTGTCAATATAAATTACCAGCTCTTTACTGATCATCAGCTTGGCTTTGCGGTAATTTACAGTAGTGATCGACCTGACATTAATCAATATATGCAAGATAACCCCAAAGCGTTTGTCACCGTCAATTTATTCGGTTCAGGAAAGATTACTTCAGGGATTTCGTATACGTTTGGTATCGATAATCTTTTTGATGCGCATATTTATGATCCTGCCGCCGATTTCGGAAATCAATACAGCACTGAACGGAGTCAACGGGAAATTTGGGGAAGGCTGAAGTGGAGTTTTAATCCATGAACAGCACTTTAATCACCTTTTAGGATAAAAAGTGCAGCAACATAATCCCAATTTTTTCAGGCATGAGTGGCGTAAACGCATACGCTTCCCCATGCGCGCGATTTATTGTTTCATCATGTTATTAAACACCCACAACGTGGCAGCCGAATTGTCAGGTCAAGAGATTGAGCATGTCAAAGCTGCTTTTGTTCTTAATATTGCCCGTTTTGTGTCCTGGCCGCCAGAGAGTTTCGAAGAACAATCCGCTCGTTTATTGCTTTGTGTGCGTAAGGGCGGCATCAGTTCGCAAACGCTTGAAATGCTTGAAGATGAAACGGTGGGCGGTTATCGGGTCGTCGTCAATCAAATCGATAGCTTTGTGGATACGCGTTCTTGTAACGTTTTGTTTATTGCGAATGATGAGCTTGAAAAATATACCAAAGAAATATCGGTGGATGTGAACCGGCCACTACTCACCATTTTGGATATCACCGAAACGGAAGTAGCACGAAGTGTTCGTAGTAATGTCCTAGTGACTTTGATTCGTAAAGGAAGCCGTATTGGTTTTGAAATCAATCTCGATAAAGCCCGACACAGCGGCTTACGCATGAGCTCGGAATTATTAAAGCTCGCTACTATCATCGACGACGGTTCTTGAGGCTATGAAAATTTTAAGTAATACCTCGATCAGAAAAAAATTAATGTTAATGCTGTTACTCACCAGTGGTAGCGCTTTATTGTTATCAGTCATCGGGTTTGGGATTAATGATTGGTTGTCGCTTCGCCAAGTGATGATTGATCGCCTGCATGTACAGGCTGGAATTATTGGCGAAAATTCGGTTGCTGCGCTGACCTTTGGGGACCTTGACTCAGCTAACAATACCCTTGCTAGTTTGAAAACAGAAGCGGATATAGTCGGTGCGGCTTTATACACGAAGGAAGGGGCGCTATTTACCCATTATGCGCGTAATGAGGATAATCCCCCGGTCGCTTTGCCGAATAAGGAGTCGGGAACGCTTAACGGTAATTTGTTTGTTGTGTCTTCGATTCAATTCGACGGTAAAGTGATTGGAAGCGTAATGGTCATTTCCGATCTGAGTTTCTGGAAACATCGACAGTTATTTCATCTAGTGATAACTTTTGGTATCTTTCTGTTGTCATTTCTGGTGGCCTTGTTACTATCAAATCGTTTGCAACGTGTGGTCTCTGAGCCGATATTAAAACTTGCCGCAACGGCCAGACGGGTTTCCGAATATCAAGATTATGATTTGCGCGCTGAAAAACTCTCTTTTGATGAAATCGGTAGTCTCGTTGATGACTTCAACGTGATGTTAGGCCAAATTCAACAGCGCGACCGGGCCTTGCAACGCGCGCGCGATCAGTTGGAAGAAAAAGTTCAAGCCCGAACCGCGGAGTTGACTGAAATGACTCGGCAGCTAAAGCATTTGGCCTATCACGATACTTTAACGGGGCTAGCCAATCGTACTACCTTTGATGATCATCTTCGACTAGCGATTGATCAAGCAAAGCGTCATCAGAAGATGCTGGCCGTCTTTTTTTTGGATCTTGACCGCTTCAAGATTATTAATGACACGTTGGGCCATGGTATCGGTGATCGACTTCTGATTGAAATCTCCCGACGGCTGACGGCTTGTATTCGTATTAGTGACACCTTGGCGCGCTTAGGCGGAGATGAGTTCGCGATTCTACTGCCGCAAGTCCGTCATGATACTGATGTCGCCGAAGTAGCTGCAAAAATCACTGAAGCCATTGCGAAACCCATCCATATTGATGGTTACAATTTACACGTGACCAGCAGTATCGGCATCAGCTTGTTCCCTAATGATGGACCTTCAGCCCAAGTGATTGTTAAAAATGCCGATACTGCAATGTACCGCTCCAAAGATCGTGGACGTAATCAATTCACGTTCTTTTCTATTGAAATGAATGCGCGTGCCGCCAGGCGTTTGACTATCGAAACAAAATTGCGTCATGCGCTTGAGACGAATATCTTAAATGTTCATTATCAACCCAGATGTGATGTAGTCAGTCGCAAAATCACGGCGGTTGAGGCTCTGGTACGTTGGACGGATCCTGAAGAAGGCGTTATTGCCCCGATCGAGTTTATTCCTTTGGCCGAAGAATGTGGACTCATTGCCGCAATTGATGAATGGGTACTGGAAAGGGCTTGCCGTGACTTGTTGGCAGTGTGTTCTGACCATTCAAATAATATACGGCTTGCTGTCAATGTATCGCCAGCACAATTTATTCGCGAAGATTTGTGTTATGTGATTGCCAATATCTTGCAGCGTACCGGTTTCCCGGCGGATCGTTTGGAGCTTGAAATTACCGAGAGTCTATTTGGGCCGGGGAGTATGGATGCCTGTCAGGTATTGGAAAGTATTCGAGGTTTAGGTGTTGAAATCAGTATTGATGATTTCGGGACCGCCTATTCTTCGCTGAGTCGACTTAAACAACTGCCATTGCACACGTTAAAAATCGATCAATCATTCATTCGTGATCTTGGGCAAGATCCGAATGATGAAACGCTCGTCAAAACCATCATTGTGATGGCGCATAACTTGAACCTCAAAGTCGTTGCGGAGGGTGTTGAAACCAATTTGCAATATGAATACGTCAAATCTCACGGGTGTGACACCGTGCAGGGTTATTTATTCGGTAGACCCATGCCGTATGAGCAGTTGCCGTTTACTACTCGATAACGTATTAGAAATCCGGTAAGACGCAGGGCTTATAACTGAGTTTCCAGACCTGGTACGCCAATGCTCTGAATACGAACCGCATTATTACCTTCTTCATAATTAAGCAATTTACCTTCTCGCTGCCACAAACGAAATGCCAGGGCAAAAGACAAGACCCGGATCGGATAATCGCGCGGTAATTGCTGTAAATAAGGCTGTATGGTCACGAAATCGGTTGCGCCATATTGCTGCATAATAAAGCGTAGCCCGCCGTTTTTAGGGCCGATATTGTAGGCAAGTAGGCCGAGAAACAAATCATCGTGCATTTCAGCGAGATAATGTTTTAAGGTCGCTGCCGCAATAAAGGCGTTATGCCGGGGATTTGCCAATGACAGTTTATTGGCATTTAGTGATTGACCAGCTTCATCCAGAACCGTTTGGGGAACGGCGGTAATCTGGAAAAGACCCTGACCGCCGTCTGCGCTTTCGCGGGGGACAAACGAGGATTCGGTGGCCGCAACCCCCTGCAGGATATGGACATCCAGCTCGAAAGCGTTTGCGGCCTCTTTAATGGCCGGATTGTAAGTCTCGGCACGCGTCATTAACTGCAATAATTGGCTTCGATCATAGCGTCGGTAGGCCGCATAAACTTGGTGCGCTAGGGTGACGCGTCCTGCCTCCTGTTTTCCACCTACCAAACCGCGAAAATGACCGATTGCTTCGGAAAAAGAGTTCTGCATACCAAACCAGCCAATGCCAGCGGCAAGGCAAAGCGTAAACGCCGGGGCTAAAATTTTGGCTTTGCTTTGAAAATATTTTCGAAGCTTCCACCAACCAATTAATAACATTGCCGCCAGCAACACAATGACTAGCACACCGATTGCAAAGGGTAATAAATTGCTTAAGAGACGAGTTCCCGCAAACCGGCTGGCTGAGTAACCCAGAAACACAATAATTGCCGATACGGCCGTAATAATCAGGCCAAGGACTTCGAGACTAATCAGTAATATTTTGTAGCGGAGTCGAGTAACCGGAAGCTTTTTTTTAACTTTGCGTGGCGCTCGTTTACGCGGTGGCGGTGGGCTTTCCGCTATTGGCTCGTTGGGAAGTGACGCCGGGATAGGGGTAGGAGATTTTTTTTTTCGAGGCGGACGAGGGACGGGTTGGGGGGTATTCATAAACCGTACACAGCATATCAGGCATCCAAAGACAAGGTGGTTAGCTCCGCGGGTTTACAGCCGACTCTTAGCGAAAACATGGAGTGCCCCAATAAAAAAGACTCCAGGAGGGTTTGGATGATTATGCCGTGAACAGCTTTATCTAAACCGAGGAATCTTAGAAGCAAAGTATAGCAGAAAAGGATGAGTCTTGAAATTTAAGCGTACTAGATTGAGAAAATGTATTTTATTATTAATAAGTTAAATCTCTCTGATCGGTTAAATGTGTCGGTTATGGCTTGATGGCAAACTGGTCTTACCAGCGTGGTCCTAACGGAATGGTAATGTTGAACTGAGGTGGGGCAACGTAATTTCCAGCCGCTGGCGCACAATAGGTCATACCATTGTACGGATTGAATTGGCAATTGTTCTGCCAACGTGGTGCTGGATGATGGTGACTGTAACGGTAGCCGCCATGCGGTCGGTAATGACCTGAGTCACCGTGACCACGGTACCAGCCGTGATGATGATTACCCCGATAATGGCCGCTGTCACCGCCCCTTCTCCATCCGTCATAATCGGCATGCGCGTTGATAGCAATTAATAATCCGAAGATTAAAATAAAAGTTTTCATGTTGTTCTCCACAAATAATACTAAGCAGATAATGTTGCGTTTGGCATCGCCAAATGCGTTCTTTTGAAGTCGGGGATAGTATTACTCATGGCGGCTTAATGGCGGCTTAATGAATTAAGTATTTTTGCTAATTCGCTAATTTGTGGCGATTCGATCCAGATAAGCGCTTTTCGTCACCTTGCAGGATTAATTCATTCAGAGAGGGCGTAATAGCGAAGCGTATTGCCGTATGTTAACAACCCCATCGGCGCAAAGCCCGTTGGATATTGCTGACTACGCGGGCTTGTGGGATTCAGGGTTTGACTCAGTGTTATTCCTGGATTTAATACCTGGCTAGTGTGCCCGGCATGGGCTAAAACTTGTTATCTGAAAAGAGATAACCGGAAGTAGTAACGACAACCGTAGGGAAACGCAAGGGGGAAACCGTGAGGTTAGCCTGAAAGAAGCGTGTAGCAAATGCACGACCTTAGAAACACTAACAAGCAGTGAGGCCGGGTGTGGGCGATGAGTGTGTTAGCAACCACGAAATCCAACCGTTACCGAAAGACGCATCAGGTAGAACTTGACGGCACGGGCAGAAAGTTTTAGCGTCTTACCCGGGGAGATCTCCAGCATGAGAGTGCCAGGAGAAGTCAGCAGAGGCCGTAGTAGTGAGGAAGTCCCTGTAATGGGGATGGAGCGAAGGGCTGAAGGAACCGAGACATCACTAAAAGTCCTTTAGTATGAGCGCGTAGTCATCTGTTACAGAACGGAGCAGTAGCTCCCCGACTGATAGTTATTGGAAACGCCTGGTGGATTCGGGTCGAAGCCGAAACTATAGGTGGCAAGCTCATCATTAATGGTTCCAAAGTAAGAAGTATTGACTGGGAGGAAAACCCAGAGCGGTACTTACCGTTGGTTCCAACCGCCGGATGCGGAAAACCGCATGTCCGGTGGTGTGGGAGAGGTAACGGGCGCAATCCCGTCACCCTGAGCCGATCGCGGGCTGAAACGCGGCGTTAATGAAGCTTTTGGTCAAGGAGGGCTTTTAGACGTTCGATTTCAGCCAATGCTGCGGCTTCGCGCTGAGTTGCCGCTTTCTCACGCTGAATTGCCGCTTCTTTTTCAGCCAATGCCTGTTCCAACTCAGTCTGAAGCGTGCGTTGTTCGCGTAGGTATTCTTGGCGGGTTTGGTATTGATGATATTGGCGTTCTTTTTCAGAAAAGGTGGTGAGGGTGCTCATGGCTTGTTGCATCTCCTGGGTAGTCATCCAATCGGGTAAGGCGTCGTCGTTGAGGCGCTCGCCTTCTTTGAAGAATTTGAGCCAACGCTGGGCTTCGGTTTCAATCATTGTAGCGTCGAATTTGGGCAATTCCAATACCCAAATACCGCCGGAATGGCTGAATTCTCGGTTTTGTTCGTCGCGCATTTTGAAATGATGGACGTAGTCGCTATCGTGACGCAGTAAGTTCTCCGCGAGTAGCCAAATCGCATAGGTGGGTTTGAGAGCGTGGTAGTCTTGGCCGCTTTGGAGTTGTTGGCTGAAGATGTCGGCCCAGTTGTAGAGAATCCGGGCCGGTAAATGCACATAGGCGGTGAGTTGGATTTCGATTTGGTAGAGTCGTCCTGCTTCGTCGCGGGCTTTGACATCGACGATGCTCAGTTTGTCGGTCAGGCATTCTTTGTCGTTGTAGGGATTCAAAATCTCGACCCATACCAGCGGTGCCATGAGTTCTTGGGCTAGAAAGGCGTTCAGAAAATGCACCAACAAATTGCGATTTTCGTCAGCGCCCAAGAGGGCTTTGAAGACGCAATCTACAGTGGGATCGATTGGATGTTTCATCAGGTACGAAAGCAATTAATGGGCGGGAACTATTATAGAGCATCACGCGCATTCTCGAACCCCTCGATTAAGCTATGATGCGATTGTCATTGTAACTCGGTAAGGCGGTGTGACTGGCATGGTAGTCAGCTAGCTGGTGGAAGTCCAGCCATTGCCCTGTGAGAAGGGAAAATGTAGGTGAAGGCAAGGGTGTCCAAAGAAACTCTGGGTAGCTACCCAACAGGGAAGCACGGTTACTCAAAGCCAATACGGAATCTGAAAGAAGCCGGAGCCCGCGTAGCTCGGTAGGTTGGGCTGACGCTAGGAAGCCCAACAAATCACCGATCATTCACTGTAGCCCGCGAGGGTTCATGAGAGACAGCTATTGATTTATGCATTCTTCCAGTTCACGATCTTCAATCAAAATGTGTTCGGTTGCCCACGAATACATGAAGCGCTCGATATCCGTTTTATTCCAGGTATCGTTATTAATTTTTTCACTGATTTCGACGAGGTTGTCGAGCATCATATTGTGACAATTGACATGATGTTGATAACTCGGATGGTTATGTTCAGCTAACAAGGTTTCTTCTTCTTTAAAATGCTCCCCGATGTGTTGGTAGAGCATCATAAAATATTTGATTAGTTCACTTTTAGCGGTGGCATTAATCATTTTCTCCGCCAATTCAAAAACGAATTGATGCTGAGCGTCGATTTTTTTGTTACCGATATTGTATGAGTCGTCCCATAAGAACTGCATGGCTTATTAACCTCTGGCGCGAGTCAATCGAATTTATGGAAAACTGAAAAATGTTGTAAATCATAGGAGTTAATAATTGACGAGTTCTTCAGAATGAAATGTCAAAATAAAAAGAGTTATTTGTTCTTTTTAAGATGAAATCTTTTCATAATTATAGCTTATCTGTAAAAAGTATCGGGTAATTGTAAGTGGTCAATGAGGTATTTGTTTCGATTTTCTGAGTAAAGCGTTAGTGATTTGCCATTGTTCTTCCTGTGCTATATTGACCAGAAATTCGGTTTTATTTTGCAGACTCTGCGCAATCGGGATGCCATCTCGATATAAAATTCGTTGACTCGTTAAACTTGCAATGCGTTGGCCCGGCGTAATCAAGCCGGTTAAATTCAGAGGATCGACTGCGCTGATAGCAATGAGCTCTCCAGCTTTGACTTGTTTGCGCAACTCACGGAGGCGGTTGACTGCTTCAGGCAAGGCATATTGTTCCCCCGCAAAACCATGTACAAAGCGTCCCCCTCTCAGTTCGCCGCGCGCTTCCATGCGGCGGAACACATAAAGTAATTCTCGCCAACTCGGCACGATATCTTCACGATCAAGGAGTTTACGGAACACTATCCCATAACGGCGTAACAGGACTTTGGCAATATATTCGCAGTGGCGATAGGGATCTGCTTCTTGACTAGTTGCGGAGCGCACTAATGACCAACGCCCGGAGGTGGCAAACGGATCATAACCCGGATAGCGTTTACTGCGCCGATGTTGGATATTCTGCGGCGTAATCAAGGTGCGTAGCCCCTGAAAAGTGTCTGCGGTGACCAGTCCATTGGCTGCTAATTCGGCCAGAGCTTCTTCGAGTTGTGATTTAAGCAGCGCGGTCTCGTTCAGTAATTCTTCAAAGAAACTTGCGCCGAAGGTTTTTAAGGCCTTATAGGTAGTTTGACCCTTGCTCGAAAGCTCTAGCGTTTCGATGTTGGGTAAGGGCGCGTAGTTTTGCCAATGCGCTAGATGAGCTCGATTAATGAAGCTAAGGTTGCTCGTTCTGGTGGCCGGCTGTTTATGTTTAGAGGCATTGTGGCTGGTTGAGTTGGTCAGCCGGAGCCAGACCAGTTTGCCGGTACTGCAAAGCGTATCAAGTTCCGAAGCTTGGTAATTTCTGATGCGACCGGGCAGAATATCGGCTTCCCAACTCGCGGCCGGGAGGCACAGGCCTTCCAGTTGATGCAGACGTTCGGTGAGCGGCAGTTGGTATTCTGCCTGATAATCAAGGCCTTGCCAGGAAAATAGAAAGCGCATGAAATCAGCAGGACTGACCGGCTCAATTTCACTACGCAGTTGTTTTAAGGTATAGCGATGAATTCTTGCCAATAGCCCGCGTTCGCACCACTCGATAGTCGCGGCCGATTCGCTGAAGTGGCCTTGCATGGCAACGCCTTCTTGTTGCAGCGCCAACAAAGCTTGTTCGACGGCGACAGTGGGCTGGGCAAGTGGCGCAGCGAGTTGCACGGCGTTCACAGGACCCAAACCTTCAAGGCGGCTTCGAATGAGGTCTCGAAGTGCTAACGCCGGATCGCTTAAGTCTTGCATCTGCGTGGGCTTGATCGGGGGTGTGAGCTGAGCATCGGGAAAGAGTGTCTGTAAACTGTGCAAGCGTTCTGCCGCCCCCCAAAGCTGCGTGCCATCACTTAAACGTATCAGCGTGGCGCGTTGATCCTGTTGTAATTGCGCCATTAAATGTGCCCAGCCGCCTGTCGAGGCTTTATGCAACGAACCGAGCCGTCCTTCCGTATCTGTTAAAAATCCAAGCACTACTAAAGCATCGTGAAGTTCATCAGGGGTTTCGGCAATCGGCCAGGCTTCAAGTTTCACTTTAGCAATCGCTTCAGGATTGAGACGGCCAATCTCAGCGGCGCTTTTGGGACTTAAAAAACGACGTTGTTGCACGGCAAGCGTTCGACGTTCCTCCGCGGGCGCATCATCCAGAAAAGCGTAGGCGCGCGCGTTGAGAATTTCGAGTGCCAGCGGTGAGGGTGTCGTCAAATCTCGGGGGATAATTTGAATCTGGCCGAGTTCGAGTTCGGTTAGTACCCGTTCCAATCCCGTGATATCCATTAATTCATGCAAACAATCACTCAAGGTTTGCCTGACGAGGGGATGATCCGGAATTTCGCGATTGCCGGTGATATTTTCCTGGCAGGCCAGTTGATCGGGAAAAACCACCGCGATTAAGTCTTCGGCGTCATTACGTTGAAAATAAGCTGGGACTTTTTTTCCGGCACGGTTGCGCGGAACCGCCAGTGCCGTGTTGGCAACCCAGCGCCAGCGCGTCGGAAACATCGGCGCCGCAAGTAAGGCTTGAATTAAAATCTCTTTGACGGTGGCGGCTTTCAGGTATTGGGCCGGTTCATCAAGCGGAAAACTGTGAGTGGGCCCGAGTGACAATAACAGCGAGTCTTCGCCTGCGGCGGCCTGTAGCTCGAAATTGAAACGACGGCAAAAGCGTTTGCGGAGCGCCAGTCCCCAGGCGCGATTAATGCGGGACCCATAGGTCGAATGGATGATGAAATGTTGATCGCAGGTTTCGTCGAAAAATCGTTCAAAAACAATCTGTCGATGATTAGGAAGAACAGTCAAGGCGGCTTTTGCGGCAGCCAAATAGTCGATTAACTGTTGACTGACGGCCGGAGCTAACGCAAGGGTCTCGCTTAGAAACTGCTGGGCATAGTTGGGGCCTTGCTCAAGTTGTCGGTCGAGCGCAATACGCAGGTTTGAGACTGCCCGCGACAGTTCATTGCTACGGCCAGGGGCTTCACCGAACCAGAACGGAATATTGGGGGGCTGGCCATGCGCGTCTTCGACGAATACTCGGCCTTGCTCGACTTTGAGCATACGGTAGGAATTGTTGCCTAATTGAAAAATATCTCCTGGGATACTTTCAAACGCAAAATCTTCATTAAGTGTCCCAACGAACAGACTTTCAGGTTGCAGGATGACATCATAATCAAACTGATCAGGAATCGCCCCACCGTTCATGATTGCGGTCAGGCGGGCCCCTTTGCGCGCCCGGAGCATGCCATGAACCGCATCGCGATGCAAATAAGCGCCGCGACGACCGCGTTGGGTATGAAAGCCATCGCTGAGCATCTGGATGACTTCAAGATAATGAGCATAATCAAGATTTCGGTACGGCCAAGCTGCGGTGAAACAGTTGAATAAATCAGCTTCACGCCACTCAGTACAAGCAACTTCGGCGACAATTTGCTGGGCGAGCACATCAAGCGGCGCATCGGGAATATTGATAAGATCGAGTTCATCGGCTTGAATCGCCGCTAGAATCGCGGTGCATTCGACCAAGTCGTCGCGTGACAGCGGAAACAACCGGCCTTTAGGAATCGCGCCAAGGGTATGGCCGGAGCGACCGACCCGTTGCAGAAATGTCGCGATTGCGCGTGGCGAACCTAATTGGCAGACCAGATCGACGTCGCCGATATCGATGCCGAGTTCAAGCGAGGCGGTTGCAACCAATGCTTTGAGTGAACCTTGTTTTAAGCGCTGTTCGGCGGCTAATCGATGTTCTTTGGCGAGGCTGCCGTGATGCGCGGTTACAAATTCTTCGCCCAGGCGCACAGCGAGCGCTGCGGCAGTTCGTTCGGCGAGGCGTCGGGTGTTAACGAAAATCAGCGTTGTGGTGTGTTGTTCGATTAATTGTTCGAGTCGGTCATAAATTTCGGACCACACTTCCGCAGCCATTAATGATTCAAGTGGCGAACCGGTCACTTCGAGCTGGAGGTTGCGTTGGCGTTTATGTCCGGTATCGATGATCGTGCAGGGATGAGCTGTGTTACCGATCAAAAACTTGGCCATTAATTCAACCGGCTTTTGGGTGGCTGAAAGGCCGATACGCACGGGCGGCGTGGAACAAAGTTGCGTTAAGCGTTGCAATGATAGCGCGAGATGAGCGCCGCGTTTGTTTCCGGCTAAGGCGTGCAATTCGTCGATAATGACGCTGCGCACGGTTGCGAGTAATTGTCGCCCGGATTCCGAGGTCAACAAGATATACAGCGATTCGGGAGTGGTCACCAGGATATGCGGCGGATTACGTTTCATCGCGCTGCGTTCGGCGGTGGAAGTGTCACCGGTGCGGGTTTGGGCGCGGATCGATACATCCGGAAGCCCAGCTTCAAGTAGGCCGAAGCGGATATCGCTCAGTGGTTGTTCGAGATTTTTATGGATGTCATTGGAGAGTGCTTTCAGTGGGGAAACATAGAGTACGTGGGTTTCGTTTGCCAAAGGTTGGTTAAGCCCTTGTTTAATCAATTGATCAATCGCGGATAAAAATGCCGCGAGTGTTTTTCCGGAACCGGTAGGTGCTGCGATCAGGGTCGATTGTCCCCTATGTATCGCTGGCCAAGCTTGACTTTGTACTTCTGACGGCGCTTCGAAATTTCGCTTAAACCATTCGGCAACGACAGGGTGAAATAGATTTAAGGTCATGGGGTAAGAATAACTGTGCGACTGACGAGGGTAATAGTATAAACCATGCGAAAATTGGAAGTATCAACGCTTTTTCTTAAGAATTTTTCGCATGAGTTCTTATTACAACGTGCATAGCTGATTTGGGATCGGTTGAGAATTTTAGGACAGCTATCGCAAATGTTATATTAATCTCTGTCTACTAAACCATTGTTAAATTTTGTGATCTAGCTAACAAAAATAATATGTCGGATTTGCTAGATTATACGTATCATCTATAATTTTAATATATTTAAACAGAATGTTAGGCTGATGGAGGTCTTATGTCTTACAAAGTCACTTGGGAACCCAGAGGCGTCTATTGCAAATTTTATGGACTAGTTTCAGTTAACGAAACGTTTGTAATGTTAAAGCAGATTTATAGGGATACTCGTTTTGCGAATCTTCGCTATCGAATTGTCGATTTCGTAGAAGTCGATCGCCAGCAAAATAGTCAAAGCGAAATTAATAAAGTATTAGCGGTTAATTTCGCCCATGACTATTCAAATAGCCAACGTTTGAGCGCTTATGTGTTAAGCAATGTTGATGGCGAGAATGGTGATCTTTATCCTGAGCACGTCAACATATTTGTTAATGAAGCTGATGCGCGCGAGTGGTTAGTTGAGAATTTATTTTGTAGATACTACAAATCTGAATGTTAACTGCGCCGATATCGATAATAGGCCGCACAGGCACCTTCCGACGAAACCATGGTTGCGCCGAGCGGGTGTTCGGGGGTGCAGCGTGTGCCGAATTCTGCACATTGCGCGGGTTTAATTAAGCCCATCAAGACTTCACCACTCCGACACTCGGTTGGTTCCTCTGGATTGATTTCTTCGACTGCAAAAAGTCGTTCGGCATTCCACGGATCAAATTCCGCCTTTAACGCGAGTCCACTTTCCGAGATTTCGCCCAGGCCGCGCCAGCTCCGATCAACGACATCAAAAACCTGTTGCAATAGCTGCTGCGCGGTCACGTTACCTGCCTGTTTGACGATGCGGCTGTATTCGTTTTCAACCTCGTTGCGGCCCTCTTCAAGCTGTTTAATACATAAATACAATCCATGCAGAACGTCGATTGGTTCAAAACCGGTCACCACAATCGGAATTTTATACTGCGCCGCAATCGGTAGATATTCATGGTAGCCCATAATCGAACAGACGTGGCCAGCGCCGAGAAAGCCCTGGACTTGATTATCGGGTGAATTAAGCAATGCATGCATAACGGGTGGCACGCGCACATGGCAAATCAACAAGGAAAAGTTCGTCAATTGCTGTTGTTTGGCTTGATAGGCGGCAAGGGCGGTGGTCGGTGCGGTGGTTTCGAAACCGACCCCGAAGAAGACTACTTTTTTTTGCGGATTTTGTTTGGCGATTTGGAGGGCATCCAAAGGCGAGTAAACGATGCGAATATCGGCGCCTTGTGCTTTTAAACCCAATAAATCGACATGAGAACCAGGAACCCGCAACATATCGCCAAACGAACAAAAAATAACCTCCGGTTGGGTGGCGATGGTCAGTGCCTTATCGATATAGGCCAACGGCGTGACACAGACCGGGCAACCGGGGCCGTGGATTAGATTGATTTGCTCGGGCAGCAGTTGATCAATCCCGTATTTGATGATGCTATGAGTTTGCCCGCCGCAAACTTCCATGATGTTCCAGGGTTGGGTGGTAATTTCCTTGATCGCGGCGGTCAGTTTTTTGGCCAAAGCGGGATCGCGAAAGGCTTCCAGGTAGTTCATGCTTCCCTCGCAAAATTGGCTAAATCTTCAAAGGCAGCAAGGGTTGCAAGCGCTTCCGCTTCATCAAGAATTGACAGAGCGAAACCGGCATGGACGATTACGTAGTCATTAAGTTGGGCTTCCGGTAGATAGGCAAGGCTGATTTCTTTAGTCAGTCCTGAAAAGTTGACGACCCCGGTTCTAGTGAGTGGATCGTCGGCGTTTGAAATAGCGGTAATTTGTCCTGGGACTGCAAGGCACATGGTATTTTCCTGAGTAAAGAGTAAGCGGTATGGTATTAAGTGCGAGTTATCTAACTACAAGTTTTCATTAATGCCTCGATTTTTGCAACTAATTCGGCATATTCTTTTGAATTATACGGGGCATAATTCAGATTTTTATATAAACCGGTCAAACGCGTAAAATAATCTCGGGCCTGATCCTGGTCGGAAAATTTATAACGGTTGCTGATTAAGGTTTGTATACGTTTGAAATTTTCCTGCTGGCGATCAATCGGCACTGCAATATCGACATTATCGAAGGCATCTTGCTGCATATACACCATGTCAATAAATAAGGCTTCCTGATAAAGCACGAAGTCTTCCAGGGTAATGCCTTCTTCTCCGGCGACCTGAATCATTTGATAAACGGCATCGCCTTTGCGCAGCATGTCCAGCATCGCCTTGACTTGCGCCGACCAGCCTTTGCCTAAATGTGATTCATACCAGTCTTGCAATTGTTCGAGATAGCGCGACCAGGATAATAGCGGATCAACCGCAGGATAAAACCGCTTGTAGGCGCGATCAGCACTTAAACCTAAAAAGACTTTGACGGTGCCGAGCGTCGACTGGGTAACCGGTTCTTCGAAGTTCCCGCCCGCAGGGGAAACCGTGCCGATCATGGTCAGGCTACCGATACTAGAATCTGTGGTTCTGATCACCCCGGCCCGCTCGTAAATATTTTTAATCGCCGAATCGAGATAGGCCGGAAAGGCTTCTTCGCCCGGAATTTCTTCCAAGCGTGCCGAGGTTTCGCGCATCGCTTGCGCCCAGCGGGAGGTGGAATCAGCAATCAGCAGAACATTCAGGCCCATTTGCCGGTAATACTCGCCGAGGGTAATGCCGGTATAGATCGACGCTTCCCGCGCAGCAACCGGCATCGACGAGGTGTTGCAGATAATGATGGTGCGGTCCATCAGCGAGCCGCCGCTTTTCGGATCGGTCAGTTGGGGAAACTCAGTGATGGTTTCAACAATTTCACCGGCACGTTCGCCGCAGGCAACCACGATGACGATATCGACATCGGAATTTCGGGAAATAAGATTTTGTAAGACCGTTTTACCGGCGCCGAAGGGGCCTGGGATGCAGCCGGTGCCGCCACGCGCAATCGGAAAAAAGGTGTCGATCAAACGCAGTTGAGTAATCAAGGGTTCTTGTGGATAGAGCCTTTCGCAAATGCTCTGTTTAAGTAACTGCTGCGGTAGCGGTCTGCGGACCGGCCAGCGCTGTTTGAGAGTCAGGGTTCTTTCCTTGCCGTTGGCAAGTCGAATTTTGGCAATCGGTTCGTCGACGGTGACCGGACCCTCTTGAATCCAGGTGATTTCAGACTCACCGATCACGTCAAACGGCACCATGATTTTATGAATAAAACCGCGCTCCGGAACTGTGCCGATCACCGCGCCCGCCTTTAGTAGCATGCCGGTTTTAACCGAAGAGGTGAAGGCCCATTTAGTATTTGCGTTTAAAGCGGGCACATCAACGCCGCGGGGCAAGAAGAATCCGTATTCGGCGGCTAAAACATCGAGCGGATTTTGTAAGCCGTCATACACTTGGCCCAGTAGTCCGGGACCCAACTCTACCGACAGCATTTCACCGCTTTGTTCGACCGGGTCGCCGATGGCGATGCCGTGTGTGCTTTCATAAACTTGGGCGTCGGCGGTGTTACCCTCGATTCTGAGCACTTCGGCTTTCAAACGTTCGATATAGGGGGTGTCGCTTCGAGTGGGGAGGATATAAATCACTTCGTTTTTGGTCAGCGGTTTGGTGCTTCCTTCGTTGACTTGTATCGAAACAATATCATCTTGTACTGCGATAATTCTAGCAGTCGTCATTGTGTTATCACTCATTCGTGTGTCCGTTAAAAACTGGTCGGACAATTATTCAGACCGGCATCGACCAGTTGATTAAAATTTGCTAAGGCGGTTTCTTTAAAATAGTCCCGGTTATAATGCGACCAGCGATTGATGACATCCCAGCGCAGGACATAAATAGCCACAGCTTCAAAATCAAAGACGTGGTCATTACCTAAATTCGCGTAATACTTCCAGGACAAATCCAATAATAATTTTTCTAATTCTAGGGGCTGGTTCTGAGCGATATAGTCACTCGCTTTGCTGAGCCAGGAGATTTCGATTGGATTAATGCCGAAATTCGGCTGCCCCCAGTTTTTTTCGATTTGCGCGGGCCATTTGCCAAAGCCGATAAATCGGTTTTGAGCATTCGGAACGAAACCTGCATGACGCATGCGTAACGCAGACATTAAGGTTCGGGTCGTCAAACGCCACAGCACTAGGTCTTTTAATAATTTGGTTTTGATGCCGGCAATTGCTGCGTTATCCTGGGCGATGACTTGTTCGCTTGAGGCATCGCGTGCATGCGACCAGAAAATCACCTGTTCAATATGGTTTAATTCGTTGCGGTCTTGTTCATCGAGTAACACCAGACGTTTATCGAGCTGAATGCGCGAAATCGGCGGCAGCATCGCCGTTAATAAATCTTTTGGATGCCGCGGCAGGCTCGACATCAATAGCGTGTACTTGAACGCTCTGCTCACCGGACTATACCTTGAAGTAAGGCTCTAAAACGCGGTTGAATATGTTCGAGGAGTAGACCGGCAACGGTCTTCTCTGAAAAGTCGATGACCATTTCTTCATCGACCAACTTGACAAATAAACCTCCACTGAGGTTATTCGATGTGCCCAGCGTTACGCCGCTGCGTAGCAAATCTGCCGCAATCGCCGCGGTTAAATGGGTCAGTGTGCCTTCCTTAAGTTCTTCGGGATTCTTTTTGAGTGCGTCCAAGCCGATGATGTGTTCAGGCAGGAGAATTTGAATGTTTTCGCTCTGATCCAGACCGGTTTTTTCGCGCACCCGACCGGCCAGGGTCAGAATCAATTTGGACATAAATTCGCGATCAGCCATTTGTGTACCGACCACTCGTCCGACTTCTTCACTGAAGCTTCCGAGCAAGGTATCGCGCAATTTAAGCAGTGCATCGCGCGTCGCCAGCTTTAGGGCATCTTGAGCGGCATTACTGGTTTCGGTGGCTTCAGCTTTAGCTTTATCGACGAGTTGTTGCGCTTCTAATTCAGCATCGGCAATGATCTTTTCAGCACGCGTTCGGGCATCCTGAATAATATTCTCGGCCTCAGATTGCCCGGCCATGACGCCCTCGTTACGAAGCCGTTCGATCAGCGCTTCAACGCCGGATGAGGGGACTTGAGATTGGGTGGTTTGCATGAGGGTCTGCTCCTAGACTTTTGGAATGCCGCCACTGACAACCAATGCGAAAATAAACACAAAGACCGAGAAACCTTCGACAATCGCGGCAGGCACGATTGACAGGCCAAAAATTTCGGGTTTGCCTTTGGAGGCATGAATCGATGCCGCACAGCATTGACCTTGGTAAATCGCGCACATGAATAATGCCAGACCCGATAACACCCCGATTGCAAAAATACCCGGCGCGACTTCAGGCGTAATTGGGCGATTCAGGGTAAACATCACCACAATGCCGAAAATCACCTGCGAAGAGGCCATCGCCGAGACTCCGATAAAACGACCGTAACCACTTTCGGTGTCGAGCATGGCACCTATCGCTGCTTGACCGGCGGTTGAGCAGCCGATAACGCTGCCGACTCCGCCCAATGCCATCGGAGCGTAAATACCGATCCAGCCTAATAATGAAATCATAAAATCAGACATTCGTGTACTCCTTAAAAATTTGAAAAAGCTTTAGAGTTAGAGTTGAGCGCTAAGCCGATGAGTCCTCGGCTACCCATTATTTCAGTAATCGATCTTTTTTGACAAATGCCCTGAACGGATAGCCTTCCTCGGTCAGACTCCAGTTGAAGAACTCGATAAAGTTAAGACGCAGTCCATGCAGAACGCCGCTTAACAGACATAGCATAATATTCAGACCATGACCTAAGATCAAAACCAGAATGCTGCATAGTAAGCCTAAACCGGGTAGAGATTTATAAATATCCATTGCCAGATTATTAAACGTTAATGCTAGAGAGGCGCCAGCAAGGCCTAGCGCAAATAAACGCATGTAACTTAAGGTGTTGCCAAAAATTTTGGTAATGTCGGTTAAGCTATGCAAGCCTTCCAGCAGGCGAGAAACCACATCAGAAAATTTATGAATGGGTTCATGACCGCTGCAGCACAGCACGCCAAGCATCCCCAGACCCAATAGCCCTTTGCTGGCTTGTTCCAAAAGCATGATATGCAGCGCTTGCGCTTGCCAAAGCCCAAAACCGCCCAGCGTGATTGCCGCCCAGCCTAGACTTGCGAACGCGGTAATTTTGCCTTTACGCTGGTAGGCCATAACAAGATTAGACAGGGTTAAATGCACGACACCTACTGCGATTGAAATCAGCATCATGCTATCGAAATCGTCGAGGTCGAGAATTTTAAAATGGCCTAGCAACGTGCCTTGATGAGCAATATAACCAAAATAACTGCCAATCATCATGCCCCAGATGATCGAGAAGATCAGGGTGACTAAGAACAATACCCGCATGCGTTTGCCGACGCCTTCATTCAAACTGGGCCATTTGGCACCCAAGTAGGCAAGAAACAGCATCGCGTAACCCGCATCCGATAAAATCATCGCAAAAAATAGCGCGACCGACCAAAATACGATCGCCGAAGGGTCCCAGCTATGATAATTGGGGGTTTGATAAAAGGTAATCAGATCTTCGGCCCCGGCAATGGCGGGGGAATTTTCGAGCAGGGTGGGTGGATTATCAGTGAGGTCAGGTTCTGCGACCAGGAGCGCTAATTCATGTGCTTGGGCAAAGGCTTCAAATTTGCCGACCTCGGCTTGGTTCACCCAGGCTTGTAAGGCAAAAACGCCCGCCTGATCCAAGGTCATGCCGTGCGCGGCTTTTAGATGGGTTTGATCTTCGGCCAGCGTCAATTGCAGGGTAATTAAGCTGATCCAGCGGGTCATCGACTCGCGTTCGGCTTGTTTGTCTTCAAGTTTAAGTTCGACGTAATTTAGGCGCTGAGTAAGATTATCGAGCGAACGGGTGCCGGTATGGGTTCTGGCAACCGGCATGAGGGCGGCGAGTGGTTCGTCTTGCGCGATGACGACCACATAATTTTGTAAGTTGCTTCTATGGACAACCTGCCAGATCAAGTCTTCAGTGGGAATTTTCTTAAGTAGGCGTTGGGGAACGATGTAAAACCACAGGCTTAAGCCACCTAATTCAGCTTTGTCGGGAAGTTTAAAGTTTCCCCACGGCTCGATTTCCTTAATGCGTTTGATTATTGCGTCTCGTTCGTCAACGAGGTCGCGGATTTCTTTTTTCAATTCGAGGGTTGTGGCGACAATTTTGGCTAAATTAAAATTTTTGAGCGAAACCACCTGATGGCGCTTTTTCGCGCATCGATTCAAATATTGCAGGGCATGGAGAGTATTTTCCGAAATTTTGCCATCGATTTCAGGCACGGTGAGCTCTTTGGTGTTTAACGTTACCAAATGACAGCCGCCGAGGTTTTGAAGCGCTTCTAAGACCGCTGATTTCTGAGCGATCAAGCCACAGAAGGTAAGCTTTTTTAACTGCACGATAGCCATTTATACCACCTGCTTTTGTTTGGTTAATTTGGCGCGCACTACACCGGCTCGCTCCGCATCGGACAAGTAGATGCGTATTTTGCGAATATTTTGAATCGTTTTTGGAATAAGTACTTTTTCAAATAAATTGACTCGCTGACTGACTTTTTTAACGGCTTTTTCCAATACGCTGACGCGTTGTAGGTAGATGCGGTGCTGCATTTTTAGTTCGAGCATGGCTTTTAAATGTACCACGACCTGATCGACCCAATGAGGGCGACAATAGGTGGAATAATTTTTGACATCCAGTTGCAGATGAGTCAGAACCGGTAAGTTAATACCCACCACATTTTCGGAACCGATTTCTGCCGCGGTAATGGTGACCAGATTTTTTAAATCCGGAATCGGCGAGGAGAGCATCGGTAGAAAATTAGTCACGAACTGGAGATGACTTTGGATCTCATTTTCCAAGGTCTCCAATTGGTTGATGGCTTTGGCGCGCTCGGCGATCAGTTGTTGGCGCTTTAAATCCAGCGAAGGTAAATATTGCCGATACCGCTTTAAATGAGTGCTTTGTTTTTGTAACGAAGCTTTACTAAAGTTAAGTCTTGGCATGACGGTACTATTGTTAACTGACTACAGTTTTAGGGAAGTATTTATCGATTAAGAGTTGTTTCATTAGCAATTCCTCCGGTTCAAAACATTCGGCCAGGGTTTGCCAGCATAAGTCGAGTGCGGGTTCGAGCGGAATTGAAACGTTGATATCCATAAATCTTTCCCGGAACAGTTTGCCGAATTTAAGCAGTTTTTTGTCAAAATTGGATAATTCAAAAGCCATGGCCTGTTTTTGCGCCGCTTCGTTAGCGTTCGAATAAAAGCGGATCATGGTGTTCATGATTTGCGAATGATCCTCGCGGGTAACTTTACCGATGACATGTTGTTTGAGTCGGGACAGCGAACCGAATGGATCGAGGACCGAATTGTGCAGGTAAAATTGACCTTCGGTGATATAGCCGGTGTTGTCCGGAACCGGATGGGTCACATCATCGCCCGGCATGGTGGTGACGCTCAAAATGGTGACTGACCCCGCGCCTTTATAATCGCAGGCTTTTTCATAACGGCGTGCCAGTTGCGAGTATAAGTCGCCCATGTAGCCACGGTTGGAAGGTACATGTTCCATCGAAACGCCGATTTCCTTCATCGCATCGGCATAGGCAGTCATATCGGTCATCAGCACTAAGACGCGTTTACCCTCTTCTACCGCAAAGCGTTCGGCAACGGTCAGCGCCATGTCGGGAACCAGCAGTCGTTCGACAATGGGGTCGGAAGCGAGGTTGCAATACATAACGGTCCGAGCAAAAACCCCGGCTTGTTCAAATTGGCTGCGGAAATAATAGAAGTCGTCAAAAATCAAGCCTAAACCAGCGAAAACCACGATGTCGGCATCTGCTTGAATCCCGATCCGCGCCAGGAATTTATTATAGGGTTCACCGGAAATCGAAAAAATGGGGATTTTTTGGCTTTCTACCAAACAGTTGAATACATCAATCATCGGCACGTTGGTTCGAATCATTTTCGAAGCGAGTACCCGTTTCATTGGATTAACCGAGGCGCTGACAATATTGACTTTCGGATCGGGTGCGAGATTAGACCCGCCATCCATCGGCTCGCCAGTGCCATTAAAGATTCGGCCCAGAATATTGGGTGAATAGGTGACCTGCATCGCTTTACCTAAGAAGCGCACCGACGAGTCGTTCGAAATACCGCGCGTGTCGGAAAATACTTGCAAAGAAACTTTATCGCCTTTGATTTTAATGACCTGAGCGAGCGAGGTGGAGCCATCATGGGCTTCAATTAAAGCCAAGTCGCCAAAACGGGTCGAGATATCCTGACTACCGGCTTTCTGTGAAACCTTTACCGTCACAATATTACCGATAATGGCAATAATGTTATGGTGTTTGATCATGTTATCAATCATGGGTGCTCCGGAAAATTAAGAAGCCTCGAATGCTTCGACCAATTGCAAATTATTCAGTGAAAGCCTGCCACGTTGAATCTGGATTGTACTCCTTGATTTTTTCGACGCTTTGCGCTGTTTTGGAACCCAGATCTTTTTGGTAAATCTTACCCTGGTGATTGACGACAAAGGTCATGATCCCGGACACGCCATAATTGACGGGAAAGGCGATTAAGCCGAAACCTGCAATCATATTACCATTAATAATGTAGTCATATTTACCTCCTGGCGCGTTACTGCCTTGACGAGTGAGAATCCGGTAATAATAGCCATGATAAGGTGTACGAGTTCCATCAATCTTATAGCCATCGGCGCGAGCTTCAGCAATCAGGGGGCCAAGTGGGCTTTGGGGCTGTCCTTCCGCAGACTCCCAAAATAAACCGTCAAATTTGCTGGGTTCACTATGTAATTTCTGGGCATATTCGAGTACGCCGTCACCATCTCTGTCGGCACTCGCGTATTCGAACTGAGCTTCCATGTAGCCTCGAATGGTGGCAAGGGTGTTAAGCTCATTGCGGCCAATGCGTCGATTTAAAATTTCCTGCCGCCCTTGTTCGGCATCGAATCGCCAGTGTTCAGCTTGTTTGATCAACGGAATCGGAAAGGGCCAGTCAGTATTGCCGACGTGCAGAATGGCGCGGTCTTCGCCGATTTTCTCACAAACCGATTTCTCTCGCGCCAGATTCAAAAAAGTCTGCCGATTATTTTGATCTTCAACGTCATCGCCTGACGATAGCAATTCCGCCTGTTGATTCCCGAATAATGCAGATAGCTGTTGGCTGTCGGTTTGACTCAGTGCTTCCAACAGCGCTTTGGCGGCTTCATCGGGGGATTGAAACACTTTTAGTTCGGCGTTGGCGGTAAGAGCCGGAACAGTTGATGTAGGCGCAGGTGTTTCAGCACTCGCGATCAACGGAGTTGAAATCAATACCGCCAGAAGTAGGTGATGTGTTTTACGATACATTAGAAAACCTCGGTCTTGATTGCTTTAATATAAATAATTTAGAAGTCTGTTTATTTGCGAGTAAAGTAACTCGCGATTGATACAAAAAATCGAAGGGTAAGCTGATTACGAACCAACTTAAGCCCTCTAGCGTGACATTCGGTAGGGTGGATAAGGCGTAAGCCACAACCACCGGAGAAGATCGCATCTTGCTGGATGCGCTTTACCTTATCTACCCCCACATTTTGTTTAGGTTATTTTCATTTCTCAACAAATCAGGCCAGTGCTTGCGCCGGAAGCGTTTTTTTTCAATTATCTCCGGCGTCCGCTACCACCACCACCTCCACCGCTTCTGAAATTTCCACCGCTGCCTGACGATCTGAAGCTTCCGGTATCAGCGGAAGCACTTCGACTAAACGCGCCGCGTTGACTAAAACTCTGCGTGTTTCTGGTATTAGACGATTCAAAGGCATTGGGCCGCGAAGTTTCGTTCCGGCGCGGCATCGACATGGGTTGTTGATTACGTTCCGGATTTGAAAAGGCTTGGCGTTGGCTTGAATTATTGAATTCAGGGCGAGTTTGAGGTCTTGGCGACTGATTCAATTCGGATCTTGGGGATTTTCCTAGCTTGCTACCAGCAAAGTCGCCGCCTGATGATGGTCGATTTGGATTGGCGTCTAAGGCTTGAGCGGACGATTGACGGCTTTTGGCGCCTCTTTTACTTTCAAGCGAGGAGCGTTGTCCTTCGTTGTTCATACCCTGCAAACCATTGGCTCGTCCAGCGGCAGCTTGGTTTTGAAGATCGCGCGCCATTGGCTTGTTTTGTTCCCGTAATGAAGCGGTGGCACCCGGTTTTTGCGCCAATTGTTGGCGAATATCTGCGGAGGAGGGACGATTTCCCGCTGCCACATTACCAGCGCTTGCGCGTGCGCCGTTCTCGGCGAAGCCTCTTGTCGATGCCGGAAGCGTTTGGGCGGCTCCAGGTCGCTGACCTGCCAAGGCTGGTTGCTGGTTGGGGCGGAGTCGTTGCTGTACGCCTGCGGGAAAAGCCTGACCGCGTCTGTGCTGAGCGTCTGGTTGCCAGCTGGAAGGGCGTTGAGACGGTCTTAAATTATTTTGATTAAAGTTACCGCCACGATCAATATTGATTTCGTTGCCGGAGATATTGATGTTATTGTTGGAATTGACGTTGCCGCCACCGTAGTAGCCACCCCCATAATATCCACCACCGCCATGCCAGCAATTACCGTTGTGGCAAACACTATTGCCATAGTAATGATTGACATGATAATAGTCATCGTCATGATGCGCCCATTCCATAATACCCCAGGTGAGCAATCCGCCCACTAAAGCGCCCGTGGCGAAATTAGCCCAGGAATTATCGGCGGTTGTGGTTGTGGTGGTAGTCGTTGTGGTTGGATAATAAGTCGGGTAATAACTGGGTGCTGGAGACCCTGTATTCACATTGACCACGGTGGTGCCTGGATAGCTGGCAGGCGGAGCCGCTAAGGGTGCCTGATAAACAGTTTCAGGATTATATTGCGGCACGTAGAGGGTATCGGATTTGGCGGGCGCAATACTGATCACCTCTTTCTTAAGCACTGCAGGTTGTACTTGATTGTTTTTTTCCTGTGTGCCAGATTCGGTAGCGACTGTTTGAGCAGTCACTTTCATTTCCGGGCTATCTTTCAGAAAACCGGCATCTTTGGCGCGTTTGCGTAATGCCTGGATCGTATCCATCACTTCGATCGGTTTGCTTAAAAAAGTATCGCCCAGTTGCGTGGTCCAGTCCAAATGATCATTCATCATTTTAATTACCAGCGGAACGCTGGTCAGTCGCATGACACTGGCGTCCCAATCTTTACTGCTGAGCGTAGCCAAATCGGGCTTGGTTTCGAGCCAACGCGCCGCCTGGACGACTTCAAGCGGGTAGGTGGACGCCACTAATAATTCTGCCAGCAAGGGATCGGGATAGAGGGCGATTGGCGCTACCAGCGATTCTACGCTTGTCAACGGTGTCGGCGCGGCAGGCGGTGGAACCGGCTGTTGAACTGGAATGGTTGGCGGGGGCGGGGGAGGGGCGACCGGTTGTTGGGTTTCTGTTGGCGCTGGCTGAGGTGGTGGAGTCTTACTCGCCTGCTGCTCGCCTTTACATCCTGTCGGCAGAAGTGCCAAGGCGATTATCAGTGCCGGTAATGCCGCGCGGCGGCAATGTGGGAAAATGGGTGATGTAGAATCAGTCATTGTCTTCCTCTCAAAACGGGGTTCCATAATCAATATGGCGGGCTAATGATCGTGTTTAACTTGGCTTCTGCAGAATTACTATATAACGTCCCAGATTAAATTTACATCAAAATATTTGTGATTATGCTGGTGCATAGTTTAGTTGAAGGTGGTGAATATTAATCGGCGGATTCAACTCCGAAGTGCAATCGCCAATAATAGGATATTAAGGAAGGCTAACTGATATAGTGCCAAGCTTTTTTCTATCCGACTAAAGACGAGAATGAACTTGAAAGACTACCATCAGTTAACCCAAGCACTAAGATA
>CANNKG010000049.1 GCA_947505105.1 Methylococcaceae bacterium | reverse complement strand
TAAGGATGTCGAGGAGGTGATGAAAAAACTTAACCATCGACCACGGAAAAGCCTTAACTATAAAACACCTCATTCAGTCTTTTTTGCAGAATCTTTGCCGAAGGCCGCATGACAACTAGGATTGCACTTCGGAGTTGAATCCGCCAATTCGCTAGCGGTGGGTGTGAATGTTGACGTCGTGGAATTACTAGCAATATTGATCCACTGATTAGTCGCGGTGTTGTAATACTGCCATTGATAAGCTTTACTTACCCCCGCACCGCCATCGTCGATATCGGAAATATTATTGGTAGCAGTCAATACTTGCGCTTCACGCGATATTCCGGTCGCAGTCAAAGTGCCGGTAGGGGCGTCATCGCCATAAGTAACGTTCCAGTAAATAGTTCCGCTAACAGGAGAGGCAGTTCCATCAGAGACGGTATAAGACGTTGTGCCAACGTTATTGACTGTTCCTTTCAGCGATGGATTTGAAACAGCCGTATAGGAAGCACTTGCTGGACTATAGGTCAAGGTATCGGAAGCATCCTGATCGCTTGATCCAGTATTTGAATTGGTTAAGGTAATATTCTGATTAGATGAGCCTTCAGCAACTGTGAAAGCCGGGTTATTTTGAACACTACCCGCAGTTGGAGCATGGTTGGTAACGGGGGGAACGTAATTTACGCCATCGGCAGTAACAATAATATCAACAGTATAGTCGTAATTATCATTGTTATTATCGTTGACCGTAAAGGTCATGGTTTTTGTTCCAGCCCCTAACACATCCCAATCCACTTTCACTGCATAGTTGACTTCTATTGCCGTACCACCTGCAGGGTTAGAATCATAACCGCCTCCAGCCGAAAATCCTCCAGTGGAACTAGTTAAATTATTAGCGTTATCCCAGGTGCTGCCAATAGTGTTTCTGACAACTAATTGAATCCCAGAGGGTGAACTGTAGTTTACGAGGTTAATTATGCTTGCACTGATAATCGGAAAAGCAACAAAAGTCTCAGCATCATCAAGAATAGTCGTCCCTGTCTCACCTAGTTGAGTATACGTTTTAGAAACAGGGCTTGTGGGTAAAATATAACCATAATTCATTGACTGTAAGCTAGTAGTTTCGAGCAGTCCAGTCGAGCTTTCCAGTTGCCAATCTCCACCTTGTGCCGCTGCTCCAGTGACATTGGTTGAAGCAGCTAAATCCGCTCCGGTCAACTTGGCAAGCTGCTCGATAAACGCCTGACCGCTGTCACCCTCGGCAACATTACAACCGTATAACAATAAATCGCCATCATGACTCAAACTTTGGCCCAATTGCGCTAATTGCGTTTGATAGCTGGCAAGATTGTTCGCTTCCAGCGTTGTGGTGCCGAATTGCATTTCCCCACTGCTGCCATGCCCCAGCACATGAATCGCATCGATTCCGCTCCGTCCCGATAGCGATTCCAGAATTTGCGTTAAACCGTCTCGTGAAGCATCTAATAAATAGACCTCCGCATCACTCGGCACTTCTTGTAAAAGTGTCTGGTAATTTGCAAGACGAGTATCGACAAAAACCATTTCATGGCGAGCATTCATAACCTTCTCCTAAATATCAAAAAATTCAGAAAAAAGTATGGTAAATATTTCAAAATTCATGAGGACTTAGTTCTACGATATCTTGCATATTTTCTACGAAATTCTTCAAATGTACCTAAGAATTATTTCGTTTTAAGTTATATAAATACCATCTTTTCCACCTAAAATTTCTTTTGGTACTGTTCTTGACCTAAAATTGCTAATATCTGATTTTCAAAGCAATGCCAGGAAAAATTAGTATTTTTTTTAAGCTCAGCAATAATTTGTCCATAAATAACCCAATGATTAAATTACTTTAACTTACTACACCCCAGAACATCACCTCCTTGACTCCAAATACCCTGACACTCTACGCGATCGCTGCGGGTATGAATTTCGGCTTAAGCCTTATCCTATTGGGGTTTGCCTATATTCAACCCGGCACCTTAGTCACTCGTCGCTTCGCGAGTGCGCTTTTGTTGTTAGCGATAGCGTTTTTTGCTTCAGCGTATGGACCACTCATGCCTCGTTGGGCCACCGTGATCGGCACCAATATGTTGTTGATATCAGCTGGCGTCATGTTAAACACGGGGTTTAGCGCTTTTTGCCAACAACAAACGCCAAAAATTGATCACTTCGGCTGGACAATTGTTGCCTTAACTGCCGCGCCTTTTTGGTATTGGGGTCTGATCGAACCGAATGGCAATTACCGCTCAACGGTATTTTCGTTTGCAGTCGTATTGATCAATGGCCGCACAGCATATTTGCTGTTCCGTGCGGCTCTTGACAGCAGTAATCGACTACCGATTGCAGTCGTTGGCGGATTATTCGCAGTCCTGACCGTGTGGATGTTGGCGCGTGGGATCACCTTACTGCAAGCAGAACCGGTAGCACCCGAACAACGTGGCGCCAATCCTACGCTCTGGATCACGGTATTTTGGTATATCGTGCTGGTTGCCTTGATGACCGGTTGCATTATATGGATGGAAATCAATCGACTCCGCGTCAATACCATAAACTTTGGTTTGGCAGAAGAAGCGATGTTGGGAACCCGGCAATCGATGCAGGAAAATTTGATCCTGCTCTGGAGCACCGTGGTCATTTTGTGTTTGGCGATCTGTGCTGAAGTGTTGATTGGCTATCAGATGATCTATCAAAACGAATCTGAGCGCATGGAAAAATCGCTTTCCCAGGCGAATGCGGCGTTGGTCGAACAAGCCAGTCAATTACTCAAGCAGGTTGATCTCTTGCTCCTGACCACCCGAAGTTATTATCAGACGATCGAACCGGCTCGCATGGCTGATGTGGAAGCTACAGTTTTAGCGGCGACGCGCCAACTTAGTGAGGAGATTTATGTATTTGATGATAAACAGCGCTGGTTAAATAAAAAACCCGCAAAAGCTCTTGATCCCAAGGTCACGGATCTTGAACAGCATTTCAATTATCACCGATTCAATCTCAGCGATACCCTCTATTTTGGCAAAGCAAAAACCGTCATAATGCAGAATCAAGCACTCACCAAATTTGCAATCTCACGCCGCATCAATCGCCAAAATAACGAATTTGCCGGTATTATTTTGACTGAATTGCCATCGAGCAATTTCACCGGCTTTTATCAAAAATTGCTGGCGAATTCCGCCCATGTTGTTAGTCTGCTTGGTGTAGATGATCATTTGCCAAGGGTCCAGTATCCTGATTCCAGTGCTTGGCGGATTGGTGAACAGTCAACGCTTTGGCAAGCCCTTGATGAGTCACCCAGCGGTCAATTTTTGGAACGATTAGCTATCGGAAAAGAGCCAATAACCCAGTTTCAGTATCAGCAGATTGCCGATCTGCCTTTAGTCATGGTGAATGGATATTCAGTAGGCGAAGTCACAGCGCTGGTCAGAGCTAGGATCAGTCCTGTCTTGTTTGGCGCATCACTAACGATTTTTACAATTATTACCCTGGCGCTTATTTTGTCCTGGGTGGTCAGGCAACGAGAAGAACAAAGCCAATTGTTATCGATGCTGAGCCATGAGTTGAAAACACCGCTATCATTAATTCGCCTCGCTTTAGGATCAGAAACCCTAAGCCCCAAAGTAAAACAGCTGGCGATACGCTCGGTGATGGATATGAACGCGGTCATTGAACGTTGCTTGCAAACGGATCGCTTGTATCATGGTCGCGTTTCAATCACTTGGGGATCGTGTAAGCTCGACGAGGTGCTTAATGAACTCTGTGCACACAGTAACGCACCCGAACGTTTGTCACTCAATGTAGCTGAATTGCCCGACTGCAAAACAGATCCACAAATCTTGCGCGTGATATTGAGTAATTTGATCGATAACGCTCTAAAATACAGCCCGGCGACGCAAAAAGTCCGAATTGTCGCAATGCTTGCGCCACATCACCATCAAGGTGGCATTATGATCACGGTTTCGAATCCCTTAAGCCCCACCATCGTCCTGGATGCCAGCAAGATTTTTCGCAAATATTACCGCGGCGAAACTGCGCATAAAACCACGGGTTCAGGAGTGGGGCTGTATCTGGCGAAACATTTAGCCAAAGCGATAGGTTGTCAACTCAGCTACTCACCCAATACGTGTGAAGCGAATTTTAATCTCTGGATACCGCTATGAATATTATCGTGATTGAGGATCATGATGCGCTACGGGAAGTCACGATAGCCGCATTGCAGGACATGGGCCATGTTGTCCAGGGAGGAGATTGCGCCGAGGCTCTTCCTGAGCTATTACAGAATTTTCAAGCCGATATTATGGTGTTGGATCTTAATTTGCCCGGTGAGGACGGTATCAGTTTAGCGCAACGGTTACGTAAATCGCATCCAGAAATTGGCATTATCATGGTGACCGCCCGCATCGAATTAAGCGATAAGCTAAGGGGCTATGAAAGCGGTGCGGATATCTATCTGACCAAACCCACCTCCGTGGAAGAGCTGGGGGCGGCGATACAAGCCTTATCGCGCCGAATTGCAATCTGGTCCGAGACCACGCCGCAATTGGCAGTTGATCCTCGCTCGCTCAAAACCAAGGAACGAACTCGCTTACTACATCAACAGTTGATCCATACCACGGGCAAACTTCCAACGCTCAATGAACTTGCCATGCAATACGGCACAACCCCGCGCAAACTCAATGAAGAATTTGCCGCCCAATATGGGCTGGCAATCGTGCCATATATTATCGATTACCGACTGCAACAAGCGCATGAGGCGATAGAAAACACTACGATTCCTCTAAAGACTTTAGCCGATAGGTTCGGCTACTCCCATTCGAATCACTTTATTACCGCGTTTAAAAAACGCTTTGGTTATCCACCGGGCAGCTTACGCAAATAACAGCTTACCCAGTAATCCCCTTTCCCTAAGAAACATCGACGACAATGATCGAGACTTACATGCTCAGAAACTCCATCCGGAAATGCTATATCAACCCCTTTCCAGATGCATTTGCTTGCGTCAAAGCTTGCTGAAGTTAAGTGGCCCGGCAGATTTTGTGCCTTCAAACCCTGATAAAATTCAACAACAATTTTCCAGGTTTCTATTAACCTAATTCAAATTCCGCAGGATTGAGTTGCAATTCTTTGATAATCTTAACCGCAACCTTTTTTTCAAGGTCATCGAAGTTGCCGTCAGAAGACGCAATCGCGATGTGCATGCGCACCAAAAGACGCGCGGCTTCTTCATTGGACTTCATTTTACCGATTGCCCCATAAGCTTTTGCTTCGCCGATGTCTTTGTCGAATTCAATTTGGCCGACAAAATCCTGAAATGTTTTTATCACATCGCTGGTGGAGAAAATCGATAAGGCATCGTTACTTTCAATAAAACGAATCATTTTTTGTTTTTCTTCAGAACTGATAGTACCGTCAGCCATGGCGATCAATGCTGACCCTGCCATTGCCGCATTTAAAAAGTCCTTATTTTTGAATTTCAGGGCCTCAGTTTTCAATTCCACAGCTTTGGTTTTTAATTGATTGAGAAAATTATCGAAACTCATGGTAGTGCTCCTGGTTTAGTTTTATAAATTAGGGTTATCGAGGTTATTGTAAGTGAAATTTGATTCAGAAAGAAAATTCCGCATAGCTATTTACTTGCGGCGTTTCTTGTAAACCATAACATTGATGACGATGGCGAATATTTTCCGCCCAATTTCGATGTGTTGCCACTTCGCACATAGTGTCATGCATTTTGAATATCGCGGGCACGTCCTGTTGAAGTAAGGATTCAGCCATTTCAAAATCATCCATCGCAACCGAATAATGTCCCTCAATAATCGGTATTTGGCTTGGATGAATGGCAGTTTTTCCAATCAGGCCATGCGCCAGATCCAGTTGTATTTCTTTAAGTAAAAGTCTCTCTTCGGCTAAAAACTCGAAAACCGGCGCAGACAACGCAAAACCATAAGGTTTAAAAATAGTCACCAATTGGGCAATCAGATGACCGAGCGGCGTGTCATACACAGTTAAATGACGCGGACGCCGAATGCCTAGTATATTCATCAAGTCATTGCCGCCAATTCTCAGCATGGCAATCTGCTGATAGATCTGCTGATCGAGCAGCGCCGCGCGCAGTTCTATCATGGCGGAATGATCGAATACCTCACGCGTTTCTAGCGTCGGCATCACTTTAAAACCGGTATTTTTCAATTGATCAAAATAAGCGTCAAACACTTGCAGATTAAATTTAGGTAAGACAAAACCGTCGATTTTTTCAATATGCGGCAGATCCAACAAACGCGCCAACACTTCAGGATTCCGCGCCCGAATATATCTAAAGCGAGGTGAATGGCTTCTAAAGCCCTGCAGACAGAGCCCCAGATGACGTAAGCTGCTCTCAAGCTCCGTGTGCGCGACCGCGTCTTCGGTACAAAAGATCATCGACCGTAACTGCTGATTTTTTTCACCATTTGCGATTTCAATTAAATCATGCCGATGCGCCGGCATGTAAAGGGGGGCACCCAGACACCAGGGTGAATAGAATTTTTCGTGCATGACCGGGTTCGGTATAATCATTTAGAAATCTCTTTAATGAGGGCTACAGCCTGATAAGGACTTTCGGAAACAACCGCTATCGGAATACCTTTAGATTCCGCCAACCAGCGTAAATGTTGGGTTGCTGCCGCATTCGGGTCTTGTAACAACAATAAACGCGCTTCACGTCTAAGCAATACACGACTCGCCTCGCCAATACCAGGTTTTATATAATTGACATGCGAAACGGCATATTGTTCAGCAAGACCTAATAGAAATTGTTTTGAAAGGTTCCGCAAGTTTTCATAGTTTAGTTGACTTTCGATAAATCGGGGCCGCCTCGGCCATAGATAATCGACTTCCTCGAGCAAAGTATCGATAAAATATTTGGATAAATCATGCGCTCTAAAATGTTCATAAAAGACACAGGCATGAAAATGCGGGAGCTCTGCCATATGTGGACGATAAACGGTTCGACTGACCAAACCCGAAACTGTCGAATTCAACAGACACGACGGAATCAAATAGTCCTCATCGCTGGCAGCTACGGCAGCCGCCCCCGCCAAGTCGGTTAAGACATACAATTCAGGCTTAATTTCGATGCCATCACGTTGAGCAAAATCATTGAGGCTTACGCGTAACTGCTCGGCAATAATGCCTTTGCCAGTCCAGCCATCGATAAATACCAGCGACTCCGGGGCATTGTTCTGCAGTATATAGCGCAACGCCTGTTGATCAATCCCGATATCTCGTAAAATCGAAATGGAGTAATGCGGCACGGATTTGCCAAAATAGCGCTGAAGAATATGCTTGAGCAAGACGCCAATCGGTGTTCCGGCTCTCGCGAGCGATACCAGAGTAATGCCCTCCGAACGGGTGCTCACAATTTTTTCAGCCAGGATCAACAAATGCTCGGCGACCCGCTGTTTGTTAAGCGCCATCCCCTGATGAAATAATTTTAGATATGCCTCAGTAGGCAAAGCTTCGTGACTTAACATTTCCGAATAATGCTTTTGACCCGACTGAATCAGACTTTCTTTAAGATGAATCGGGGTATCATCAATCCCTATCGGTTCCAATAGAAATTGGACATCGTCGATGCCATAACTGCCGGTAAAAGGAATCATCACGAAAAATTTAATGTCTTAAATAATTGGGTATTACTCGGAATCAACGCATAATCACATAAACTTATAAATGCCGCATCGGTCTTGCTATCTCCCGCGCCTATCGTTAGAAGTTCAGGATCTTGAGCCAAATATTTAGTCATCAAATAGCTTACCGCGCTTTCTTTGGTAATAATTTTAGGCAAAATTGCCAGATTGTTACTATTCAAATGCCAGTACAATTCTTGATCGATCATCAGCGGATGTTCTTGCAAAATTTCATCTACTAGCAATTTTAAAGGCGCTTCACTCCCATCACAATGCTTGATGACGCCATACCAGGTCACGCCAAAATCCTGAACCAAGCGTAATTTGTAACCTTCCAAACGCTCCGTATGGGCACTAAGTAAACGCCACACGTCTAGCAATTTACGGTGATAATTGGGCAAATTAGCCAATATTGTCGTCATCCAAAGCGCATCGAGGCGACGCTCCTTGGTCAGTACCACCGCCCCATGGTTTAAAATAATTTCCTGATCAAAATTGAGCGTGACACGCTCAAAGGCATGAAAATCCCGCGCGGTCACCGGCACGAGCTTAAAATCTTGACTCAGCCATTGCCATAACCATTGCTGTTTATGGGTGGCATAAGAATTAGGCGTACCGTCAGGCAGAAAAGCTCGCACCGCAAGTCGCGGATCTTCCCGATCTTGGGGACATTTACGTAAGGTTTGAAACAGGGTATCGTCAAGGTCGAGAAAAATGTATCTTTGCATGATCGGCAGTTAGTGGATCCATTTCAAATTGCGCGCTGATGGCCCGCCACGTCTTGATACGTTCAAGTAGCGGCGGAGTTAGCGGGGTTTCGTGGCATACAATAATCTCGCGATAATCGTGCATGTTGCGATTATAGAGAAAATTTGGAATGCCATCGTCATAGTTATCTTCAAATTGTTCGATAGATTGAATATCGTTGCCTTGATAAATCGGCGAACGGGTCGTACTCTGCACTTTAACCGCAAAACCCTCTGCCGCTAATGCCCGTCCCAACAGGTATGCGGGAGCGTTACATTCACCGGAGCCCAAGACCAAAATCGGTCGAGTATCACAGTCACTTTCGAAATATCCTCTTAACTCGTTCGTCATCGTGGTCGCTAATCTGATCGGCTTGTTCATGCCTAAGCGTCCGGGCCACGCCAATAAATGTTTTTTACAAGCATTGTTACTCGACACCTGTACCGAAATCGCGCCCAGTTGTTGATCGTTATTATCCTCAAAGTGCAAAGTGCCTTCCCTTAAATAAATCCACACCACTTCCACGCCCGCCTCAGTGTTCACAATATTCCGATCATTGGCATGCGCGAAATTGACTAAGCTGACAATAAACACTTTTTGCAAGGCCGAATTCACCTGTTGATAGGCTTGAATCAAGCGTAAAAAAGTTCTGCCGGTGCTGATTTCATCATCAATCAGCACCAAAATCTGTGCATTTAAAAATTGCCGCCGCAGCTTGGCCTGTTCAGGATAATACAGAAAAAAGTCAGTAGCATGACTATGGGCTTCCTGAAATTCAAGATAAGCTTGGTCAGCAAGATGATAACGCGTGGTCTGGATAAATAAACTGTCGGTCAAACCAAGATTAAACCCGGACTCGAAGACGCCATAACCGAGACCTGTAGCAGTTTCCGCCATACCTATCCAGATGGAGGTTTCACCCTGCATCTGTTCAAGCACTTTTTTCGCTAAAGCTCGATAAGACCAACTCATCATCACTGGACTCACAGGATAATGCTTGCCCAGAATTTTACTGACGAATAAAAATTTACGCTTGCTGCTGATCCGCGCGGCAAATCCCAGCAATCTGGAAAGCGGAATATGCCCCGGTTCAAGCGTAAGCGTTAATTCCCCGGTAGCAAGTTTGACGGTTCGAATTTGATGCGACATATAAACAAAAAATCAAAGTGGAGAAAAGCTGGCATTGTAAGCTAAAACAATTGTCGTTATATACAATTCCAGACAAGTTGCAACATTACTCCCAACTCGATCATTCGATAAGCCATCCACGTAACTGATAAGATATTTCAGTGGTCTCAAGCCCTTGTTAATCAGCACCTACTGATTTTCGGCAACGTAAAGATTCACTTACCCCCTATTGCAACTCCTCCTTCCCCTTGCCGGGGGACAGTAAGTTCTTCCCCTTCAGGGGTAATTACGTTTAGTTACTCAAGTTCGAACACTTATCTCCAATGTGGATCATCCTTGCATCCATGCTTATTATTCTCTAAAAATTGCGTATGATTTTTTCTGGCTACTCGTTATAATCACATGCTGGACTTAATATTCGTCGGCAATCAATGAATTCCGGATAGGTGCCAACAAAAATCAACCTAAATCTTTCGTAGCGAGCCAGTTTGCTCTGTACAAGCGACTTTTACTTTCTCAAACCTCTGGGTATACTCAGGCTGTCCATCATTAAAACTTTGGGTTTCCGACCCTCACACTAGCAATCTTTATGAACGTTAAATCATTATTATTTATCCTTCTGTTATGTATTTTCCCCTTCGCGGCCTCCGCCACAGAGCCCGCAAGCCAACCAATTGATTTGACTAGACATTGGGTCGGTTACCTGACGATCGTCTGTTTTGCAGTGGCTTATCTTCTGGCAATGATTGAGGAGGTGACTGATTTACGAAAATCCAAGCCAATGGTGTTTGCAGCAGGAATCATCTGGATCCTGATTGCTTCGGTTTATGCTTCGAATGGCATGAGTGAACAGGCAGGCGTCGCTTTCCGCTCGACCTTGGAAGGTTACGCCGAATTATTTTTGTTCATCATGGTATCCATGACCTATTTGAATGCGATGGAAGACCGAGGCGTCTTCGAAAGTCTGCGGGTTTGGCTGTTGAGCAAAAATTTTACCTATCGGCAATTATTCTGGATTACCGGCTGGCTATCGTTTTTCATTTCCTCGGTGTGCAATAACCTGACCACGGCATTATTGATGGGCTCGGTCATTATGGCCATGGGCAAAAACAATCAGCGCTTTGTCACATTGTCGTGTATCAATGTCGTCGTCGCCGTTAACGCAGGTGGATCATTCAGTCCCTTCGGCGATATTACCACCCTTCTGGTATGGCAAAAAGGCGTCGTACCATTTACCGACTTCTTTTCGTTATTACTGCCAGCAATTGTAAATTTTGCCCTGCCTGCATCAATCATGTATTTTTGCATTACCAATGAACGTCCCGCAGCGGTCTTAGAAGCTCAGGCCATGAAACGAGGCGGCTTGATTATCATCTTTTTGTTCATTTTAACGATTATCACCGCGACTTGTTTTGAGAACTTTTTGGATTTACCACCGGCAGCTGGCATGATGTTAGGCTTAACCTATCTTTCTTTTTATAGCTATTACATGCAGAAAATAGAAGATCCCAATCATCCATTTAACACGATACAGGTCAAAGTCGATTATTTTGCACCGATGAAGTACGTGGATAATCCGGAAGCATTGGCAAAGCTGCGCAAAAAGGAAAAGGATCAATCTAAATCGGGTGATCAAACTTTCGATGTCTTCCAAAAAGTAGCTAACCTCGAATGGGATACGCTGCTATTTTTCTATGGCGTCATGGTCGCGGTCGGCGGACTCAGTTTTGTCGGTTATCTAGGATTGACCTCAACTTTCCTCTACGGGGCGAACGATCCGACCGTTGCCAATATTCTGGTGGGTATTGCTTCGGCATTCGTCGATAACGGTACGATCATGATGGCGGTACTGACTATGGCACCCGATATCTCTCAAGGCCAATGGTTATTGGTTACTTTGACGGCAGGCGTCGGCGGAAGTATGTTGGCGGTCGGTTCAGCGGCAGGAGTGGGCTTAATGGGACAGGCTAAGGGAGTCTATACCTTTACGACACACTTGAAATGGACACCTGTCATTATGCTGGGTTACGTCGGAAGTATTCTGACCCATTTTCTGATTAATGGTCGCTATTTTATCAATTAATAATTGCTGCAAAGGGTGGTTTCACAACCACCCTTTTTATACCAGTTCTTCACTACCCATTCTATTTCTTTAGCCAATCTTACAAAATCGGGATGGCATTTTCGCCTTTCTCATACACGACATTGGCGCGACCGACTAAGAGAGGATCAATCTGTCCAATATGCTCAGGATTCTTTTTCGAGTACGGTAGTTTATGCAGCACGTAACGCATACAGTTTAGCCGAGCACGCTTTTTACAATCGGATTTAATCACCGTCCAGGGCGCATCGGCGGTATCGGTATTAAAAAACATGGCTTCTTTTGCCTTGGTGTAATCATCCCATTTATCCAGAGATGCAAGGTCAACTGGCGATAATTTCCATTGTTTAAGCGGATGTGTTTCCCGCTCTTTAAAGCGACGTCGTTGTTCCTTGCGGCTCACCGAAAACCAAAACTTGATCAGATAAATTCCACTCCGCACCAAGGTTCTTTCAAATTCTGGCACTTGTCGCATAAATTCATTATATTCTTCATTGGAACAGAAACCCATGACACGTTCAACACCGGCCCGGTTATACCAGGAACGATCAAACAGAACGATTTCACCGGCAGTCGGCAAATGCTGAATATAACGTTGAAAATACCATTGCCCTTTTTCAACATCAGAGGGTTTTTCCAAGGCAACCACTCTCGCACCCCGCGGATTTAAATTCTCCATCATCCGTTTGATAGTCCCCCCTTTACCAGCGGCATCGCGGCCTTCAAAAAGGATTATTACTCGCTGACCGGTTTCTTTCACCCAAGCCTGCAACTTCAGAAGTTCTACCTGTAATTGATATTTATTTTTTTCATAATTTTTGCGTGACATCAAGTTTCGATACGGATAGCCACCTTTACGCCAATCATCGGATAATTGATCGTCGGATTTAAGCTTGGTGGCTGGCGTTGATTCTATTTGATGAATAAGCGCCTGGCGCAATCTGAGAGCATCATCCGGTGAAGCGCCTTCAAGTAAGGTTTCCAAAGTTTGTGAAAGTGCTTCAATATCTCCGGGTTTAATGTTTTTCATAATTTCATTCATGGCGGCGGCTTTTGAAGACCGAGCAGATTCAACCGCCTGTTTAACTTCAAACTCTTCAATTCCGTCTTCTGTGAGCACCGGAAAAACATCACCGGAATCGACTCGGCGGCGACTTTTAGGGCGAACATTTTTTTTCTCACTGAGCTTGGGGATCATAGGCCCTTCCATATTTATACCTCATGTAATAATAAATACCACCATCAAAAATCTGAAGAAATCAAGCTGATGCTTCGATTTTAAGTGTTCTTAAAATTAAAAAAATAATAAGAGCGTAATTTCCAAAAATGAACTACGCAACTTGATAATACAGTTACCTTTAAATATAAAGTCTAGTGCGGTTCGTCAAAAAATCAACGTGCCGAGCCATCAGATATAGGCAATCAAGACAAACCTGTCAACTAATGTAGATAAAAAAATTTAGCCGCCCGTGACACTCATATGCCGAAAAATGACCGGTTGTTCTTGAATATTAAATTCATGTTTCAACGGTTTGATTTGCATAGATTCTACAATCACCTGTTTCAATCTTTGCAGATCTCCTGGATGAGAACGAACTACTTTTTTCAAATCCACCGAATGCTCATTTCCAAGACAAAGCAATAACTGGCCTTCCACCGTTAACCGCACACGATTACAAGTGCTGCAAAAATTTTCACTGTGGGGAGAAATGAAACCGACGCGAGTAGCGCTATCCCCTACCTGATAATAATTTGACGGTCCACCGGTCTGGTATGTCGATGAAATCAACTCAAATTGTTTGGCTAGATCCTGGCGAATCAGTTGGCTCGGATAATAACTTTCAGCCCGATTATGTTCAGCACTCACCTGTCCAAGCGGCATTTCTTCAATAAAGCTGATATCCAAGCCATTTTCAACGGCAAATCGAACCAAATCGCAAACTTCGGTATGATTTCGATGCTTCAGGATGACCGCATTGATTTTAATTTTTTTAAAGCCCAGATTTTTGGCAACTGCAATACCTTGCAAAACTTGAGCGAGGTCGCCGGTTCGGGTAATCTGTTTAAATTTATCCGCATCAAGAGTATCTAAACTAATATTGATACGTTTAACCCCAGCATTAAGCAAACCGGGTGCAAGCTCAGCTAGTTTTGACGCATTAGTGGTCAAGACCAATTCATGCAATGCTTCTAGCTGACCGATTTTCTCAAGCAAGCTTAAAGCCCCTTGTCTGACCAAAGGCTCACCACCCGTTACGCGCACTTTTTTAATGCCGAGTTCAGTAAACGCCCGCACGATAAAGTAAATCTCTTCTAACGTAAGAATTTGGGCGCGGGGTAAAAACTGCATCTGTTCGGACATGCAGTACACACAACGAAAGTCGCAGCGGTCAGTGATTGAAACTCTTAAATAATCAACCACGCGGCCAAAACGGTCAATTAACTGCATAGGTTCAGAGCTCATCTCCATCATTTCCTATCTCGTATCTCAAGAAATTGCATATTACCAGTTTTTAAAAATTTCTTCTTATTCGTTCTCGCATCAAATGACTTAGGCGGCTAAAATAGCGCTTTACCAATCTCTATAGCCTTGTTCTTTGACATTATGAAACTACGTCTCGCATTACTTATCGCTAGTCTTCTCAGCTCAATTTGCACTCAGGCCGCAGAAAAACCACTGCTACGCCTCGGAGTCCTGGCCTTTGGCACTACCAACTGGGAGTTACTAGCATTAGACCATCAAAAATTGCTAGATAATGCCGATTTTAAATTGGAAGTTCACAAAGTCGCTAATCCGCAAGCGGCTAAAGTTGCCATACAGGCCGATGCCGTCGATATGATTGTCACCGACTGGATTTGGGTGTCGAAAATGCGCTCAACCGGTTCGGATTACAGTTTTTATCCTTATTCAACAGCCTCAGGTGCTTTGCTGGTCGATAAAGACAGTAATATCAATTCAATCGCTGATCTAATCGGTAAACGCCTAGGTGTCGGTGGTGATGAACTCGACAAAAACTGGCTGCTACTCCAGGCACTTGCGCAACAGCAGAAGATCGATTTAAATCAAGGCGTCAATAAATCCTTTAGCGCCGCGCCTCTATTAAATCAACAGCTTTTACAAAAACACGTCGATGCAGTGCTTAATTACTGGCATTATGCGGCGCAACTAGAGGCTCAAGGCTACAAAACCTTGCTCACCGGAAAAGATATCTTAAAAGGTTTAGGCATCAGTCCGACCATGCCTAATCTTGGCTATGTGTTTAAACAAAGCTGGGCTGAACAAAACAAAGCTGCTTTGAATAGTTTTATCAAAGTCACCGAACAAGCCCGAAATCAATTGTGCGATTCGGATTCTGCATGGCAGCCCATCATTCCACTCTTGAAAACCGATGACCCGGCCACCCAAAAAATCTTACGTCAACGCTACTGCGAAGGACGCGTTACCGAATGGGGCAAAACGCAACTCGACACTGCCGATAAAATTTATGCGTTATTACGTAAAGTCAGTAACAATAAATTAACCGGCACTACCGAGACTATCCATCCGGGTACGTTCTGGTTTAATCAATAACCTCGCATGCGCGCCTTATCGGCATTACCCAATGGCGTCTTATCAACGCTATCAATTATTCTTTTCATTGGTTTATGGCAGTTATTGGCGTTGGCGATAGATGCGCCGATGCTGCCCTCGCCGGTAAAAGTGGTTGAGGCCTTATGGGCTGACATTCTTTCCGGTGAATTGCCGTTTCATCTGGGCGTTACCCTGCTTCGCTTGATCGTCAGTTTTATTATTGCAATGCTCATTGGCTGTGCCATCGGCATCGTCTTAGGCCGTAACAAGCCGTTGAATGCTTTATTCGATCATTGGTTGATTATTTTTCTAAATATTCCGGCCTTGGTCACGATGATTCTCTGTTATGTCTGGTTTGGCCTCACTGAGTCGGCGGCCATTCTGGCCGTGGTCATCAACAAAATACCCAATGTGATTGTGACCGTGCGCGAGGGAACGCGCGCGCTGGATCAGGATTTACTTGAAATGGCCAAGTGCTTTCATTTCAGCAAACAAAAAACCTTGAAACATGTCATCTGGCCACAATTACATCCTTACTTGATGGCGGCGACGCGTTCGGGCTTGGCATTAATCTGGAAAATTATTCTGGTCGTAGAATTGCTGGGTAGAAGCAATGGCATGGGCTATCAACTCAACTTATATTTCCAGCTTTTCGATGTCGCTAATATTCTGGCCTATACCATCGCCTTCATCTCGGTAGTCCAATTATTTGAAGTATTCATTTTAAAACCCTTGGACCGGGCCAACTCCCGCTGGCGCAGATGACTAATATCAATATTAACGTCATCCGTAAATCTTATCCCGCTATTGGCGAAGCGGGTCAACATCTTGCAATCGAGAATTTAAAATTTGACGTACAACAAGGAGAATTCGTATGTCTAGTAGGCCCTTCCGGTTGCGGTAAAACCACATTACTAAACATCATTGCTGATCTCGATAATTCTTACGAAGGCGAAATTATTCTCCAATCGACCCAAGCGCTGTATCCCAAAATCGGTTATGTTTTTCAAAATCCACGCTTACTGCCTTGGCGAACGGTCAGAGAAAATATCGAACTGGTTCTGGAACAGCATAATCAAACCGCCATGCTAGATGAGTTACTGGCAATGATGCAACTCACGCAAATCCAAAATTATTATCCGGAACGACTGTCGCTTGGAATGAGTCGCAGAGTTGCGATTGTTAGAGCATTTGCAGTTAATCCGGATTTATTGCTTATGGATGAACCGTTTGTATCAATTGATGCGCCAACCGCACGACAAGTCAGAACATTATTACTGGAGCTCTGGCAAAATCGCCCACATAGCGTCTTATTTGTGACCCATGATTTGCGCGAGGCAATTGCCCTGGCAGATCGTTTAATTTTCCTGTCTTCGCCCCCCATGCAGGTTGTCAGTGAAATAACCGTTCCGTTAGCTAGAACGGAGCGAACTGAACGCCAGATTGAAGAATTTCGACAACAATTGCTTGACGACTATCCGACTATTCAAAAACTCCTGTAATTACTCGCTGTTGAATGACAAAATGGGTTGCGGAATGCGTTAAAATACCCGATACTTTGGACGGTCAGATTTTAGTTTTATCAAGAACCGACAAAGCTTTTTTTCTCCATAACTAGAGGCTAATAAAACATGAAAAAATCAACAATTTTTAAACTTGCACTGCTCGGAATTATCTTAAGCCCTTTCACAGTCTCAGCTCAAACTGACACACAATATCCAGCCGCAAATTTTCAACCTAAAGTTATTTTTACTGACGAATCAGTCACCGCTGTCAGTAAATCAGCCGAAACCAGCAAAACCGTTCATGTTGCCCAAACTGACAGTCAATATCCGGCGGCAAATTTTCAGCCCAAAGTCATTTTTATAGACGAATCAGCCGCCAAAGCAACCTCATCTGATCATGCTCCCGCTCACAGCAGTAGCACCGGCAAAAAAACGGCATTCGACCCCAAATACCCTGCTGCAAGTTTCGAACCCAAAGTAATTTACCCTGACTCTGCAAGTTAATCCCTCTCTTTTAAAGTACGAGATTAAACTCAACATTTTAATCTCGTACCCGCTTAGGTAGTTGATCAGTATTAATATTACAAATTAATCACATAACAAGAGTTCTTAAAGTAACACTGCAAATTATGTAATTCCATCCCTGCAATTTATGTATACCATTGCCTTGTTTTCATACAAAATTTGCAGACCATCATCTATTTTCACCAATGATATTAAAAAGTCGTATTGATGTTGCTATATTATTTCATGGCACCTTATTTGCTTATAGTTCTATTTTGCTTAATTAATTCAAGAAAGTTTAACCCAAGTTATTTTTTAATAAAACGCAATTAAGGTTAGGTCTATGCCCCAAAAAGTCTCGTCAAGCATTGAAAGTCATTTCGCGTTAACTGCTCATTACGTGTCAAAATATTTTCTCGATTCTAAATCTGTAATTCTGACTTGCTGCTTACTCCCTTTTAGCCATACAGTTCTTGCGTTTGATTATGGTGATCCGACAATTCTCGAACAAAGCCATCTGGAGATGATCAACCGCGCTCGGTCGAATCCCGAGTCTGAAGCTAAACGCTTTAATCTCGATTTACTGGAAGGAACCAAACCTGGTCAAATTGACTATTCAACAAAACAGCCACTCAGCTTCAATGCCGCTTTGTTGACCACCGCTCGAAATCATAGTAACACCATGTTAAATGCCAATTTTTTTGAACACACCGATCAAGCGAATCATTCCCCTTGGGATCGCTTTAAAGCTATTAATTACAATTACAGCTCTGCGAACGAAAATATCGCCATGATCGGTCGAACCTCAAGCCTAAACGTGATTGAGACAAATAGTGAATTGTATAGAAATTTGCTTATTGATAATGAGTATCAAAATCGCCAACATCGCGTCAATCTATTTAATCCAAAGTACAGAGAAATTGGTATTGGATTATCTCTAGGTATCTGGCACGAAGCTAACCACAGTTTTAATTCCGCGCTACTGACTACCGACTTTGGGCTACGCACTAATGGTCGGCCAATAGTTCTAGGTGTCGTTTATGATGATCAGAATAAAAATAACCTTTATGATCCAGGTGAAGGTATTCCCGGTATTACCATCGCTATTTCCCAGAATTTGACTACCACAAGCGCATCTGCTGGCGGCTTTGGGCTTGAAGTGGATCCACACCATGATTATACGCTTACCTTCACGCATCCAGTGTATGGTACCTTAACCAGAGACGTTCACGTCAACGATCTTAATGTCAAAGTTGATGTGTTACTCAATGAGTTCCCAAACCCATCTCCAGATATCATTCGTCAAAACTCCTCATCAAACGCAGATCAACAGTGCCCGTCTTTTGAACAAAATCAGCTACAAATTCCTTGTGTAAGCGCTGCTGGCCAACCTTTTCAGATTGAACTTGGCGCAATTGGCGCTACTGACAATCACAAATTCACCCTCGGAATTCGATCCCTGAGCTCATCTCAACCAGCCAGTCTAGTCTCATGTGATGTTTACGACCCAGTGCTACAAAAAGCATTTTTAAGATGCGTCAAACGAGACAATAAAAATTACCGAGCGGAACTGACCGTTAGTGGATCCCCAAATCCGGTCATAAAACTTGAACTGCTTGAAAGTAGCGGCGCTTATTTTGTCTATTAACCATTAGACAAAACCACTTAAGACTGCAAGCAGTTAATTTGTCGATAGGTCAAATTGATACGAGCGTGCTTGTGACTTAGGGTTTTAGGCAGCTCGTGGCGCCAATGTTCTTGGAGAGTACCGACCATAATCAGCAAATCACCGTGCTTCAAATCAATATCGAATTTATGCTTGGTTTGCTGATGTCGAAACCGCAGCAAGCGCGTTTCACCAAAGCTCAAAGATGCGATCAAGGGGTTGGCGCCTAGTTCCGGCTCATTGTCTGCGTGACACCCCATTGAATCCCTGCCATCACGATAAAGATTGGCCAAGACACTGTTAAAATTGCTTTTTAATAAGGCGTCAAGATCGATTTTTACGTGCAATAATTCTTGCGTCCAAGGCTTTGGCATATGATCAACGCCCGAATATCGATAATGCGCTTCACGGTCACCATACCATGCTATCAAGCGTGGAACGCTAATATAGCGACCATAGAGCCTTAGTTGCTCCTGCTGCCAGTCCAAGGTTTCAACGAATTTTTCAAAATAGGTATCCGCCTGCTCTGGGCTATAAAAGGCACGCTGTAAATATAATTCGCCATCGAAGGGCAAACAATTTTCAAATTGAAAAATCGACATATTTTTTTAGTCTTACAGATATTTTAGCGACTTGGATTGCGCTTGCAGATTTGAAACACCCGTGCTACGGTTATCGAACAGACGCTAATCAGGTAAGTTTTCTCCGGAGCCCAACATGCCTACAATTCTCTTGATGCTCTTTGCTGTGCTAAATCTACTGGGAAATCTGCTTCAAGCAGAACCTTTAAGCAAGGATAATGTTCCGGAACCTTTAAAGCCTTGGATAAGCTGGGTTTTACAAAATCATCCCGAACGCGATTGTACCTTTTATACTCAGCAATTTGAATTGAAACAATGTAGCTGGCCAATCGATCTGAGATTGGATTTGACGGCAACTGGCGGTCATTTCACGGGACGTTGGCAAGTTGAGCAAGACAGTTGGCTGACCTTGCCGGGAGATTCTGATTTCTGGCCTCAACAGGTTAAACTCAATCAAGCCCCAGCGACGGTTTTAATGAATGACGGTCATCCGGCCATCAAAACCAAACCGGGTAACTATGAAATCACAGGCGAGTTTCGCTGGGACTTTATCCCGGAACAATTACCCATCGCCGAAAATACCGGCTTGATCAATCTAAGCATCAATGGCACCGCCATTACGATGCCAACAATCAAGGAAGGGGTATTATGGCTAAAAGACAGCGAGCGCGGCAGCAAGAACCCCGAACAACTTCAAGACCGTCTGGATTTGCAAGTTTATCGTAAATTAATTGATGAGGTGCCGTTTCAAGTATTAACCCATATTGAAATGGACGTTTCAGGCAGCCCCAGAGAGATTAAACTTTCCCAAGCTAATCTGCCAGGATTTATCCCGATGCGTCTGGACAGTCCGTTACGCTCAAGGATCGAAACCGACGGGCAAGTATTAGTTCAATTGCGCCCAGGCCACTGGGAGCTACAATTATTAGCCCGTTCACCAGTCGCCGTCGATCACTTAAGTCTTCAGCAAAGCCCAAATTGGCCGCACGAGGAACTTTGGGTATTTGACGCCAGACCACACCTACGCATTATAGAGATTGCGGACTCTGAAGCAATCGACGCCAGTCAGACCAATTTGCCGGAAGCTTGGCGCAACCTGCCCGCCTATCGTATCAACAGCGAGCATCAATTAACGTTCAAAGTGCAACGGCGCGGCAATCCCGAACCCGATCCGAATCAACTCGACCTCAGAAGAACCTACTGGCTCGATTTCGATGGTAGGGCCTATACCATCCAAGATCAAATTGATGGGCAAATCAATTCCGGTTGGCGCTTGAACGCACTCCCTGGCACGCAATTAGGCAAAATAAGCCTGGATGGTCAAAATCAACTGATCACGCGTGATGCCAATAATGCCGTTGGTATCGAAATCCGCCAGGGAGCGGTACACATGCAGGCCGACAGTCGCTACTCAGCCAATATTCGAAAATTCCCGGTTACCGGCTGGCAACAAAATTTTCATAACGTTTCTGCCGAACTGAATTTACCTCCGGGCTGGCGATTATTTAGCGCTAGTGGTGTCGATAATATTCCGGAAAGCTGGGTTGCACGCTGGACCTTACTGGATTTATTTATGGTTTTGATTGCCGCGTTAACGATCGCCAAACTATATCCCACCCACCATAAATACCCATTCGCTTGGGGCATTTTCGCATTACTCACCTTGGCGCTAATCTGGCATGAAGTAGAAGCTCCTCACTGGATCTGGCTTAATATTCTGGCGGTGACAGCACTACTCAGAGTTCTGCCTCAAAATCGAGTTTTTATGGCTTTAAGTATCTATCGGATCTGTAGCGGCTTGTTATTGATCCTAATTATCGTGCCGTTTATCGTTCAACAAGTGCGTATTGGTCTCTATCCTCAACTTGAAATTCCTGCGCCCTACTTGGACCAAACCACTCAACAATATCGACCGGCTGCGGCTCCTGTTCCTGCCCCACTCGCAGGTAACGCAATCTCCGAACAAATGTTGAACAAAGCCGAAGAAATGGAAGACCAAATGCAAAGTCAAATAGCGCCTGAAGCTCCAGCTAAATTGGCTTACGACTCAACCAGTCGACGAAACAGCGCGCAATACTCAGCTATCGATCCTTACGCCAACGTCCAAACAGGTCCGGGCTTACCTCAATGGCAATGGCATAAAATCCATTTATACTGGAACGGCTCGGTTGATAGTCAACAACAACTAAAACTCTGGTATATCTCCCCCAAAATCAATATTTTTCTAAATTTTTTGCGCGTTCTGCTGGTTTCGATTCTGGCCCTACGCTTATTTACTCAGTTCACCTCGGGCTTTAAACTGCGTTTTGAAGCATTCCCCTGGACAGTTGGCATCTTCTTATTGCCGTTACTCCTCGCATTAAGCCACCCGGTCAGCGCGGCATTCCCGGAACAAAAGCTACTGGATGATCTCGAAAAACGCATGCTTGAAGCACCCGACTGCTTGCCTAATTGTGCTGAAATTGCAGAACTTAAGGTGAAAATTTCCGCCAAACAACTTGAACTTTCCTTAAGCGTGTCAGCAGAAGCTACGGTCGCCATACCGCTACCGGCACAGCAATTACAGTGGTTGCCAGAACAAGTACAATTAGATAGCAACACCCAACCAGCTTTGGTGAAATCAGCTGACGGTCAGCTATGGCTTAGGATTGACAAGGGGCAACATCAAGTTATCCTAGAGGGTCCGGCCCCCCCGCTGGACAAGTTTACGCTGGCGATGCCGCTAAAACCGCATCGAGTCAGTTCAGAACAACAAGGTTGGGACGTTACCGGAATTCATGAGCATGGTCAGGCAGATCAACAATTACAGTTTACAAGACTTAGAGAACAAACAGAAATAGCAACTCAAGTCCAAAGCGCTGCAACCTTGCCTGCTTTATTCCGAATTGAACGCACGATACAGTTTGGCCTTGATTGGCGCGTCACCACCCGCGTTTTGCGAATCACGCCTGCTGATTCAGCGGCATTTCTTGCGGTGCCACTATTAACGGGCGAGGCCGTATTAACACCCGGCATGCGTATCGACAAACAACAATTGCTGTTGAATATCGAAGCGGGTCAGAGCGAATTACAATGGGACTCGCTGCTCGCCAAAGCCCCATCATTGAACCTAATCGCCCCCCTCACCCCGCAATGGACTGAAGTCTGGCACGTTGATATCAGTCCCATCTGGCATTTACAAACGGAAGGCTTAGCGCCCATTCATCCCGGCCAGCAAAATCAATGGCGACCTACTTGGTACCCTTGGCCGGGTGAGCAAGTCACCTTAAACTTGACTCGGCCTGAGGGTATTAGCGGCCAAACTTTGACAATTGAAAGTAGCCAACTACGTGTCACCCCCGGTAAACGACTCAGCGAAATTAATTTGAGTCTACAACTTAAGAGCTCAAAAGGTGGACAGCATAGCCTGACACTTCCGGAAGCGATCGAATTGCAATCAGTCATGATTGACGGCGTACTCCAACCAATTCGGCAACAAGGCAATAAACTCACCTTACCGGTCAAACCCGGCGCCCAAATGTGGCAAATCAACTGGCGACAAATGCAGACGCTGGAAAGCCTATTGCGCACGCCTACTGTCGATCTTGGTTTGCCCAGCGTTAATAGCCATATCCAAATCCTGCTCGGACAAGATCGGTGGGTACTGTTGACTTTCGGCCCGCTCATTGGTCCAGCCGTGTTGTTCTGGGGGATTTTATTGATAATCGGCGGTTTGGCCATCGGACTTGCTAAAACTCGGCTTACACCATTGCGTGGATGGCAATGGTTCTTGCTGTTGATCGGGTTAAGTCAAATTCCACTGGAATTAACCATTGTCGTCATTCTCTGGTTTATGCTGCTTGCGTGGCGGACGACCCCAACCTGTCAAAACTTAAGTCGCGGTTTTTATAATGGGCTACAACTTGGTTTAATTGCCTTGACCTTAATTACGTGTGGAAGCTTGTTTTTAGCGGTAGTCAATGGTTTATTAGGCGTACCCGAAATGCAGATCGTCGGTAATCGTTCAACAGCATTCGATTTAAATTGGTATCAAGACCAAAGTGCAACTCAACTACCAACTGCGAGCGTTATCTCTATTCCGATAATGGGTTACCGTTTGCTCATGTTATTTTGGTCGTTATGGTTGGCCATTTCGCTGATCACCTGGCTAAAATGGGGCTGGCAGTGTTTTTCTACGTCGGAACTTTGGCGACCCTTGCCACCTAAACCATCAGATACGCCGCCATCCGCATCGGAATCGTAAGTGAATAAAGCACCAGTGTTAATGAACATGCTGGTGCTTTTCATCGACCATTGCGTTGATACAATTCATCACCTCTTCGCTTGCGCGTTCCGATTTCTCCATGTTGCGGATAATTTGATCAAGCAAGCGATCATCATCCAGCCAATTCTGCCGCGAGCATTGATATGCCTGTTGAGTATATTTATGAACGTCTTGATGAGGATGATCCAATTTTGGATAGGCGTTAGTCCTGGAGAATTGCTGGAGACCAATGCCTTCAAAATACCATTTACCCAGTCGGCATTCATGATTACTGACATTGATAGCCTCAGCTTGAGGACAAAACTCAGTATTAGTAATGGCAATATAAGCGTTTTGTTTGTACATGATATGATCGACCTTGGTCAATAAACCAAAAGCTCTATCCTTTGCTAAGCTAATGTGTTTAATCGATATATGGGCCGAACTCGATAATTCAGCAAATTGATTTTTAAAATCATCTAATTTACACATAATTTGAGCGGACAATTCGGAAGATACTTTTGATTCGGCAAGCATCTGATTCACCCGTTCGTTCAATGATTTTAAGGTTAAGGAAACCTCGTAGGCAGCGTTCTTGGTATGTTCAGACAAACTTTTCACTTCATCAGCCACTACCGCAAATCCTCTACCGTGCTCCCCGGCACGGGCCGCTTCGATTGAGGCATTGAGCGCGAGTAGATTGGTTTGATCAGCGATTCCAGTGATCATCGACAACGAAGTGGTCACTTTTTTACTATCATCCACCAACGCGGAAATCACTTCGCTGACTGAATGGATATTGGTATTGATTTCACCAAGCGATTGGGCAATCACTTGAACGTTTGTTAAGCTAGTTTCTGCATTGGCACCAGTTTGATTTGCAATTTCTTCAACTTTTGTCATTTGAGAATTAATGGCAATTAAATCGGCCTGACTGGTTTTCAAGTTACCGAGTAAATTTGAGGTACTAGTATGATGCAAGCTCGCAGAAAGCCGGTTTTTAGTTACCAATATTTTACCTTCAGCCATTGCATTTAAGGCATCATTAATCGAATTAGCTGATTTTTTGAGCAGTCCCGGAAAACCCTCTGTTAACATGTAACGCTTAAAATTCCCCCGCGTGGAGCTTTCAAAACTGGCAGAAACCTCCTTGAAATAAGATTCGAAAATATCCAGGGTTTCATTCAATTCCCAAGCAACTTTGCCAAGTTCACCCAATCCTTTTGTTTCGATGATACGATGATGAAATTCACCCTGGTTAGTTTTACACAGCACTTCATGGATTCGACCCAACGCATCTAACATTTGATCAACCGTCTTTTTAAGATAGACTGCAACGCCGAAAAACGGAAGCATCCAAAAAGCAATCAACCATGAAAAACCCACAACATAAAGGGAACTTAAAAAACATAAAATTGAACTTGCCACAATGATACTAATGGCATAATTAAACTTTTGGTGTAAGAAAGGAATATTGGCGCTCGTAGCAGAAGGGTTGTTAGTACTCATAAATTATTTCCCTGTTGGTTTATAAAGGCTTAACACCAAACTGTTATAGTCGGTAGCGCCAGTCTGACTCACTACATCGACGAGATATTCCAATGATTTCTTAGGGCCTTCATTTGCTGTACAACCTTTCTCAATCGTCAACATCTGTTTATAAACCGGCACTAAAATATCGATTGCCGATTGAGGAGGTTTACGTCTGACCGAATAGTAACCCTTGATCACGCCAAATTGATCAAAATCAGGCGTGATATTTGCAAATACCCAATAAAAACCACCATCTGCACACATATTTTTGGCAAACCCGAAAAATTCATCGCCTGCTTTTAACGTATCCCACATAAACTTGAAGACCCCGCGCGGCATATCAGGATGTCGAATGATATTATGTTGCACATTCAATAATTTATCTTCCGGATAGCCGCAAATATCCATAAAAATTCGATTGGCATAGGTTATCCGCCCGGTAGTATCGGTTTTAGAAACGATAAAATCGTTTGCACCCAAGCGTCTTTCATAATTGGTTGGCGTTATATTGGGTTTCATATTAATGACTCCTGGTAAAATCAAACGATATTTATGTTTTCAACAAATACTGGTTACACATCAATCAGCCTTACTAATGATGAGACATGTGTTGATTAATGATCGCGCAAGTAGAAAACCACGGCATCATTGGCATTATAGCGATGCATAGAATTTTAGACATAAATGAAAAAATAACAACTCGTTAGATTACTCTAATATTCTAAGTTTCTACATATATTAGACTTACACATTGAAAAAATCACATATATATAAATCAAATTGTTACACGTAAAAAATAAGTAAATTGACAAATTTTCAAAAATAGACCCTTCTACTTTTATGATATTTTTTCTAGCAATGCGTAATTCCTACAAAACTCTGCATAAAAGACCTCAAGGATCGACTTATAATATGTTGTTATGGGTCACCGCCAATTCAATCATCTACTTTTTAAACTAATAGCCAGTGATCACATCAAAATAATTCCCGCCGTAGCTATTGAAATCCAGACCGGAACATGATCAACACTATCTATATAGAAAAAAATATCCTAGACCATCCACGTACTCGAAATATTACGGCTCGCTTTCCAAAGGCACGACTAATTACCTGCGATCAATACGGTGAAGTGTTTAATCCTAAAGCCCAAAATTTCCGACTGCAAAAACAGCAACCTGCGTTAATTCTGGCTGAAAAATACCGGCATCGGGTTCTTGAAGCTCCGCTTGGCTACGGCATCGGCGCACAGCGCAATTATTATTTTTCGCACATTTTGAACTGCCTGTACGACTGCCGCTATTGCTTTCTGCAGGGGATGTATCAATCCGCAAATTATGTGCTTTTTATCAACTATGAAGATTTTCAACAAGACATTTCAGCACTTTGCCAAACTTATCCCGATGAAATGCTGCATTTTTTTTCAGGCTATGACGGCGACAGCCTAGCGCTTGAACCGTTAACCGGATTTGCAGGACATTTTGTCGATTTTTTCAATGAACTACCGAATGCTTGGCTTGAATTACGCACCAAAAGCACCCAAATTCGCTCGCTATTAAATCGGTCGGCCTTGCCGCGTTGCATTGTAGCGTTTAGTTTAAGTCCAGACGCTATTGCCCAAAAAGTCGAAGCCAAAGCGCCGCCGGTTATGAAACGACTCGAAGCGTTGGTCAAGTTGCAAGAGCACGGCTGGCCTATCGGTTTACGCTTTGATCCACTGATTTACTGTAGCGATTATCAAAAACTCTATGCCGATTTTTTTGCGGAAGTATTTGCGCGGATTGAGTTGCAAAATCTACATTCAGTCAGTTTAGGGGTGTTTCGCTTGCCTGAAAAATACTTCAAGAAAATCCATAAACTCTACCCCGATGCCCGACTTTTCGCCGGGCCGTTGATTCAGCAGAACGGTTTAATCAGTTACCCTCCCGCACTGGAACAGGAACTAAGAAGCTTCTGTTCCGAGCAACTACTCCATTACATTCCCGAGCATAAATTTTTTTCATGTCAATAACGCAACGCTGTTTCTTGGTAACCGGCGCCAGTTCCGGGATTGGCCGTGCCATTGCTGAGCGCCTGTTAAACATAGGACATCAGGTGCTCGGAAGCTCGCGCGATTGCAGTAAATTTTTAGTGCCTCATCCCAATTTTTTCCCAATCCCATTAGACCTTAACGCCTCTGATCAAATTCGCCCCGTCATGCTGTCGATTCTAAAAAATCATCCTCAACTTGACGGTGTAGTCTTTGCTGCCGGCATCGGTCAATTTGGTTCTTTGGAAGAATTTTCTGACGCCCAGATTGAGCGACTTATGAATGTCAATTTCACGGCAAATGTCCTGTTAACCAAGGCCTTATTACCAGCATTCAAAAAAAAAACGACCAGCGATCTTATCTATATCGGTTCTGAAGCCGCTTTAAAAGGCAGTCGCAAAGGCACCATCTACTGCGCGAGTAAATTTGCATTACGTGGGTTTACCCAAGCGTTACGCGAAGAATGCGCGAGCCATAAAATCAGAATTACCCTCTTAAATCCAGGAATGGTCAAAACACCTTTTTTTGATTTGCTGAACTTTGAACCCGGCCCCGAGCCAGTCCACGCAATCAACGCTCAAGACCTTGCCGATACCGTGCAATATCTTCTGGAAAGTAATCCCAATATCGTCATTGATGAGATCACCTTAAATCCCATGCAAAAGGTGATTCACTTTAAAAAATAAGGTCTTTTTATGGGTGAACTTTTGGTCAAATAGTCTATTTGAATATTAATTAACCCATTGATTTATTATCATCTTTATCTTAACCAGATTGAATTAAATTTTACCCAAGTAAATTGCTATGAATTAACTTGGCGGATTCAACTCCGAAGTGCAATCCTAGTTGTCATGCGGCCTTCGGCAAAGATTCTGCAAAAAAGACTGAATGAGGTGTTTTATAGTTAAGGCTTTTCCGTGGTCGATGGTTAAGTTTTTTCATCACCTCCTCGACATCCTT
>CANNKG010000048.1 GCA_947505105.1 Methylococcaceae bacterium | reverse complement strand
TCTGGTATCTTAGTGCTTGGGTTAACTGATGGTAGTCTTTCAAGTTCATTCTCGTCTTTAGTCGGATAGAAAAAAGCTTGGCACTATATCAGTTAGCCTTCCTTAATATCCTATTATTGGCGATTGCACTTCGGAGTTGAATCCGCCGAAAATAAAACCCGCTTAAAATAGTCAAGTAACTATAGATCAAAATACTTAATTGAGATATTAAACAGCTATCAAAAAATTTGGCTCACCATTACTCGATACCTGCTCATACAACCTGATGTTTAATCACCAGTCTTAATATCACCCTAATTTTTAATAAAATATTAAGATGCAGCCTGACAAAATAGTCATCATTAAGCTCAGTAGCGAATGCAAGTTGAAACTCAAAGAAGCGAATTATTATTCAAAAAAACACCTTAAATTATTATCGATCATCTGTTTGATCAATCCGAAAAGCTGGTCACGGTCTCTTCTCGCAGAAACGGTCAGATAACGCTTCAACAACGCGTTAAAAGCGCAGTTTTAGATTCTACCAATCTAAAGATAACTCACTAAATATATATAATTGAAGATCTTGAAAATGGCAGCATTGTCAAATGCGCTCGATTTATGAGCATACGTGGCCGACTAGAATGCCAAGGGACACCGCTACAAATGCTTTATGACGAAGATTTTCTATTAATCAGGAGTACTACTTGAAAGCCGATCTCATGATCAAAATTCTTAATTTCACGGTCGGCGATATAACAAATTTTGAGAACAATATCTTGGAGGTCTTTGGTGATATAAATTTGATAATTTCAATCCGGGTCTCCGACAAATCTTACAGACTGGCTTTGATTAAACAACCGCCACTCATAAAGTCAGCTTAACTTGACTGTTTCCAGCGTTGTTTGCGTGTCTCTTTTTCCAGACGTTTTGCTTCCTGCACCCGCTCAAGTTCCGCGAGTTCTTCCACAATCATGGCTGGCGTTTCAAGACAAATACTGCCCAAGGTACCTGCTCTGAATTCAGACAATATAATTTTAGAGACTTTGTCTAAATCCACATTACCACCGCTACGCAAACAACCACGTTTAGCGGCAACCAAAGCTAGAAACGTTTCGGCATTCGCAGGTAATTCAGTGAATTGAAAACGTTGCTGTAAATTAGCCGAATACTGTTGCAATAAAAACTCTGCCAAAAAATGCGCGATTTGATCGTGACTGATCGCGGTATCTTTTATCGCGCCGGTCGCTGCGAGGCGCAAGCCGCTGTAGGGATTTTCGACTTTCGGCCAGAGCACTCCCGGCGTATCGTACAGCACAATACCCTGCCCGATCGCGATCTGCTGTTGCATCTTGGTAATACTCGGCTCATTGCCGGTTTTAGCGATACGTTTACCGGCCAAGACATTAATCAGGGTCGATTTACCGACATTTGGAATGCCCATAATCAAGCAATAAATTGTTTTATCACTTTCTGCCTTGCCAGGCACCATGTGACGACAAAGTTCGGGTAACTGGCGCATTTTTTCGGGTCGCTCAAAAGTTAGCGCCAGCGTTTTAGTATCACGTTCCCGTTCCAAATAATCCTGCCATTCCTGCAATCGTTCACCATCGGTCAAATCGCTTTTTGTCAAAACTTTGATGCATGGCTTATCGCCACGCAGCGCCGCCAACATCGGATTTTGGCTGCTATAGGGAATCCGGGCGTCAAGCACTTCAATCAGCACATCGATCTGCGGCAAAATCGCCTTGATCTCCTTGCTCGCCTTATGCATGTGTCCGGGATACCACTGAATTGTCATAATAAATGCCTATGTCTGCTAAAAAGAGCTGAAGGCAAAAAATACCCTCAAGAACTGCATGATAACATCGAACACCCGGCCCGGTGTCGTGCCCACTCAGGACGTTTTTCGGCATAACGTTCATATTCGGGCTGCTCGGCATAGGGCTGACGTAATACCTGCAACAATTCCTGCACCATTGAAAAGTCCTGTTTTTCAGCCTTGTCGATCGCCAATTGCGCCAAATAATTACGCAGCACATACTTGGGATTGACTGTATTCATACTTGCTTTGCGCGCTGATTGCGGTGTCGCACTAGTCTGCAATAAAGACTGATAACGTCTGAACCATTGTTCCAGTCGGCTCCAATAATCAGCGCTCAATTGATCCGGAACATAATACGCAGGCAGAACTAGTTCGCGCCACGTTTGATCGTTTAAATCCGTGTCTTGATCGAAATCCGCCAAACGCCTATAGAAAATCGTCATATCGGTTTCGACCAACACCAAAAGCTTCAGCAACTCCTGAATCAATTCGACCACCGCCAGTGCATCGCTCTCCTGCAAACCCAATTTTTGCGCCATCATGGCATTCCAGCCCTGTTCGAAATGGCTGACGAAATGGGCCATTGCCTCGTGCAAAGGTTCTTCACGGCGCAGCAACGGAAACAAGGCATTCGCCAACTGCCCCAGATTCCAGTAGGCAATCGACGGCTGTTTACCATAAGCGTAACGATGTTCCTGCGCATCGGTGGTATTCGGTGTCCAGTCGGGATCAAAATTTTCGAGCCAGCCGTAAGGTCCATAATCGATGGTCAGTCCTAGAATGGACATGTTATCGGTATTCATCACCCCATGCACGAAGCCTACTCGCTGCCATTCGACCAGCAATTTCGCGGTGCGGATACACACCTCATCAAACCATTGTGCATAAGTCTCGCGGCTGGGCGGCCCCAAATGCGGAAAATCAATCTGCAAGGTGTAATCCACCAGCTTTTTGAGTAAGCCCATTTCATCCCGCGCCGCTAATAATTGAAAATGCCCAAAGCGAGTAAACGAAGGCCCCACCCGACACACCACCGCCCCTGGTTCAGCTTGCGGATTGCCGTTATAAAACATATCTCGAATCACCGTCTCGCCGGTCAAAATCACGCTCAACGCGCGCGTAGTCGGTACGCCCAAATGATGCATCGCCTCGCTGCACAAAAACTCGCGCACTGAAGAACGCAACACCGCCAGACCATCGGCATTGCGTGAATACGGCGTCGGCCCCGCGCCTTTCAATTGTAAGGCCCAGCGTTGGCCCTGCCGATTAATCACATCGCCCAGATTAATCGCCCGCCCATCGCCCAACTGCCCGGCCCAATGCCCGAACTGATGCCCGCCATAATTACTCGCATAAGGCTCCATTCCTTCTAGGAGCTGATTACCCGCGAAAACCTCGGTAAATAGCCCGCTCCTACAAAAGTCAGGGCTAAAATCCAGCAATTGCGCGACCTCATCGGCATAGGCCACCAATTGAGGCGCCGAAACCCGTGTCGGCAAGACCTTCGAATAACAAGCACCCAGCACTTGGCGCCGGTAATTGCGCACTTCCGCATCAGGCGGAAGCTCGCGCACAAAGGCATTATCGAATTGAAAATGAAAGTTAGGTAGGGAAGACATAGTAACTGCTCAGATGATATAAGGGATAAGGGCAGTATATCGGATTGGGGGGTAATTGAAAGTGTGATAGCCGGGTGAAGTATGAAACTCATGACTTCACATCACCATTCCCACTCTCGTTGGGTGGCTTAAGTTTAATTGTCAAATTTATAAGATTAGCCCGTGTAAAGCTAAACGCAAAAACGGTTCCGCCGTATGATGGAGTATCGCCCTGATGGCAGTCGCTTGCGGGCTGGTTAAATTGCTATAGCGCTGTAATGACGGATTAGACGCTTAAAATTACAGTGTTTTCCGTAAGTAAATCTTTGTGCGCGTCTAAATCCGTCGAATGAAGTAACATCCCATAAGGTGGATGATTTAGTTTTTGGTAATGATACAGCCTTCTTGCAGACTTAAAGTTTCTTGATCAGTAAACCAATTACCTATATGACTTATTTGACCTGCTATTGTAACAATATCCCTCTCTCTAATATCATCGTACATTTCTGACTTTTCTAAAGGCACCGGGCAAACAACAGGTACTGGATTTGAGTTTACATAAAACCAAACAAATTTCGAATCGTCTATTGCTCCTATAAATTTTATGGGACCTTTAATCGAAACATTTTTGCCACGATATTCGCGTGCAAAAGCCGCTGTACCTTTTGATGCCATTACTTTTGGTAATTCACTTTTGAGTAAAGTCTCTGCATGTAAATGGCTGACGCCAAAAACAATTAAAGGGACTATTACCAATAAGTTAATTTTTTTCATAAATTGTCTCCGTTTATATATTCAGTTATGTAGAAAATGTAATAAAGTTTGTATACTAGCTAAACCTAATCTAACAAAACACTCACAAAAGTAGTGATTACTACCACTCAGGATAATGAGCTTATGCAACTCCACGAAAAACTCAAATTTATGCGCCAATTGAAAGACTTAACCCAGGAACAACTGGCCGAAAAAATCGGTTATTCAGTGAACGGTTATGCCAAGATTGAGCGCGGAGAGAGTGATGTGAGTGTGAGTAGTCTGGAGAAAATAGCGCAGGTGTTAGGCGTGGATTTGCAAAAGCTGCTGAGTTTGAATGATACCAATGTGTTTTATATGTCTGAAAATTGTCATCCAAATTACAACGGCAGTATTGTCCTGACCGAAGCGCAATGCACGCATGAGCTCGAAAAAGCACGGCTGCTATTACAGACCAAAGATCAAGAAGTCGAATATTTGAAAAATGAGAATGCCTTGTTGAAAGAAATGCTGGCGGTGTTGAAAAAGTCGGAAGGTACGACGACCCAATAACATTATTAAGCTTCCCAACACGCTGTAAACATTGATCATGCACAAGTTAAGTTTCGAATGGGATGACGCTAAAAATATTTCCAATCAGAAAAAACACGCGGTAGCATTCGAGGAAGCGAAAACAGTATTTGCAGATGAATTCGGTCGATTGATTCCTGACCCGGATCATTCTGAAGGTGAAAATCGCTTTATTTTAATGGGTATGAGTTCACAGCTAAGATTATTAATCGTATGTCATTGCGAAAGAAATGCAGATACGATTCGGATTATTTCGGCACGCAAAGCCGATAAACGTGAAAAAAAGCAGTATGAGGATTATAGCCATGCGTGACGTTTATGATTTTTCAAACTCCGTTAAAAACCCCTACCCTAAACGACTGAAAAAAGCGATCACCTTGCGTATAGATGAAGACACAATTGCCTATTTCAAAGAGATAGCTGAAACCAAGGGGGTTTCTTACCAAAATTTGATCAATCTGTATCTTAGAGATTGTGCCAATTCTCATCGACAATTAGAGATAAAGTAAGTATTTCTCGATAAAGAAGGATTATTTTTTTACCTCTCAAGCAATGAATTACGTCATTTCAAAGCAGCTTATTCAAGCCTAGTCCTGTTTCGCAGCCACAACCGCCAACCACGGCTGTTCGTGTCGAGGTTTACCGGCTGGTCGGTAATAATGATCGAGCACATCAAAGCCTGCTGACATTAGAAAATTTCGGCAGGATTCAAATTCCATAAAATGACCATAACGCTGGCCCGACCAGCCTTCATGAGCGCCACGCGGATTGGATAAAAATAAAATACCGCCGGGTCTTAACGTGTTGTGAAGCTGTTTTAGGACTTTGGGAAGCTTTTGGCTCGGCACATGAAACAACGAGGCATTGGCAAAAATACCATCAAAGGCGTTAGCGGGTAACTCCAAATTCAAAAAGGTTTGATGTAGAATGGGACATCCGCTTAGCGTTCGCGCCATTTCGCAAAATATCCGGCTTCCATCGAGTCCAACCGGTCGATGGCCCAAGGATCTAAAATATCTGACATCTCTGCCGGGGCCGCAGCCAAAGTCTATTATGTCCAGCGTTTTATCCTTGGGGAATGGCGCTAGAAACGCAGCATAATTTTGGCTGACATCGTGGTCATGGGTGCCTTGCCAAAATGCCTGGGCATTCTGGTTATAGTGGTTCAAGGTTCCCGTTTCGATAGCATTCCAATCAGTGTCTTGGTTCATGGGTCTTATGGATTATTGAGGGATGAAATTTATTAACTTGTGCAAAAAATCTAGGGTCAGCGATGCTTACCATTCATTAAAACCTGATTTTGGACAAGTTAAGCGCAGCGTACCCTACATTTCGTGTAAGTGTAGTCTGTCATTATCGAACAGCAGGTAAATTTATTGCGTCGCAAGACCCACTGTTGATCGCAGGGTGTTATGATCATATCATTTTTGGAGTATATGCATGCCTTCCAAGACCTTGATACCCGGTGAAAATCAGCCTGTTTCCGGCGATAATCTACAGATTTCCGTGCAGTTATCCCCGACTGAATATAGCGGCTTGGAGGTCGACATCTCGGCATTTTTGCTGACCGCCAATGGAAAAGTGCGCGGTGATTCGGATATGGTTTTTTATGGGCAACCTAGTTCGGATCACGGAGCCGTCATCTTGTCCAACAGAAGAACCGGCCATGCGCTATTTTTGTTGGACTTAACAAAACTCGATCCTGCAATTGAGAAGATCGCTTTTACCGCGACAATTCATAAAAATAAACAAACCTTCTCGGCATTTAAAAGCTTAACGGTCAGCGTACAGGCTGTTTCAGCTGAGAATACCTTGGAAGCGGTGTTGCCGACGACCGGTATGCTGGAGTCGGCGTTGATTTTAGGCGAAGTTTATCGTCGGCAAGGACAATGGAAATTTCGCTCAGTGGGTCAAGGATTTACCGGTGGGCTAAAGACCCTCGCCGAATTTTATGGGGTCGAAATCAGTGACGCACCTGAGAAGGTTAGCGTTAGCTTCACGCCTATGCCAGCAGCCTACCCGACTGCGCCAACCACACTCAACCTGGACAAATCCCGCCCGGTAGTAAGTCTGGATAAAAACGCCCAAGGTTTTGGTGAAATCAAAATAAATTTACATTGGCGCCAACCCACCTCGAATCCCCAAAAAACTGGTTTATTAGGCGGATTGTTTAGCACAAAATCTAGCGCTGTTGATCTGAATATCGGCTGTCTTTATGAATTATACAATGGTAAAACCGGTGCTATTCAGACGCTGAATCATCCGATTGGTTCGTTTGAGCAAGAACCTTATATCCTCTTGAAGGCAAATGATCAAACCGGCGCGAGCATTAAAAACCAATGGTTACACCTTAACAAACAACACTGGTCAAAGTTTAAACGCCTCCTGATCTTTGCCTACATTCAAGAAGGTTCACCTAATTGGGCGGCAATCGAGGCGGCACTGACCATTGAGGTCGAGGGTGAAACGCCACTTCAAATCCAGTTGCTCGAAGGCTCAAGAGTTTCAAATGTCTGTGCCATTGTGCTATTGGAAAACCAAGCCGACGGACTAATGGTCACTCGACAAGCACGGTATTTTTCAGGTCATAAAGCGATGAATAAATACTATCAATGGGGATTAACTGTGGAAGGTTGGCGCTAAAATCGCCAGGACTAGGAGCGCCATATAATTCGAGCCTTAATCAAAACCTAATAATGTGTCATCCTTCAGCTCTATAGCAGCTATGCTATATTTACCTAAAGGTTGGACAGCACTTTATTTATCTCACGCTTCATTGGTAGGTATATGGTTTGGATTCTTGCTTCGTTATTTTTCTGCGGCTTAATCGTCAGAGAAATCATAAACTCCAAGTTACCCAAGCCGGGCTATGATGATCCGGAACCTATCTACAAACCATATTTATACGGCTGCCTAATTTTAGCGTTATCGTTTGCTTGGCCGCCCTTCCATAACTGGCGCTTTGAGCGGTTTTTATCTGCCAACGCCACCAAGCTTGCCGATTTAAAACCCGCAAAAGTTCATTGCAATAGCGCGGTTGACAGCATCTTTGATAGCGAACCGACCTTCAGCCATGCCAACCCCCAAAACGGCGAAATCGTCTTTCAGCCGCCCTTGTGCGACAAATTGATGAACTACCTTGACCATCCAGAGCGGGCAGACCCGTATGAATTATATAGCTTAGGGATATTTACCCATGAAAGTATGCATGTCCGTGGCGAGCTTGACGAAGCTAAAACCGAGTGTCAGGCGATCCAAAGAAACTACCGCGCCGCCAAATTACTCGGCGTCCCGGATAAGATCGCTAGAAAAAACGCCTTGGCTTATTATTACGGCCACTACATGCAACTTAAAGAGGGGGGACCAAATGCGGTCAGATATTTTTCGGAACAATGCGCTCCCGGCCAGGAACTGGACGAGCATTTAAGTGATTCTACTTGGTTGACGCTTGAGACAAACGCATACTAGTATTCGGCAAGGCTGCCAACATGTGCGCGAGGTTCCTCCCCGGCAAACAATTGTTCCAAAACTATTAGTACACGTTAGGCTAACGAAAACGCCCACCTCGGTGACCTCCGCCATCATGATCGCCACGCCCACTGTAACCGCCACGGTTTTCAAAGTTTCTACGATTTTCAAAATTGCCGCGATCGCCAGAATCATGCGAACGGTGTTCTGACGATCCATGTTCATGCGATTCATGGTCATTATGAGCGTGACCACGCCGTGAGCTTGAACCATACCAGCTAAAACTAGCGCTGGGCGCTGAATAATAAGCAGGCGAAGAATAATAACTTGGATAATTCGAATAATAGCCGCGATGGTAACCGGGATTTGAAGAATACGCTGGATAATAACAGCCATTCAAGCCGATCAAGATCAGTATAAATAGGCTGTAAACGCTAATTTGAAGCTTTTTGACTTTCATGGCCAACACTCCGATACATTAAAAATGTGTGCTTCGGTAATGCAATTGTAGACCAACTTCCGTCATCCAAATTCTTTTTACCAACATTCCGAATTGGCACAAAGCATAACTGAGTGATGCTGAATCAGTCCTGAATTAATCAGGATTTTAGACGAGGTCCTCGACGGTAATATACGATTACCGTCAATGTTCACAAGACCTGAATTATGCGGCGCTTAAATCACGCGCGCAGAGAGTACGCCATGAATGGCGCGAATATGCTTCAGCGTTGTCTCGGTAATTTCACTCTCGATATCAAGTAATGTATAGGCGTAGTTACCACGCGACTTATTTAGCATATCGATAATATTGAGATTGTTTTCCGCCAAAGCAGAGGTAATTTGACCGACCATGTTCGGTACATTTTCATTGGCAATTGCCAATCGATAGCCTTCAGTTCTCGGTAAAACGACGTCAGGAAAATTGACTGATCGACGAATATTGCCGTTTTCCAAAAAGTCCTGAATCTGCTCAGCCACCATGATCGCGCAGTTATCTTCCGCTTCAGAAGTTGACGCGCCTAAATGCGGCAGTAATACCGTTCGTGCATGATTCAGCAGAGCGTTTGATGGAAAATCAGCAACATAGGCATGGACTTTTTCGGAATCAAGTCCGCGCACAATCGCTTCTTCATCAACTACCGTCGCGCGTGAAAAGTTGAGTAACGTAACGTTATCGCGCATTTTTTCGACACGGGTGGCGTTAATGAGCTGACGCGTATGATCATTTAGAGGCACATGTAAACTGATGAAATCTGAGCGAGATAATAAATCATCCAGACTCGCTGCTTTATTAACCGAAGATGATAACTGCCAAGCACTTTCGACGGTCATCTGCGGATCAAAACCGATCGCATTCATTCCTAATGCTAACGCGGCATTACAGACTTTAACCCCAATCGCCCCCAATCCAACCACACCGATGGTTTTACCGGATAATTCGAAACCGGCAAATTGCTTTTTGCCTTTTTCAACTTGTATATCCATACTCTCGTCATCGCCTTCGAGCGTACTGACAAATTCCAGTGCTGCGGCAATATTACGCGCCGATAATAACATGCCGGCAATGACCAATTCAGCAACTGCATTGGCATTAGCGCCCGGTGCATTAAAGACCGGAATTCCACGTTTGGAATATTCTTCGACTGGAATATTATTCACCCCAGTCCCAGCGCGCCCCACAGCCAATACTGATTCCGGAATAGCCACATTATGAAGATCGAATGAACGCAATAAAATCGCATCAGGCGATGCAAGATCAGCAGAAACAAGAAATCGATCCGCCGGTAGCTTTTCTAAGCCATATGCAGAAATTTGGTTGTAAGTAAGAATTTTAAACATTATTTTTTCCCTATTATTATAATTATTACGCTGAGATCAATTAATCTGGCGGCACGCTTTGCCACTCTGGTCAACTATGACGGCAAAATTATAGCGCTATTCATTCATAAATACCTGTTCATCATGGCGTCAAAACTCTATCCCGCTGATATATTGGCGCTTATCGCCTTTGGACCGTGCTATGATAGGCATTATTCCAGGCATTAATGTTCAAAGTGAGGCTGACAAATCATGGCTTATTGGCTAATGAAATCCGAACCCAATGAATTCAGTATTGATGATTTATCGAACCGGCCAGAGCAAATAGAACCCTGGGATGGTGTTCGGAACTATCAAGCTCGCAATATGCTCAAGGACCAAATGCAGTTAGGTGATCAGGCGTTTTTCTATCATTCCAATTGTGACATTCCCGGCATTGTGGGTATTGTCGAAATTGTTCGTACCGGATATCCGGACGATAAAGCCTTTGATCCACATGATAAACATTATGATCCTAAAAGCTTACCCGAAAACCCGCGTTGGTATCGGGTAGACGTTAAATTTGGCCGCAAGCTGGCGCGTACCATCAGCCTTAAACAATTAAAAGAACACCCGGATCTAGTTGATTTGCAACTCGTCCAACGAGGTAATCGACTCTCGATTATGCCGCTTACCCCTCGGCAATGGCAGATTATTTTAGCTTTGGAATGAATTGGTAGCGAAGCCTTCACCAATTCAGGACGCTAATTCGGAAAGCCATGTTGTTCGACTAAAAAACCCCTGTCGTTCAGCAATATTTAAGGTATTATCCCTTTCTTTTTAACCCTTATTTTGGAATAACTCACTATGACACAAGATGAATTAAAACAAAAAGTCGCCGAAGCTGCTTTGCCGTATATTAAAAACATCCCCATCATCGGTGTCGGCACTGGCTCTACCGTGACTCACTTCATTAATTTCCTGGCGGATTTCCGCAATGACATTGAAGGCGCAGTCTCAAGCTCAATCAAAACCACCGAACATTTGAAAAAAATCGGTATTCCAGTTTTGGAACTGAATGCCGTCAACGGCCTAGACGTTTATGTCGATGGTGCCGATGAAGTGAACCCGAACAGACAATGCATCAAAGGCGGTGGTGCTGCATTGACGCGCGAAAAAATTATCGCCGGCGCCAGCAAAAAATTTATCTGCATCGCTGACGAAACCAAATATGTCGACGTCCTCGGTAAATTTCCATTACCGGTTGAAGTGATTCCAATGGCGCGCAGCTATGTCGCCAGAGAGTTAGTCAAATTAGGTGGACATCCAGTCTGGCGGGAAAATTGTATTACTGACAACAGTTGTGAAATTCTGGATGTACATAATCTAAGCATTCTTGATCCAGTCGCTCTCGAAAAAACCATTAATATGATTCCTGGTGTTGTGACTGTGGGTTTGTTTGCATCAAGACCTGCCGATGTTGTATTGATCAGCAAAGGCAATGATATCGTCACTATGTAATAGACTATTTCCCCATGCGTTCTGATCGATGCATGGGGAGTTTTATACTCGACGCATTCTTGCATTGTATTTCGCTTTCCGTAAGTCGCCAAACTAAAACCCACACCATCTCTTCTGGAAACAGAATAAGCTATTATTCACTCCAAGCTATAGCCCAAAAGTTGCTTGATTTTCTGCTTATATTATTATCCTTACTAACTATTATTATGAGGTTTTTATCATACTTATGGGCACCAAACCCTCTGATTACTCATAAACTCTAACAAAATATCGACTTTTTTACCTAGCATCCTAAATACAATAATCTGGCAAGCAAATATTGGACAAAAGTTATCGCCTGTGCCAAGATTGTTGTAAACATTAACCCACTTTGGGCGGAAATAATAAATTATGTATTTCTTAAGCTTGTACATGACAGATCTGACAGGTGTCATGACAACATTGTCAGTAATGACAAATATTATAATAGTTTGAACTATAGTTTATGGTTAACCACTCCTTCACATTAGAATCACTACTCGAAATACATCACTTACCGTTCATCATAATCAATAGTGCATTGAAAATTGTTGCGGTTAACAAGGCTTGGGAAAAGCACTTTGACAGATCAAAAGCTGAAATAATTGGTCAGGACTGCTGCAACACTTCCCAGCCCTGCCGTCATCAACAGCTTTTTGAGAAATTTGAACCCTACTCGGGTTTATTTCCTGATGCTAATGCTGAGTCGCCTTTGTTAAGTGTTCGCGGTTATCCCTTGCTTGATAATGACGGTCAGGTTTACCTCGGCGAAACCATCACCAATATTCCACAATTGAAAGGTCGACGCCCCCCACCAGATATCATCGGCACTTCGCCCATCTTCGCCGACTTTCGAAACAAACTTGAACAAGCCAGCAGATCTCAAGCTCCCGTGATGATTAATGGCGAAACAGGAACTGGCAAGGAACTTGCAGCTTATTTTATTCATAGTCAATCACAAAACGCCAATGCTAATTTTGTCGTTGTAGATTGCACTGTGCTGGGAGATGGTTTATTTGAAAGCGAATTATTTGGTCATGAAAAAGGCTCGTTCACAGGTGCCAGCAGTGCTAAAAAAGGACTTTTCGAATTAGCCGATCAGGGGACTTTATTTTTGGATGAAATTGCGGAATTACCTCTGCACTTACAACCTAAACTATTGAGAGCTTTAGAAACAAGCCAATTTCGTCGCGTAGGAGGAACGACAACGTTAACCTCAAAAGTACGCGTCATTAGTGCAACACATAAATCATTAGTCGATATGGTAAGAGCAGAACAATTTCGTGAAGACTTATATTATAGATTATCCGTCTTCCCTCTCAATATTCCAACGCTCCAAGAACGAAAACAGGATATCCCCTTGTTAGTTCAATATTTATTAAAACAATTGGGTGATAATTCAGCGCAGGAATACCAGATTACCAAAAACGCATTAATAAAACTTATGAAGCACAATTGGCCGGGAAATATTCGTGAGCTTAGAAATTGCATTCACTTGGCCACGAGTTTATGTAGCAACCAAACCATTGAAGAATCGGATATTCATATTCAGACATTATCTAAATTCAGTGAAACACTTCCATTTACTTATGAATTAACCCCATTGCTTCCCGAACCAAGTAAAACAAAATTAACTAATCCGCTAGATCAAATTGAAGCTGAATTTATTCGAGGCCTGATTACCAAGTATCAAGGCAATCGAAAACTAATAGCACTTGAAATGAATATTAGCGAAAGAACTCTTTATCGAAAATTACATCGCCTGAATTTTATTTAGGATCAAATAATGCAAACTTCATTAATAGAATGGACCCTTACCGGCATCAATCAGTCTCCTGATCATTTCACATCGCCGAGTGACATGCGCGAGACCGTCGGTCAGATAGAAAAATTACCTTTACTTTCAGGCCTAGCTGCTCGGATTATGGAATTAGCCTCAGATCCACATGCTGATGCCGCACGCTTAGCCAAAGTGATCGAACTTGACCCTATTTTAACGTCTCAAGTTATTCATTGGGCAACTTCACCGCTTTATGGTTATCGCGGCAAAATCACTTCCGTCCGTGACGCCATTACTAGGGTGCTAGGATTTGAATTTGTTCTGAATGCAGCCTTAAGCCTTGCGGCCATGAAACCTTTGCATTCACCCAAACATGGAACGATTGGCACGAAAATGCTGTGGACTCAATCCTTGATGACGGTTAGAATCATGAACGCGCTGAGCAAGAGAATGCCTTTCGAGATGCGCCCACAACCTCGCGAAGTATTTTTAGTCGGATTGATTCATAACATAGGTTTTCCTCTGCTCTCACATCAATTTCCCAATGAGTTCAAATATCTGAACAAACTGATTGATAACAATCCTGACTTGAATATCTTTAATATCGAGAAATTCACCTTAAATATCGATCATGGTCTGCTCGGTACCTGGTTAATGCGAACCTGGAATATGCCTAGCACTGTAGTCAATGTGGTGTACCATCACCATAATCCGAACTATCAGGGCGACGACTTTCAACTCAATCTACTAACCTTTTTAAGTGATTGTTTATTAGGCCAAATTGGAATTGGCGATGCTAAAAATCAGCCATGCCCGGAAACTGTTTACAGCAAACTTCAGTTATCGCCAGAAATATGTGATGAAGTGCTAAAGGAAGTCAGCCAGGAACTAGACGAAGTCTCTGCAACCGCCGAACAATTGACGTCTTAACGAGAAACCTTGTCGCCATTACAAAGCACCCTCGCAGTTATACTCGTTTTTTGCCTTTCGGAATAATTGCCAAAATTTTCCGAACATGGCGCTCAGTAATGAATGCCAAAAAGAATAATTGTAGAAAATTTTCGGCTTCAATCACATCCAGACCAATCTTCTCCGGAACACACTCCAAACGAGTCCCAAACAATTGATCCCATCCCGACAGTACGATGCCATAGTTACTGTCATGCTCACTCCGAAGCGCTGAATGATGAGTTCTATGCAATGAAGGAGTAATGATGTACCGAGATAACAGCTCTTCTTTATCAAAGGTAATATTGGCATGATGAAAAAAGATAAATAACAATTCAATCGTTTCAATGGCCAAAACGACATAAGCGTCAACCCCAATAATAATGACAAATAGGCATTTATAGGGAATTTCGAGGAATAGATCGAATACATGAAAACGAAAACCCGTACTGACATTAAAACTTTTATCACTGTGATGAATTTTATGGAAACGCCACAAAAATTCAAAATGGTGACTAGCTAAATGCCAAACATAAATCGCCAAATCAAAAAAGATAAACGATAGAATCCACTTAAATGGCCCATTATCCAAGCCACTCAAAATACCAATCGAAGAAAACTGCTGGGCCACAAAAAATAAGCTGGAAGCTCTCAGCACCGTTAAAATAAAGTTATTAAAGATAAACGCAGTCGTATTAGTTATAAACGACTCTTTCCCGATTTTTTGAGGAAAACGCCGAAAAGGTTTTATTTTTTCAATAATGACCAACGCCATAAACGCCAATATCGCAACACCAAAAATTATTTCATTGAACAGAAAATTCGCATCATTTGTCTGAAGCGTTTCTACAGTGGAAGATAATGAATCAGCCTGATTATTCATAGTTAATATCTATAAAGTAAATTACAAAAAAGAAACCTTCACTCTCGATAACTTAATATCAGACATCGAGCATTGCCTTTAACCTGGAAATATTAAATCCGCTGGTCATTAATCTTGATTCGATACCTTATTAAGCAAGTTATTAAGTTCGTCAATTTCTTGCTCAGCTTTTATCTTATAGCTAATATCGTACTGCACACCTAGATAATAAATCACGCGACCCTTACGATCTAATAGCTGCGTAATTTTTAAATGATTGTAAAATAGCTCGCCATTTTTTCGATAGTTCCGTAGAGTGACTTCAATATTTTGATGATTATCCAAAGCCTCTCGAATTTTATAACGCGCGTCCTGCTCCCGATCTTCCCCCTGTAAAAATCTACAATTACGTCCAATAATATCCTCCTGAGAATACCCCGTTAGCCTCTCAAAGGCTTTATTGGCATACACAATTGGAGAATCTTCAAGATCAGGGTCGGCTAAAGTAACGCCGTTTACACACTCATCCAAAATGGCGGATAGAATTTGAGGAATCAGTCCATCATTTTTTTCAACAACAAAATTCATGGTGTAACACTCCTTATAGAAAAAATTAGATAATCAATGGTTTAATAGACTCCATTCACTTAAACGGGGTCTAACGCTGAAAGGTAAATATTCACTTACTCCATATTGTAAGTTTCACATCTCCCAATCCTCTTCATGTCAGGGGCGATAAACAGCAAACGCCTCCCTTGAAAAGGATGAGGTTGGAAGGTCATGAACACTTACGCTGATAGTAGTTTATTAATATTTTCGGTGGTTGTTTCTGCGCCATCTTCGATAGCAACGCGAATTAATTTTTCGAATGGCCGCATAAAAATATCGATATTCAATAATTCAAAGGAGTAAGTGAGTTTGGTTGTCCAACCATCCTCATCTTTTTCTAAACTATAACAATCTCGATAATCATCACTCACACCTTTGAGACGAAGCAATGTAAGCGGTTGATATGCGTCAACTTGAAATGTAGAACTTACCTCTTTGCCTTGATCCTTTCTTAACTGCCTCGCTCTTGCTCCAACTACCACCTCATGTCCATCAAGTGGCTCAAATTCAATAACATCGCTCGACCATTTTGGATAATTTTCGAAAAAATTTTCTCCCACAAACTCGAAGACCTCATCAATTTTCTTATTGATGATGACACTCGCTTTACCCACTATTGGCCTATTCGAATCAAACGGTAAATTAAACATTAACCAGACTCCTAATTGTCTTAACAGTTACTATTTTTTTATTTCCATAGTAGATTCCGCAGTTTACTGTCTTTTAGGCGTAATACAAATAAATAGCTCAATTATTATTCGCGCAGATCAGACGAAATTTCATCTACGCATATTAATGAAGCAAAGAGAGGCTTAATCGCTAAACACCAGACAAATTCAGGGATTTTTAGCACGATCAACTAAATCATGGAATTGAAGACGTCAGATAAGAATTATTTATTTTGATGTTTGCGATTTAAACATCGATAACAACAGCACGACAGGCATGAAAACTTAATGCCCACATTGAATAACGATAAAGCTAGCTAATTTGTAATATCAGTCGTATTCGAAGCTAAATACTCATGCAATAAACCAAGCACAATTTCACTACTACCCCGGTTTTTATTAACGAAAATAGAGGCATTAGCAATCAAACGTTGCCTAAAATCTTGATCACTATATAAATGCCGAAATGCGTCGAGTAACGCTTGCTGATCCTGACATTGAACCGCAGCTTCTGCCTCTAATAACCCATCGGCAATCTCGGTAAAATGAGTCATATAACCGCCAAACATAACGGGGACTCCGACTGCAGCAGGCTCCAGGACATTGTGCCCACCAACCGGTACCAGACTGCCTCCCACAAAAGCAAGATCAGCAGCCGCGTAGAGCATCTTAAGCTCGCCCAATGTGTCAGCCAGATAAACATCTTCATGAACGATACGGGCTTGCTGCAGGAGAGCAGTGCGCATTACGACACTGAGTCCGGCATTCTGGCAAAGGTTTTTCACTTCGGTAAAACGTTCCGGATGCCTCGGAACCAACATCAACAATATGTCGGGCGCGATTGATTTTAATTCGCGAAAAACTTCGATGAAATATTGCTCTTCATGCTTGTGCGTGCTTGCGACAATCCAAACATAACGATGCTTAAACAATTCTTGTTTTAGTTGCCGCCCTTGCGCAATCAACGACTCCATCGGTGGAATATCGAACTTGATATTACCAATGATTTTCACTCGCTCAGGATTAGCACCAATCTGAATAAACCGCTGGGCATCGAGTTCAGTTTGGGCGGCAATTAAATTAACATGGGCGAGTATAGGTCGAATGAAAATCGCTAACCGTTGATAACTCGGAACCGACTTTGGTGAGAGGCGCGCATTAATAATAATTAATGGAATATGCCGAGAATGGCATACTGCAAATAAATTGGGCCACAATTCAGTCTCCATGATCAGCGCAAGTTTTGGCCGGAAATGTTCAAAAAAACGCTTTACCGCGCCTGGCGTGTCATACGGAAGATAAACATGAATTACACTGTCGCCCAAAACAGCCAGAACTCTTGCAGATCCAGTGGCCGTCATAGTAGTCACCACAAACTGTTGATTTTGGTAACGCTCCTGCATTTTTTTGACTAGCGGAAATATCGCCTCGGCTTCACCAACCGAAACCGCATGCACCCAAATCACATCATTAACGGGCGCTTGACGGTAATATCCCAATCGCTCCCCCCAGCGCAACCATAAGGCAGGCACTTTCAAACCGCGCCATGCTAACCGCAAATAAATAAAGGGTAGAAATAAACGGAATAACAGAGAATAGACGGCAAGCATTTTGAGTTACGCCAGTAATGTTAGAGACAACTCATTCTTTGTTGGCTATCTGGCGCGATTCAGCCATCGCATATACTCAGAGACGCCCTGCTCTACGGATTTGAATTGATGTTGACACTCTGCCGCGCGTAATGCAGATAAATCGGCTTCAGTGAAGTTTTGATAACATCCTTTCAGATGTTCTGGGAATGGAATGTATTCAATCTGTCCGCGCTGATGATAAGCGATAACCGCATTAGCAACATCATTAAACGTTTGGCTCCGCCCAGTTCCTGTATTAAATATTCCTGACACCTGCGGATGGTCGAGAAACCATAAATTAATCGCAACCACATCGCCCACATAAACAAAATCACGCCGCTGTTCACCATTGCCGTATTCATCCGAGCCCTCAAAAAGTCGCAAAGTATCGGAAGTTTTGAGTTGATTATTCAAATGAAACGCAACACTTGCCATGCTGCCTTTATGATCTTCGTGGGGTCCGTAGACATTGAAATAGCGTAAGCCAACAACTTGAGCAGTCAACTGCGGCAAATGCATTCGAAGGTATTGATCAAACTGGAATTTAGAAAAGCCGTAGACATTTAATGGCGCTTCAAAAGCCCGCTGCTCTTTAAAGGTCTGTTCGGCTCCATAGACAGCCGCACTGGAGGCATAAATGAACGGAATACTATGTTCCTGACAGTAATGAAACAAAATCTTGGTGTATTCATAGTTATTTTCCATCATATACTTGCCGTTCCATTCCGTGGTCGAGGAACAAGCACCCTGATGAAAAATTGCTTGAATAGCCTTAGTCTTAAATTGACCTTGTTGCAATTTAATGAGAAACGAATTTTTATCTATAAAATCGGCAATTTTACAATCGAGCAGATTTTTATATTTAATACCGTTACTTAAATTATCAACAATTAAAATATCATCGTAACCGCGCTGATTTAAACCTTGCACGAGGTTACAGCCAATAAATCCAGCCCCTCCGGTTACGATGATCATACGAACTTACGCTTCTGCCGCGATAGAGATAGGCAACGTAACAATGACATCCGAATGTAAATGGATATCAATGTCAAATTGACCGATATGTCTAATTGCACCATTCGGCAGACGAATTTCTTGTTTTTCAATCGCCACACCTGCCGCTTTGATCGCTTCAGCTATGGCATGGGTACCGACTGATCCGAACAATTTACCTTCATCGCCTGCTTTATGCGTTATGACAACTTCAAGCTTGCCTAAAGCGGCTGCACGTTGATTGGCACCCGCCAATTTTTCTGCAGCTAATTTTTCGAGTTCAGCGCGACGAACTTCAAATTCAGCAATTTTCTTAGCCGTGGCAGGCACAGCCTTACCTTGCGGAATCAAATAATTTCTGCCGTAACCCGCTTTAATAGCGACTTTATCACCTAGATTACCCAGATTACTTACTTTTTCAAGCAAAATAACTTCCATCTTTTAATACCTCATAATTTTTAGCAAACGCTAAATAAATGCGCAGATTATGCGACGTTTTGATTCGAGAGTTTTTTTCGTAAATTCAGCCACGCATCAGCCAAGCCAACAACCGCTACTGGTATCATCATGTGCGGAATCATCATCAGAATGAAATACAACGTAGGTACCAGATACCGCTTCGCTTGCATATTTGCAAATAGCGCATGCAACACGGCCACGCCAATAAAGGTATACAAGACGAACAATAACACAGTAATATTCTGAGCAATTTCAGCAACCATACCGGATCCCAGCATTGCCACACCAACTACTAAAATGCTGATAATAGCCAATCTCGGTTCGGTTTTCAGGCTCAAATACTCTTGCCTGAATCCACCTGGATTATAGAGCGCCGACTGCCACCATCTGGCAAGAAACAAGCCAAACAACAAGCTATATACTGCACCAGCGGCAACAATACCTGTCATAAATCTGGCGATTGTTTGCATTGACGCCTGCACTTTTTCCACAGGCACATCAGGTGAGTTTTGTAGCAATGGCTGAGTCATCTGATCCAGTAAACTTAACCACATTTGGCTCGGATCACTTGAGTAACCGTAAAATCCAATCACCGAGACAACGCCCAGCATAACTGCAATTTCAACCGTTAACGACAGATGTCTGGCTTCTCTTAAAACCACCGCTATTAACCATATCGGCAACCATAATAGTAGTCCGTATAACAATGGAAAATGATAGCTGCCCAGCAGCAACATTCCTAAAATGGCGGCAACAAGACAAGAACATGCCAGAACAATAAGTCCTTCATATGCGCCCCGTCTCAATGTGACTAAAGCGACCGTGCCTGAACTTACAATACTAATAGGGGGTAATAGCAATGACAGCAGCGCCAGAGAAGATGCAACCAACATAGCCTGCATCCGCCCACGCATAATATATGCGGCCAAAAAACTCACTCTTCCCCCTGTTTTTTCTTATTCGTGCGCGTCACAAAACGGCAACAACGCAATAAAACGCGCATGTTTTATCGCTACTGAAAGCTGTCTTTGATACTTGGCGGTTGCGCCAGTAATTCGACTAGGAACAATTTTACCGGTTTCAGTAATGTATTCACTCAACAGATCCAGATCTTTGTAATCAATACCGGTTACATCATCCACACCTTGTTTACCGGTTTTTTTACGTCTCATATTGCGAGCCATAGTAATCCTCTTAATTCAATCAACGATAATAGTTATTCAGCTTCAACGCTGTCAATTTCAGCGCCTTCAACTTCCAATTCAATGCTTTCGACAACTTCGACATCATCAAGTTCTGCATCGTCATCCACACGTTTAGAACGACCTTTACTTTCATCGGCCGCACTCGTAACAATCGGAGAAGGTGTCGTTACAGCTTCTTTTCTTAATAAAGTCAAACTACGCAAAATCGCATCGTTAAAACGGAAACCACTTTCCAACTCGGCAAGGGCTGCTTGATCGCATTCGATATTCATTAACACGTAATGTGCTTTATGAATTTTATTGATTGGGTAAGCCAAATGTCTACGACCCCAATCTTCATGTCGGTGAATTTTACCGCCTGACGATTCGACAATCGCTTTGTAGCGATCAACCATCGCTGGAACCTGAGCACTTTGATCGGGATGTACTAAAAAGACAATTTCATAATGTCGCATGTTTTCTCCTTCTGGTGAAGCTTCCCCCTTTGGTCTTTAGCAAAAGGGTAAAGCAAGGACGAGCAAAATAGCCCGCATAACAGAACATTATATCCTAAATACAACCAAAAGGACAAGAGATTTTACAAGAAATTTATTTCACGTAGGTATGATCAACTCACTTTTTTAAAATATCTAACTCGACCGCCGCGCACCGATTCAAATTCAGTCACATTAGTCAGCATCGATTCAGTGCTACTTAGAAACAAATAACCACCTACTTCCAATGCACCGGCCATCCGCTGCAAAATATCTCGCTTCATTTCTGCGGAAAAATAAATAAGGACATTACGACAGAATATAATATCGAAACGCCCTAATCCCACATAAGAATCCAATAAATTAAATTGCTGAAATTTGACGCGCCTCACAATTTCAGGGCAAAGCTGATACCCACCACCAGGAAGCACCCTGAAATAATTTGCCTTAGCTGCAGACTCCAATCCCCGCGCAACCACCATCTCCGAGTAGACTGCATTCCTAGCATCTGCAAGCACAGTTTCCGAAATATCGGTCCCCACTATTTGCACATTCCCGCTAAGACCCATTTTTGCCAAAGCCTCAGCGCAAATGCTTATGGAATATGGCTCCTGACCTGTTGAACAGGCGGCAGACCAAATCTTGACCAAACCTTTCGACTTCAGAAGTTGCGGCAGAATTTTCTCTTTCAATTCCATGAATTGAGTTTCATCCCGAAACCAAAACGTTTCATTAGTGGTCATAGCATCAATAACCGCATTTTTGATTCTTTTAGCCGCAAACGAATCCGACTGCAACAATCCAACCAATTCCGCAAACGATGTTGCCCCCGACTTTAAAACCAATTCACTTAGGCGATTTTTTACCAGATACTGCTTTCCTTCGCCCAAAACAATTCCCGATGATTGCTCTAAAAATTTCTTGATGACAGCGTAATGCTCATCCGCCATTTTAACTTTCTCAGCCGACGTCAACTCAAAGACCATTTAGATTAAAACCGAAAGGCGAATCGAGCAAATACCCCAAAACTTACTAGTTCCGATGATATTTATCATTGTAAACCTTGAGTTGTTTTTGAATCGACTCAGCTAAGTGATCCGGCTCAAACTTAGCCAAAAACTCATCCGCCCCAACTTTCTGAACCATCGCAGAATTAAATACACCACTGAGCGATGTATGCAACATCAAATGAATGTTTTTCATTGACGATTCCTTCTTGATTTTATTAGCGAGAGTATAACCATCCATCCGGGGCATTTCTACATCGGAAATAATCATCGCATAATATTCGGCCAAATCCACCCCCTTATCGACCAACTCCCATAAATGTTGCCAGGCCTCCTCGCCGTCCTTAAGTAGGATGCACTCAATCCCCAACTGGGTACAAACTTTTTTAACCTGTAATCGCGCCACGGACGAATCATCAACAATCAATACTCGAACACCGGCGCCTGATAAATCATGCCGAATTACTTCCGGAGACACATCCTCCTGCGAGCCAATCACTTCCTTCATAACTTTTTCAACATCGATAACTTCAACCAGCTCGTTATCAACCTCTGTCACTGCCGTCAAATACCCACCTCGCCCCATACCTGCCGGCGGCGCCTTTACCGCTGCCCACCCAATATTGATAATGCGATCCACCGAACCCACCAAAAATCCCTGCACCATACGATTGTATTCAGTGACGATGACATAACTCATTTCATCACGAGGCAAAGGACGCAAGCCAATCGCCATTGATAAATCCAGTACCGGAATTGTTCGTCCACGCAAATGCGCAACACCACAAATCACCGAATGTGATTTAGGTATTTGGGTCAAACCTGGGCATTGAATAACTTCCTGAACCTTGAAAACATTAATGCCAAACCTTTGACGCCCTGCCAATTTAAATAACAACAACTCAAAACGATTATGCCCTGCTAATTGTGTTCGCTGATCTACACCATCGAGTATTCCGGCCATGAACATTCCCCTTGAAAAGATGACTAAACGCTAAAAACCAAGTATAGCGATTAATTGACAGTCCGCTAAAAAAAATATTGGTATACTAAATGCTTAATTAAAAACATATCTTTAAGTCACCTTCGCTTAATCCCACCCATGAAACCAAAAATACTTTTGACCATCGCCATATTCTGCACCTGTGCCCCACTGATCAACGCCGCCCAAGCAAACCAAAATCACGATGCGATCTATGCCGCGGCAAGAGACTATATCCAAACTAACTTAGGCGACCAGTCAGAACACGAGATATTACTGTCCAGCTTAGACCCTAGAATGCAGCTCCATGACTGTGAAAAAGCACTGGAAATCAGCCTCCCTAACCCACCAGTCAGAGCAGGACGAAACTCAATTGGGGTACGTTGTAATTCAACCCAAGGCTGGTCACTGTTTTTATCGGCGACGGTCAAAATATTTGAAGAGGTTGCCATACTCAACCGAGACATTAAACGGGGCGAAATAATTCAAGCAGCCTTTCTGAATATTGAAAGAAAAGACATTTCCCAACTCAAAACCCGTTATATTAAAGATATCAACCAAATCATCAGCCAACAAGCCTCCCGTAACTTGGCTGCCGGCACAGTTCTGAACGACCGAGACTATACCAAAGCCATCCTCATCAAACGCGGAGAAAACGTTATCATCCAATCAACAAAACCTTTCTTGAATATTCAAATGCAGGGCATTGCACTATCAGACGGCGCAGCCGGACAACACATCTCCGTTAAAAACACCTCTTCGGGACGAACCATTACCGCAACCGTGGTTCAACCCGGCATCGTTTCAGTGAATTATTAGCCAAAAAAGCCTAAAGTTTCAACAAACCTTGCCGCTACTTAATGCTAGAATACATCATGAAATGAGGATCGCCGTTATGTCCCTTGAACCGCTCAGCAATACTAATAGCAAAATTCCGATTACGAATCGATCTTCCGTAAAATCAAGCGGTACATCGAATTCGGGTACCAACACCGCAATTAGCGATAGTGTCGACACCCAAATTGCCGATAAGATAAAAACAGCACTGACTTCAGCAGCAGCCAGCCCTGCAGTCGATAGTGATCGTGTTAGCAACATCAAGCAAGCCATTCAAGATGGTACCTATACCGTTGATGCCGATCGCTTAGCCGCTAAGATATTGCAATTTGAAAACAAATTCCCTGTAGGTGAAACGTGAGCATGATCGATAAAACCTTCCCACTGGCGGAAAAACTGACTAGCAACGGGCTATCTCTGGTAAAGCAGCTTGAGCAGCTTCTTAATCAAGAATCAGCGTGCTTAACTAAAGGCGGGCAACAAATCGAACAACTCAACGCCATTACCACCCAAAAACAGCCATTAATCGCCCAGATTAACCAGTTTTCCCGCCAGATGACTCAAATTCTGGCAGCCGAGTCACTACCTAACAACCAACAAGGCATGTTGCAATATCTGGAAAATGCAAAGTTGATGGGTTTAATGACGGAACAACTTAGCCATAACTGGACCGAAACCACTCAAACCGCAGCACGCTGCCGCGAGCGTAACGAAGAAAACGGCGCAAGTATTGATATACTCCGCAAACACACATTACGCTCACTCCAAATTCTAAAAGGCCCCTCTCAAAACACCGTCACCTACGGAAAAGACGGCTCAACCCAGTCAAGTAAATATTCCCGGACCTTAATTTCGGTATAATTTCAGCTTAATACAAGGCGCTTGAGTCATGTTTAACGCCCTAAAAAGACTATTCAACTTTAACAGCAACTCACCCCCTCATTCCAACACGGATCAGCACCCTCGAACCAATCATTTCCTGACCACCCAAGAAGAGATTCTGGCGCAACTCCTCAACATTAAAACGTCCAATCCAACCTGCACGATATTTTTTGAATACAGTAAAGAGTCTTATAACTCGGAACTTTTGGAAATCAATGCACTTGAAAACACTATGCATTTTGATCGATTAAAACCCGAATCCGGAAACACGCATGTACATCGACAAAAAAACCTGAAAGCCATATTTTTTCTGCATGGCGATGAATTTTCCTGCCAACTGACACGAGCTAGGCACACCAACCCATCTAACCATTATCAATTTTTACTTCCTCGCAAAATTTACGTTCAGCCCAGTAAATCCTTAGCATTTAACCAACACTTCGTCGATGTCCACTCCTTAAAAATTCCGTTTGACGGCTTCTCCACAAGCAATCGATTACCTGTATCAGGTTATGTTAATGATCTATCCATTAACAGTATTAGTGCCTACGTAACAACCAACAAAACCAATCTGGAGCGAGGCGATCTATTGAAAGAATGCCATATCACCTTACCCGAGACCAAACAAGTTATCACCTTTGATCTAACGATTAATATCGTAAAAAAACCCACTACAACCAACATCAAAACCTTTGTCAGTGGCGTTATCCAATCAATGCCCAATATTGATAAAGCAAAATATGATCATTTTATTACCTCCATAGAGCGACATGACCTCAAAAAACGAAATTTTTGATTAAATATTCATGATAAAATTCCGTTAAATGTCCCGATAGCTCAGCAGGATAGAGCGGTCCCCTCCTAAGGGACAGGCCGGCGGTTCGAATCCGCCTTGGGACACCAGCTAAATCAATATCTTAATGGCTTTATGATAAGCTTAAATTTTGTCCATGTTGTACTCTCGTTGCATTTCAAAACAAATCATCACAATAACTGGCAATATTCCTCAACAAAAATGTCTCAAGTAACTTCATTGGAAGCAGAAAAAATTTGGCGTACCATTCCGAAAGCAACTCAAGACTCTATTTTAAAATCCGTCTGGTGTAGCCATTGTCGGACAAGCACAACCATGATTGATTATTCAATGGAAATGATTAAGAGTAGTTTAATCTTGACCGGCAAATGCCAATCCTGCGACCAAGTTGTTAGACGTGTGATTGATTAGATTCTCGCCTCTCAAGAGAGCAATCTCAAACCTATCTCAGTAGCCAAAATCTTAAATGACACCATTCTCGCGCGCGTAGTAAACTAAGATTTATCTATCCCGAGACCTCCAGCATGCTCAAACTCCAAGCCATAACACAACTTCCACTTCGCATGCGCCAGCAAAATAATTTGACGATAAACTGCTAAACTGTACCCTTTAATTACAGTGGAGCTTTGTTGGTGAAAAGATCGGAATTAGTTCGGGCATTAGCTAGGAGGCTGTCCGAGAATAGAAAATATGAAAATCTGGCCACAATATATTGCTGATAATAAATTCTATAATCACAACTAGTGTTAAAGTTTTCTAAAAAATCTATTCTCGGACAGTTTCCTAGAGTAAGTCAGAGGATGTCTATTGTTATGATTTGCAACCAATGGGTGCCATGATGGGTAACAATCTACTACAGACCCCTACTTATCAATGATCTCTTTGGAACTAAACTATACTTAATTTTATTTAAGGATTGGTTATGCGTTTATTACTTCTCATGTTGCTCACATTTACCGCGAATGCTGATTACATCAAAATTGCAAACGATGGAAGTCAGTTACCAGACTCTGCACAATTAGGAAGCGGAGCTAAGGATTGGGCTTGCACTTATGACACAAAGAGTAATTTATTGTGGGAAGTAAAACTTAATTCTAATGGAGAAGTACGTTGGATGTATGCCACATATAGTTGGTCTCCTACAAACTATGGAAATTCAGGATTGTTTGTGGATGAGTATGTAAGTAAGATTAATTCTATTGCGCTATGCAACCGAACTGATTGGGATATCCCAGAAGACTATGAGTTGCACACTATACTATATTGCGATGTCGGAGTACCCATCCCCAAAGCTCCTTCAGATGCGTCAGCAGATTCTGCGGAATGTGCAGTTTCAGGAAACGTTAAAATTGGAAACGAACATTTCCCTAACACTCTCGCTGACAATTACTGGACAAAAACAGCGGCCACTTCAGCTACATTTAAAACAAAAACTGCTGTAGATTTTAAACTTGGAGAAGTAAACTATTTCATGCTATCAACTGCACCTGCAGCCCTCCGCCTCGTCAACCGAACCCCAATCCAAATAAACAAATCAAGTTTCAATTCATCCGGTGAACTCAATCTTCACGCAGTAGAGTTTAATAATTTTTCGTGGGATGCGAAACTTCAACAGCAACCAGACGGTTTGTTTAAACTATTGTCAGTTAAACCTACCCCATAACTAAAATTATTTTCACTATCTCATTGGGAGAGGCGGGTGTTAATGACATCTGGGCTTTTGAAATATTGAGGTAAAATATGTTCAGCGGACCGTACTTCCGCGAGGAGTGTCGTAAGCAAAAAATTTATCCCGAGACCTCCAACATGCTCAAACTCCTAGCCCTGTTAACCTTCTCGACTTCAAGTTTCACAGCTACCGACTATACTTGTATCACTGATGCACAAAGCTTCTGTCAATCGAAGTGTAGTTAAGACGAACCAAGGGACTCGAAGGATTCAGACAAGTCAGATCGTAAGCCACAACATGACTTTACTTCCGCCGCTTAAACTCTCAGCCCTCTTCGGTCAATAGCGATATTCCAGGTTGTAACTTCTACCAGTTCTACTATAATTAATCCCCTAGAATTGTAACGAATATTTAACCCTATGCGCCTAAATCCACTCGCCATTTCATTAGCCTTAATCAGCGTTTCAACGCCCACCACCCAAGCGGCAATCTTCAGTTCTGTAGGACCGACCATCCAATTTGACAATGCGAGCTCATACGCGGGCACCCTGTTTGCCTCTGATAATGCGGCTTTACATCCTGGTCAAAGCTTTCAACTGATTATTACCAATAACAGTGTACCAAGCTCCGTTCCTTTTGATGGCGTTCTTAGTTCTCTTCCTCCCTATTCAGTTACCTTTACTAGTTTAAATGTAAACGGTATTTTATATGATGTTACCTTAGAAGATGCTGGAGCAAGTTTTAAGGTAACTCGCAAAAAATAACCTCCATTAATTCTGTTTAAATTTGAGGCTGGATAGTCATGTAGTATTTCGGTAGGGATGCGTCTCTTTCTATCCTATGGCTAATAGCTTTAAATGCCATTTTACTCATCTTCACGCCTTTTTGG
>CANNKG010000047.1 GCA_947505105.1 Methylococcaceae bacterium | reverse complement strand
GATTTTAAACAATAGCTGTAGTTGAACGAGGATAGTTTTTAGCATCTATTATCAGTTAAATACAGCACTATTTTTAAAACTAGCCGAAGTCATAAATTCGGGGAATTAAAATATGACTAAAATTGCCGTATTTCGACAGCCTAGTGCCGCGCCCTTTATAGGTATCGAAACTGCCGTATTCAGCCGATAATTCGGCACCGTTGAAATCTTTACCGCGTTTGGTGATGACGTTAATGACTCCAAAAAACGCATTATTGCCGTAAATGGCAGAACCCGGACCGGGCATAAATTCAATGCGCTCAATCAAATTAATGTCAACCGGAAACTCATTGGTGAAATAAGCACCATCGTAAACATCATCGTTCATGCGTTCGCCATCAATCAGTAACAGTACTCGGGTGTTGTAATCACCTTGTTTGCCGAAACCTCGAACGCCAATGTAGGAATAGTTACGATCATTGCTAATATAAACTCCAGGCAAACTTCGTAAGGCCTCGGCTAACGTGCGATAACCAAAAGTGCGGATGTTTTCGGCGGTAATTACACGCAATGCGGCAGGGGTTTGGCGGCTGTTCTGGCGGTATTTTGAAGCAGTTGTCACCGTGATATCTTTTGGGCTAGTGGCTAGACCTTTCTGGGTGAGCTCTTCCAGGGATTGGTCAGTTAGATCAAGGTTTTGAGCCGCAACCTCCGCGTTACATACACATAAAATACCGCCTAAAATGACCGTTTTCAGTAAAGCCGTAACTTGCGCATACCAGTCGATTTTAATAACGGTAATCATCAGTACATATTTGCTGTAATTAAAGGCCCGATAAGGAAAAATATTCCGACGAGTGACTTGATTGAAAATATTTTCTCAATGAAATATTAGTGTTTACGTCGTAAATCATTATAAATCAGAGAATCTAAATTATGATGAAGAATTATCAAATAGCAAAGAATAAACCTAGTACTCAGTCAGTTTTGTTTTGTCGAGTACTTATAAATACCCCGTTCGTCCTGAGCTTGTCGAAGGATTTGCGGTTCATGGTTCGACAAGCTCACCACGAACGGTTTTTTTTGAACTACACCCGCCATAATTAAATTGACTGAGTACTAGGTTATGAAAGTTATCTACCACTATTAAACCAAGTACGTGAGATATTTTACTGATAATTTATCTCACTTTAATGATTTAGTGGCTTTGGAAAGTAGAGTCGGTAAGTAATTTTACTAAACAACTCGATCTAACACTTCCCCTTGCTCAAAAAACGCAACCAGATTCGCTATCACCTTCTCGCCCATCGCGGTGCGGGTGTTTAAGGTTGCACTGCCCAGGTGGGGTAGTAATGATGCATTGTCCAATCCTAAAAAACCTTCGTGCAGATGCGGCTCGTTTTCATAAACATCTAAACCTGCACCACAAATGGTGCGGGCGGTCAAGGCTGCAATCAAGGCTTGGCTGTCGACGACGTCGCCACGCGCGGTGTTGATGAGATGCGCGCTCGGTTTCATCAATTTAAGGCGTTCGGCGTTGATTAAATGTTTGGTATCGGGGCCGCCTGGACAATGCAAAGAAACGAAGTCCGAGGTCGTGAGCAATTCCTCAATGGTTTCGCAACGCTCTGCTTGTAAATTATGGACTAAGGCAGGATCTGCTGGCGTTGGTTTAAAATACAGAATTTTCATGCCGAATCCGTGATGCGCCTTGCGCGCCATTGCTTGGGCAATACGACCGAAACCGATTAAGCCGAGGGTGGCACCAGTCACATCGGTGCTGAGCATGTGAGTCGGACACCAGCCGTGCCATTGTTTGGCTCGGACGATCCGGTCACCTTCTGCGCCGCGTCGTGCAGACATCAGCAATAGCGTCATCGCAATATCGGCGGTACTTTCGGTTAACACGCCCGGCGTATTGCTGACCGTTAAGCCTTCAGCTTTAGCGGTTTGGATGTCGATATGATTGAAACCGACACCAAAATTGCCCAAAATTTTGCAGCGTTTGTTTGGCACGGTCAGAACGTCGGCAGGAAACGCATCGCATACCGTTGGGCAAACTGCATCATACTGTTGCAGAGCGCTTCTGAACTCATCCGCCGATAACGGTCGATCTGTTGCGTTCAGTGTCGCATCGAATAGGATTTGCAGTTTTGCCTCGACCGAGGCAGGCCATTTACGGGTGATAAATACGCTAGGTTTGCTCATGATGCTGTCCTTTACGCTCAGGAATGAACGCTTAAAAACTTAAGGCATTCCGTAACTTACGAAATGCCTTGAGGTTGCTAGATAAAATCCTGAACGATCTTATTTAGCGGTGCTTCGATAATATTCAACCGCTGCACCCACGCCGCTGCCGGGGGTGATCGTAATTCCGGCATCGAGCATTGCCATTTCAGCGCCTGCTAACGCACCTAACAGAGAAACTTCGTTTAAATCGCCTAAGTGACCGATTCGGTAAACCTTACCGGCTAATTCACCTAAACCGCCACCGAGTGACAGATTATATTTTTTGTAAGCAATACTGATCACGTCGCGCGCGTCTTTATCGGCTGGAACTACGACTGCGGTAACCGAGTTGGATTCAAACCCCGGTTGGGCACACATGGTCAAGCCCCAAGCGGCGACCGCTTTACGTACACCTTCAGCCAGACGGTAATGACGGGCATAGACGTTTTCCATGCCTTCAGCGAGTAATAAATCCAACGCTTTGCGTAGACCATAGAGCATCGGGATCGATGGTGTATAAGGCGTGTAGCCGTCTTTATTAGTATTTATTTGATCAGTCAAGTCAAGGAAATAACGCGGGAATTTGGCGGTCTTGGTCGCTTCTAAAGCTTTCGGGCTGAATGCCAGAATTGCAGCGCCCGCTGGCAACATAAAGCCTTTTTGTGAGCCGCTAATCGCGCCGTCAACACCCCATTCGTCCATGCGGAAATCTAGACTTGCAATTGAACTGACGCCGTCGACGAATAACAGCGCCGGGTGACCAGCGTTGTTCATTGCTTTACGCACGCCGCCGATATCACTGGTCACGCCGGTTGCAGTTTCGTTGTGAGTTGCCAGAACGGCTTTGATTTGATGTTGGGCGTCTTCTTTCAAGCGTGCTTCGAGTTTATCGAGCGGAATGCCAGTACCCCACGGTTCTTCGTGTAACTCAACGTCAAGACCCAACCGTTTGCAACTTTGCGCCCATAAATGGCTGAATTGTCCAAAACGGTAAATCAGCACTTTATCGCCAGGACTTAAGGTGTTGGTGATGGCAACTTCCCAACCAGCAGTACCGGTTGCCGGGAAATAGAAACATTGTCCGGTTTCGGTTTTGAAAACTTTTTTTAAATCTTCAAGAATCGGTTTTAGCAAATTAGGAAACGTTGGAGAACGATGATCTTCCATTGCCACATTCATGGCGCTCATGATTTCGACTGGAACGTTGGTTGGGCCCGGAACATATAGATGGTTGCGACCTGCCATTAGTGCTGCCTCTTTGAGTAAATAAAAATTGAGTGAAAATTGTAGGCGAAAAGTTGATAACGTTTCGGACCCCATGCTTAATCAAAACGATGGTTTGAATAGCGTCTCGGGCTATTTTATGCCGGAACCTCGAATAACTTGGCCTTGAAGCCATTATATCAGCAATTATTGCTTGTGGTTTTGAGGTACGCGGGAATTACACGAATTTGAGGGCGGAAGCAAAGCTGGATAAAATTTCATTTGGCATCCGATTTTGTGGAGAATACGCTAATTTTTGTGCTTATTACAAGGTATGTTAAATTTTAAAATATTCATATAATCAATTGAATTTATGGGTTTCGATCTGTCGCATTATGAATAATGGGGGCTGTTCATTATTCATGCCTATGATTACTGAGGTGCTTTGAATGTTCCGAACTCGTTTATGAATGTTTTTTTATGCGGGAAAAACCTTTGCCTATAATCCCAAAGGCTCCGTAAGTTCTGAAAGCGTGTAGCGCGACAAATATGTAGCATTAGTCGGCAGAATTTTTAACCGATTTAGTTTATTTTTGAATGAAGACGATCTTGTGGCAGGAATTGGAACTTAACTCCTACCACGCGTTGGGTAATTTTATTCTTTCAGATTAGGTCACGAAATCTTCTCTGCTCGGGTTATGGCAAAGTTACTACTCGCCATGTAATATCATCAATCGAATTAAGAAAGACCCCTGATAAAATAGCACCGTTCATTAGATAGAGCGTATTGACTCCTGTCGAGATGTTTCGCCAAAGTATATCGGTTTTGCCGTCACCGTTATAATCACCATTATCGACAATTTGCCAACTAAGGTCGGCGACGGTATTCACATAAGCGCTGGAGAAACTCGAACCATTCATTAGATACATCGAGATGACCCCAGAACTACTATGGCGCCACAATATATCCGATTTACCGTCACCGTTGTAATCACCATTACCAACTACTTGCCAATTTAAATCGGCTACTGTATTAAGATAAGCACTGGTAATGCTGGCTCCGTTCATAAGATAAATCGTATTAACCCCAGTGCTGTTGTTGCGCCAGAGGATATCGGATTTACCGTCGCCGTTATAGTCGCCATTACCAACAATTTGCCAGTTGAGATCTGCGATGGTGTTGACATAAGCCCCGGTGAAACTCGCACCATTCATCAAGTACATGGACAGGACTCCGCTAACGCTGTTGCGCCATAGGATGTCGGACTTGCCGTCGCCATTATAGTCGCCATTGCCGACAACTTGCCAAGTAGGATCCGAGACAGTATTGACATAAGCGCTGTTGATAGTTGCGCCGTTCAATAAATAGAGGGTGTTAACGCCACTTAGGCTGTTACGCCATAAAAGGTCTGCGTTACCATCGCCGTTGTAGTCGCCACGACCCACGATTTGCCACGTCGGATCAGCAACCGTATTGACGTAGGCGCTACTAAAGCTCGTTCCATTCATTAAATATAAGTAAATTGCGCCCGAGGTGGTATTTCGCCATAGAATATCCGCCTTGCCGTCACCATTAGTATCATTAAGTGTCGATGTGGGGTCGGCTGGATCAATCGGTTGCACGGTGTAAGCGAATGTTGTTGGAATGCTATTGCCTGATACCCCAGTAATAGAGACATCGTAACGGACGTTTTTAGTCAAAGTAATCGTCGGTTCCCACACAATGGTGTTATCCCCGAAACCGTTATCGGTTCGTGATACTACACTGACACCAACTGGTGTGCCGTTTTCATTCATAGTTACACTAGACGTACTAAAATCCGCCGATGGATAGGAAAATGACCAGCGATTCGATGTTGGAAACAGAGTGAGTGGCACAAATCCGCGAGGTGGCCACGGTGTGCCTTCAGCGGTGGATGGACGGGCCCCGAAGCCGCTCAGAACCCATAAAGCATTTCCACCCCATTGATTGACGTTTACAGGTATTGAACCTACGCCCATATTGGTTTGGGGCGGATATAGAATCCAACGCCGATGACCAACTGCCTGATTTCCCAAGCCTTTATCATCTATATAGCCAGGAACAACATCATCGAAGCTCGACGATCCGAAGCCCAGCGCAATATTTGAATTGCTCGCCGCCTCTGCTCCCTCGACGGAGTAACAGGCCCAAGTCGGGGGTGGGGTGTGGCTTAAGGCATGTTGCGCTGCCATAATCAAGGCCGCTTGCTGAGCTTTGGCGCTGTTAACTTCGTTTAAGGTAATATTGCCTGGTAAACCCGCCATTGCCCGGAAATAGTTTACGCGTGAAATGGTCCATTCTTTGAATTCGGTGGAAACGGTTCCCGGAAGGCAATTGTTGATATTGCCGGTCCAATTCATTGCAGGTATAGGGGGCGCATAATATTGATTGTAAGCGTTTTTAACTTGGGTTCGATTGGTGGTATCGATTGAGGTCAGCGTTTGCAGGAGCTTGGGTCTTATCAAGTGTGAAGAGCTGGGTTGCCAGCGTTCAGAATCGTAAGGATCAAGCCATGGTGCGGACATAGATGATTCAGCATGAACAGAAGAATTAACCATTACAGCTAATATCGCTATTAATGGTACTGAGGGTTTTAGGTTGTTATTCATAATTAACCTTCTCTGGGTGGCAGTGAAGAAGAACATCTTGCTAGGCAAGTTGGGAGATAGTAAATATAGTAAATATAGTAAGTTATGTATAGGTTAACTTAGAAAATTATAAAATTTGTCTATCTTAACCGCGTAGAGGTTCTGCAATTCTCAATTTGGACAGTCTGGCGGCGGGAAGGGTTAATCGAAGAGTGTCGTAAATTCAGCTACGGGGGCTTGACTGCAGCATCCATGCATCCGACGCTTCGCTTAATCCTTCCTGACACCTTTATTTGGCTTCAAATTGAGAATTGCTGCAACAACTCTATCTATAGTTGCTTTATTGCGCTAACGCTTTATAATCGCGCACTTGCTTTCAGGTTCCGAGACATCTTGATGTTTCGGTTAAACGGGAAGTCGGTAAGGTCTTGACCCAAGCCGACGCTGCCCCCGCAACGGTATATAAGTAAAGAAACATCAAATAAGCCACTGTGAATTCACGGGAAGGCGATGTTTCAGGTGCAAACCCCTTATGAGCCCGGAGACCGGCCTAAAAGCGTATTCGGTACAGCGGAGGGCTGTTTTGCGAAAATAACGGCATTATCGTGCCGTTCTTCTCGTGTTCCCTTGCCGCGGTATTTTTTACTCAGTATGCGCGGGCGGCGCAGAGGAACTTCATGCAAAAATATCTCTTCAGTTCAATCCTGCTGGCGGGTTTTCATGCCCAATTGCAGGCCCAGTCAACATTCGCGACTCAAGCTCTGGAACTACCTGAAATGGTAGTGACCGCAACCCGGACCGAAACTCCTATAAATCAGTTGTCAACTGCGGCGACCGTTTATACGCGCAAAGACATCGAGCGTTTGCAAGTGCAGACCTTGCCGGATTTATTAAAAATCGCCCCCGGTGCCGATCTGGTTCAGAGTGGCGGCATGGGCACCAATTCCAGCTTATTTCTGCGCGGCACCAATTCTGATCAAGTACTAGTCTTAATTGATGGTATCAAATTCGGCTCGGCGACAGCCGGAACCTCACCGTTTGAATTTATTCCAATCGATCAGGTGGATCGCGTCGAAATTATTCGCGGCCCACAATCGAGTCTCTATGGTTCGGAAGCGATCGGTGGCGTAATTCAAATTTTTACTCGCAAAGGGATGCAAGCGGATAAACCGACTATAACCCTTGATGTCGGCGGTGGTTCCTTTGCAACGCATCGGGAAGCGGGCAATATCAGCGGCAAGTGGCATAATAGTTGGTACAGTGTGGGCGCATCGAATATCGATTCCGAGAGTTTTAGTGCTCGTCAAGAAGTCCCCGGACCCTATGGTTTTTTTCAACCCGATCACGACGGTTATAACAATACCTCGGTCAATGCTAAGGTCGGACATCGCTTTGATAATTCAGCAGAAATCGAAGCTTTTTTTATGCATTCGGAAGGTAAAAGTGCTTTCGATGCCAATTATGGTGGTGATAACCTTAAATTCATTAATCAAGTCGCCGGTATCACCGGCAGTATGAATATTCTGGATAATTGGCGCAGCACCTTGCGCTTTGGACAGAGCCAAGATAATAACGACAATTTCTATCATGATAAAAGTTTCGACAGCCGATTTAATACTTCGCGCTGGAATGCCAGTTGGTTGAATGAAATTACGCTGACTGAGCAGCATAAATTACTGTTAGGCGGAGATTATCGCGTCGATGAGGTTTCCGGTTCAACCGATTACAGCGAAAGTTCACGTTACGATGGCGGTATTTTTGGCGAATTGCGTAGTCAGTTGTTCGATCATCATTTTGTGACCGCTTCACTGCGCTGGGATACAAATCAGGCTTTTGGCGACTATGTAACCGGTAATGTCGGTTGGCGCTATCAGTGGGAGCATGGTATTAGTGTATTAGCGAATTTCGGCAATGCCTTTAAGTCGCCCTCTTTTAATGATCTCTATTATCCGAATTACGGTAATGCTAATTTGAGACCTGAGCAATCGAAATCGGTTGAAACCGGAATTCTCGGGCAACACGACTGGGGAAACTGGGAATTGCGCGCTTACCATACCGATATCGACAATTTGATTATTCCGACGATGAATCCTGTGACTTACGATTTTAGAGCTGAAAATATTGGTAAAGCGCAGATTGATGGTTTGGAAGCTGAAATCGGCACGCATCTGTTCGGTTGGAATGCTAAGCTAACCGGGAATTTAATGCATCCTGAGAATCGTGAAACCAATAAGCGGCTGGCGCGGCGCAGCGAACAGAAATTGAATTTTGATCTGTCCAGAAGTTACGGCGATTTCGATGTGGGGACGCAGGTCCTTGCAATGGGCGATCGTTATGACGATGCGGCAAATAAAATTAAAGTGGGAGGTTTTGTTACGGTAGATTTGCGCTCAGCGTATCATATTAATAAAAATTGGACGATTAACGCCAAACTGAGTAATTTGCTGGATAAAAATTATCAAACCGTTAATACTTACAACACTGCGGATCGAAATTTCTTTTTTTCGATTCATTATACGAATTAAAGCATCACGCTTTGACTAATAACTTTTGGAGAAAACCTTATGACTTTACCTACTCATAAATTAATGATCGGCTTAGTCGCCTTGATGGATTTGACACGGGTGCATCATTTTGGTGATGCTTTTTCGTTACCGGACGCCTCGTTAGCGGTGTTTTTCTTGGCGGGCCTATTGAATCGTCGCATGACGATATTTGCGGCTTTGTTGCTGGAAGCGGGGCTGCTCGACTATGTGGCGATCAGTCAATTTGGCGTCAGTGATGCCTGCATTTCTCCGGCCTACGTGTTCTTGATTCCGACTTATGCGGTCATGTGGTTTGTTGGTCGGGAATGCGGAACTGTCAACGATTTTCATGCAAAAGAGCTATTAACGACCTTAGGTTTGGCTGGACTTGCGACCAGTGCGGCCTTTATGATTTCCAACATGAGTTATTACGGGTTCTCTGGCCGTTCTGCCGAGGTAACCTTGATGCAATATGTGCAGGACATGATGCAATACTTGCCGATGTATATGAGTGCGGCGTTGCTTTATATTCTGTGTGGCTTGGCGGTAATCAAAATAGTCAGCCTATGGCCGGTTTTGGATGCTAAACAGCATTCTGTGGGTAAATAAAATAGCGTAAGCGCGTTACTCCCCGATTGCGATGTCTCGTAATCGGAGGAGTAAAAGTTTTATGCACGGCTTGGTTGATTTCTGGAGGCTCTGCCTTATATCCTTGGATAATATCAACTTCATGGTTTAAATCTATGGATTTTCTTCATCTGGTCTGTTCCGCGTGTCAGGCCGTCAATCGAATTCAGGCTGAACGCCTCACTCAACAGCCGCGCTGTGGGCAATGTAAACAACCCTTGTTTTCCGGTCACCCTATCGAATTAACCGAGGTGAATTTTAAATCGCAGCTTACTCGCAGTGACATTCCGCTAGTAGTTGATTTTTGGGCACCCTGGTGCGGACCCTGTCAAATGATGGCTCCGGCTTTTGTCAAGGCGGCGCAGAAATTGGAGCCCGAGGTGCGTTTGGCTAAGCTCAATACCGAACAAGAGCCAGAACTTGCGGGGCAATTCCAGATTCGGAGCATTCCGACCATGATTATGTTTAAAGCCGGTCGGGAAATTAGTCGAGTTTCGGGAGCAATGCAAGAGGCTGATATTGTGCGTTGGGTTAGGGCGCAGTTGTAGCGGGTTCGGCAACACTTAACGACTGACTGCGTACTATTTTGAAACTTTGTCCAGAATGTAAAGCTGTCCCACCAGAATCAGGCTGGTCAGCATCAGGAAAGCTGGACCAAAAATCCACATAATGATCGGCAAGCTAAAAAAGAAGGTTCGTGTGCCGCGCGTGTAGTAAATTCCCGCTCTATTTAAATAGGCAATAGTCTGCTTGGCTAGCAGTGGATGATTGGATTCGTCTAATGGCAGGTTGATCATATAACCGACATGGTTGAAAAATCGCACCGCCATTGCAAAACAGAAGAATGCGACCGAAAAATCAAACAGCAGTAAGCCCAATTTAATCCGCCACAGTTGTATCATTATGTCATGGTTGATACTTGAGGAATAAAATTGCCCCGCCCATTCGCCGACTTTTTCACTCAGACTCAAGCTGCTGATAATCAATAGCACGGCGGTCGATGCCATGAAATTTGCAGCCATCAGTGAATTACGCAGGGTTTGGATAGCCAAAATATCTTTTTTGTCACTTTGCATTACCATGTGGACCCACAATTCACGAATTGTGGCATTCAGGGAATAAACACAGGAATTGGGTTTGAAGCGAGAACGGCGGTTTAAATAGAGATAATAGCTCAGAATTAAGAGAGCGCTTACTGTAAATGCGAATATATCAGGGGACATGAGTAGAACTCGGACGTTATCTTAAATAAAAGGAACAAAAATTTGATTACGGTGATTTTATCGTAGTTTAATAGCACGATAACACCAAGTGAGTTTTCTAGTAAGTCAATAATTGACGAGTGCCTCAATGGAGCATAACATGAACCATCATTCATTTACCTGTCTTACTCAAAAACCATAAAACCCATGATGACAGACATTGCTTACGCCTGGAGAATCAAGATGATGATAATCAATCGAGCCATATTGACGTTAATTACGGTTATAGTTTTTTTTATTCCGGGAATCAAAAACGTCATTGCGGCCTCTGAATGTGCAGCAATATTGAGTCCGGATTTCCAACAACTGCATATTCCCGAACTTAATATTAACAACACCTTATTTCAGGCTGAGTTACAGCGCTATCCAGCAACCGATGGTTCGATGATCTATAGAGTTGATAGTTATAGCGTAAAAGATCGAGGTCAATGTAACGCCGATAGCGCTTTTCTAGTTCGAAATTCGACTCAATCCATGGTATTTCTACCCAAGCTCACCTATGGTGTCATGATGTTGCAGGCGGATTTGACATTTATGACTCAATCGGATGGGGTATTATTGTTGAAGTTGAATGAATATCGACAAGGCGAATTATTTAATGGCGAGGGTGGGGCCATGATTGCTGCCTCACAGTTCGAACTGCTCAGTGTGAGCGATTCGGAACTTAAATATCGGCAGCGCTTTAGTTTTGGAGCAGAAGTGGAAATGTCACTTAGTTTGCAACCTCGTCCGACGGATCTCAATTCCTCATTAGTTTATAATAGATTTTTCATTGAAGATTTTAGTGCTGATTTTTCGTATGCAATCCCCTATCGGGCGCTACCTCAAGACGTAGCAAGTCGCATTTTGGCCGTCGATCCTAAAATTGTTAACAGTGTTGACTCGGGGTCTCTGGTCGTAATGGTCAGAAGTGTTTTCAAATCGGGAGGCAAGAATGCGTTAGAAGCTCTCGTGAATAGCGCTTTTGGGACGACCGCGGCAGACGTTGCAAAGGTGGGCGGGAATATGCTTAACGTGATGAGTGCGGTCGAGATTTCCGAAGATCATAATCAATTGGTGGCTGAATTAGACGCTTTAGCTGAATGTGCTAAAAATCCTCCGATACCTACTTCGAGTGGCAATATCCAGAACAGAATCGCGGTTGTCAAGGAGGCTCAGTTGCAGGTTAAGATTAATACTGCCAATTTTTTTCTGATGCAAGGCGCCACCAAAGCTGCTTCATTAACGCCGACGACAAGTATCTGGACGTTTCTAAGTGGGACGAAAAATTATATGAACAACGCTTCAAAATCTCTAAGTAAGGAAGCGCTGCGGGTTGCTCAGCAATCGGTACCCTGTCAAAAATAGTGGGTCGGTTCGGTAAAGTTTTGAGGTACGACTTTTAATTTAGCTCGTTGTTTTGAAGTTAATATCGATGTCATTATTGAGGAAGACACCTGCAGGAACAAAGGCCATAACCTTACAACATCATTGTCAAAAACTGAGTGTTAATGTTTATGTAAACTTTGAATTGTCATCAAACACCAAGCATGAATTTATTGATGGCAACTTAGTTTGCCATGACGGGCGTTATAGCCAAGCTAAATAATACCCCTTGCCATACTTTATATAGCAGATATGAAGTTGAAAATCGGTCAGGATTTCTTTATTCCGCTAACAATGCCGCTATGGCTAGCTTCGCATTGCACTGAGCAACTGCTTCAGCTAGCTGTGATTCATTCAGTTGATGTTTTATTGCTTGAGTGCCATTAAATTCAAACACCTGATAATCCTTTTTGGCGAAGGTAACCGTTTGGCATTTTTTGAAGGGGGAGTTTTCAAATGGCATTTTGGTTGCATTTGGACCGAGTGGTTCTACGCCTTCAGAGCTCGGTGCATACACTAGGAATTCACCTTTCATTGCCAGAACTGCGCGATATTGGTTTGCAGTCGTGAAATATAAATAGCCAACCTCGATCTCTTTTGGGCTTAGTCCGACATTTTTAATTTTTTTTGGTTTTTTCATGCTTCAAACGTATTGTTGTTACGGTAATTTAGGCGTTGGCTGTAACACGGATTTTTACATGGCAATCAGTAAATTCAGGGCAAATCATTTCGAAAGAATGTGCCAGGGTTTACTTTTATCGGGATCAACAGGAACGCGCGTCTCCGAACTGGCCCAGTCATCTTGAAATACTGCCCAGCCTTGTTTGCGCGGCACAAAAATCAAAAATGGTAAATTCTTGCCTTCAACAGCTATCGGCGTTCCATAATCGGGCATTTCCGAACGATCCATTTGCAGTTTGGCAGGAATCTTTTCAGACCCGATCGTAATTTCAGTGGGTGATAGACACCAGCGTTCATTATTGTCGCTGTGATAGCAACCGGTGAAAAACTGACTGAGATAATAAGCCCCCTCCTGTTCAAGGTCCCGCACTGGCGTTGCTATCAAAGGTCCTTGCCATTTTTTTGCTTGGTGATTTATTTGCACCCAGACTTTTCCGGCGTTGACGCGAATGCAATTACCACTATCGTCTCCTTCATGCCAGTTGAAACTGACCGCGACTTTCTGATCTTGCACAAAAACCGAAGAAATTTGAGTATCGACTTGCATTAAAGCGGTATTCCACGAACGTGATTTTTGTAAAGCCGCATTGAGTTTAGGCCATACCCAAAGCCCCTCATATTGTTTCAGTTTGGCATTACCATTACACAATACTTCATCTTTTGCGGCAGCATTGGGTAAGTTCGTCAGAGCAAGCAGCATGATAACTAATTGACGTAACATCGTAATGACTTATTGTTTTAGGATTGAGTTAATGTAAGTATTCAAAACCGTGGCAACAATAGACCACCCATCATGCTGGATATCAGGCTAAAAATGGTGGTTAAGATGATGATGGCGGGGATCGAAGCCAAGGCTAATTTTACCATCAGCACCACAATGGAAAGAAACGGCATCTCTAAATCAACTACGATGACTTTTTTAGCGTCTTCGTCACTCATGACTATTTCCGATAATAAATTTTAAAGGTTCATCATAGCAAAAATCAGTAAGTTAGTTAAACGATGACGCTATGTCATTTAAGATGATCTCTCTTCAAGTGAATCAAAAAGCCTGACTAACTGTTGGATGGACCGTTGATTCGATAAGTGCGCCCGATAAAATTCTCTACTTGCCTGAGCTAAATGTTCGATTGTTTTGGGCTGTGCGATTAGGTTGTTGATTGCGTTTGCGAGTTCCTCGGCGGAGCCGGGTGGTATCAGAACAAAAGTTGGGGTGTTTTGATTGGCGACATTGGCGCGCATCCAGTCGGTTTCGGCGGTAATGATTGGGCGTCCGCAAGCCGCGTAGTGATAAATTTTGAGGGGGCAGACCCTCTGGGTTTTAGAGGTACTACCGAAAATGCCGAGACAGAGATCGGCTTCTCGAATAGCTTCAAACAAGAGCGCTTGGCTTTGCCATTCCTTGATCCATATCAGGTTGCTAGGCCTGGTTTGAATAAATTCTTCGATTAACGGCGCTTGCTGACCATTGCCGATGATTTTGAATTGCAGAGTCGGATTATCGGCTAATAATTTGATCGCTCCCAGAATTACTTCAACACCATGTAACGGAATCAGGGTGCCGACAAATAAAATCTCGTGACCGGGTTGGTTGTCAGTGTTTGCCAAAGTTGGATCGGCCAGATTGTGTTCATTGGTTGACAACGGAATGGCGACAAATTTCTCACGCGGCAGCTTAAATAATTGGCTTAAGAAATCGGCATTTTGTTCGGTATCGACGATGACATGAGTAGCGAATTGGTAGGCGCGCCGTTCGATCAAAAACAAAACCCTTGCCAGCGGGTGCTTAGGGGTAAGCAGGGCTCGATCCAAGCAAATGGTATCGTACAGCGAGATAAACGCATCAAGCAGCAATCGTTTGGGGCGATGTTTTTTGGGGATCCAAGACATCAAAAAACTGAGTAAAACGGCTGGATAAGGGATATAGACTCTTGTTTTGTCTGGCAGATGCCAAAACTTGTACAACGCGATCAGGTGCGCGGTGATAAATCGTCCAGCGATTTTGAGTCGATGAGATTTTGGTTGATTCGAAATGGTGTCGGGCCAGATCGGAACATGTAAGGTTTCAATAGAAAATTGTTCGAGCTTTGCTAAATCTTCAAGCCGATATTTAATGTTCGGGTAGCCTTCCGATTCGGGATAGACGCCGAAAATCAGCAATGGAGTTTTTGGTTGATTGCTCATGTGCTGGTTGTTACCCATTGCGGTGAGGTCAATTCTCCCATGCGGCCTGTAATGGCGTGACTGATGCCGAGGCCCATTGCGGCTATTTTCTGAAGTTTGGCTGGTTCATAGAGGATGATGGCGATGAATTCAATCGTCAAACGAGCCAGTTGTTTAAACGCCCACAGTGGCTCCTGCCGAGCATAGTGAGCGGCGGTGACCAGCGCGTTGCGGGTAATGTAGTATTTGCGCAGCGCCGAATGCTGTGGAATTCTAAATGGTTTGAGGCGATTCGAAGTAGAGTGGTTGCCTATCGAATGGCGCATCAGGACGCGTGTACTGCTCCATAAGGTAAAACCGTGTTGCCGAACACGTAATGAAAACTCATGGTCGACCGAGTCAATAAAATAATCTGCACGAAATTTTCCGACCTGTTTGAATAAATCGCTTCGGATCAGGGTGCCGGAGCTAATCAGGGTGGTGCGTTCAACGAGCGTGTTTGCATCGCGTGGCGCAATGGCGGCTCTGTTCAGTGCCGAGTGAAAATAATTGCAACCAAGTAATACCGGTTTATCTGACGCTAGCGCATAAAGGCGTATGAGTTCCGCAAGTAAGTCTGCTTCAATTACGCTGTCCTGGTCGAAGGTGATCAGCCATTCGAAATCATGCTTCAGGGCGTAATCGATGCCCTGATTCAACGCGCTGGCGATACCGAGATTATGTGGGTTTTGAATCAGGCTAATGTTTGTGAGCGATTTTGATACGCAATAGGCTTGGAGTTGGTTTTGAACCTCCAGCGTAGAAGCATTATCGATAATTACAACGCATTTGAATTGCTGTCCGATCCGGTCCAAGCGCTCTAAAAACCCGGTATCCGGATGATAGCTGACCACAATGGCGCAGCAATTATCGGGTGAGGGTGGCAGAGCGGCTAAGGTCACGGTGCTAGAGATAATTGATTAACAGGCCCATAAACACCGCGAAGCCATACCAGTTGTTGTTTAAAAAGGCTTTAAAACACGCGGCGCGCTCGCGTTTGAAAATCAATTTTTGTTGATAGATCGATAATCCGGCAGCGATGGCTAGGCCGAGATAATAGGGTAACGTCAATTCTTCAAGCTGGCCGATCAAAATTAATAAACCCAGAATGATCACTTGAATCACGCCGATAATTTGCCGATCAAAGCGGCCAAATAAAATGGCGGTCGATTTGACACCAATTTTAAGATCATCTTCCTTATCAACCATCGCGTACATGGTATCGTAAACTAGGGCCCACAGAATCGTTGCCAGATACATAAGCCAGCCGACCAGTGGAATGTCGTCGAGTTGCGCCGAGAACGACATCGGTACCGCCCAGCCGAAAGCCATGCCGAGATAAGCTTGTGGTAGGTGGGTGTAACGCTTCATGAACGGGTAGCTGGCGGCAAGAAACGCGCCGATGAATGACAATAGAATCGTATAGACGTTGAGTAGCAATACCAGACCAAACGCGCTAATGCACATAACGGTAAATAAGATTAGCGCCTCTTTGGGGCTGACCTTGCCTGCCGCAATCGGGCGCAGCTTGGTGCGCTCAACATGGGGATCAAAATTGCGGTCAGCATAATCGTTGATCACGCAACCGGCCGCGCGCATGACCACCACGCCAGCGCAAATGACTGTCAATACCAATGAATCCGGCTCGCCTTTACTGGCAACCCATAAAGCCCAAAGTGCTGGCCACAGTAAGATCAAAATGCCAATCGGTTTGTCGAAGCGGCCTAACAACCAATATTGTCGCGCTCGATCCATGATGAACGCGCTATTCATGGGGCGTCCCCTTTGATGTTTTGGATAATCCGCGTGGTTGAGTGACCGTCCACAAACGGCAGAATTTTCACTTCGCCGCCGTTTTGTAAAACCGTAGCTGAGCCGACGATTGAGCTGATTTCGGTATAATCGCCGCCTTTAACCAAGATATCGGGCAGGATTTGTTCGATTGGCAGCAGCGGAGTATCTTCTTCAAACGGCACCACCCAATCGACGCATTCGAGTGCTGCAAGCATTTCCATGCGGTATTCCAAATTGTTGACAGGGCGGGTCGGGCCTTTTAAGCGTTGTACTGAGGCATCGGAATTGACCAGCACGATCAGCCGGTTTCCGAGCTCTTTGGCTTGTTGCAAATAGCGGATGTGTCCAGGATGCAGGATATCGAAACAGCCGTTGGTGAGCACAATTTTTTCGCCCGAAGCGCGCGCCTGAGCGGCTGCTTTTAACACTTCTGCCAATGCCGATACCCCGCGTTGCGGCGCGCGGGGAGCGCACATTGCATCATGTAATTCCTCGGTATTGACAGTGGCGGTACCTAATTTGCCGACGACGATGCCCGCGGCAACATTGGCCAGGGTCGTTGCATCGGCAAGTGATTTTTTGGCGGCCAGGGCTGCGGCCAGTACTGAAATTACGGTGTCGCCCGCGCCAGTCACATCGAATACTTCACGCGCATGAGTTGGTAAATGCAGGGGCGGAGCGTCGTGGCTGAGCAAGGTCATGCCGTGTTCGCCGCGCGTTATCAACAGTGCCTTGAGCGATAATTCGTTTAGCAGATTCATGCCTTTTTCGATCAATTGCTGTTGATCGTGGCAAGCACCGACGACAGCTTCGAATTCACTCAGATTAGGCGTGATGATCGTGGCGTTTTGGTAGCGGCGATAATCATGGCCTTTCGGATCGACTAAGACGATCTTGTTGAGGCGTCGGGCAAGTTCGATAAAATCCTGGACCGCATTCAAGGTGCCTTTACCGTAATCCGATAACACGATGGCTTGCGCGTGCGCCAGTTCGGCATCGTAATGATGGAGTAATTGTTCGCTGCTTAAATCATGAAAACCGTCTTCAAAATCCAGGCGAATCAATTGCTGATGCCGGCTCATAATGCGCAATTTGGTGATGGTTGCAAAATTATCCAGCGCTTCGAAGACGCACAAAACACCAGCGGCCTTTAAAATATCGGCCAAGGCTCCGGCGGCCTCGTCTTTGCCGCAATAGCCCATCAGGGTCGCTTTGGCGCCGAGGGCTGCGATATTTAACGCGACGTTACCGGCACCGCCCGCGCGTTGCTCGTTTTGTTGCACATGCACAACCGGAACCGGGGCTTCGGGGGATATTCTGGAGGTCGCGCCATGCCAGTAGCGATCCAGCATTAGATCACCAACTACTAATACGCGCACACTGGAAAAATCGGGTAATTGCATTGTCTAGGCCACAGGAAGCTGGATAAAAATGCTATTATAACGTTTTACCCTACCGAGAATCTAAACTATGCGTGTAAAGATTTATCACAATCCGCGTTGTAGTAAGTCCCGTCAAACCCTGCAGTTGTTGACGGATCGCGGGATTGAACCTGAGATTATCGAGTATCTGAAAAATCCGCCGACCGCTCAAGAACTCGACATAATTCTTTCGCAATTGAAACTTGAACCGCGCGAATTGATGCGTCGTCAGGAAAGCGAATATAAAGAATTAGGGCTGGATGATGCTTCGCTCTCAAGAGCGGCGTTAATTCAAGCGATGGTCGATCATCCCAAATTGATTGAACGCCCGGTGGTCGTCAATCAAGAACGCGCGGCGCTGGGGCGCCCACCTGAAACTGTGTTGGCAATTCTGGATTGAGCATGAAAACAGCGTTGAATATCTTGATTCTGTACTACACCCGCAACGGCACGACCGCGTTGATGGCCAATCAAATTGCGCGCGGCGTCGAGAGTGTTGCCAATACCGAAGCCATTTTGCGTACCGTGCCGGAAGTCTCGGCAGTCTGCGAACAAACTGCGCCTGCGATTCCTGAGCAAGGAGCGCCGTATGCGACGCTGGACGACCTCAAAAACTGTCATGGTCTTGCCTTAGGCAGCCCGACTCATTTCGGTAATATGGCGTCCTCGCTCAAATATTTTCTCGATGGCACGACTTCGCTCTGGTTTCGCGGCGCGCTGGTTAATAAACCGGCTGGCGTATTCACTTCAACCAGCAGTATGCACGGCGGCCAGGAAAGTACTTTATTGTCTATGCAGCTTCCGTTGTTGCATCATGGCATGTTGATTACCGGGGTTCCGTACACTGAACACGCGCTACGCGAAACGACAAGTGGCGGTTCGCCTTATGGTCCAGGTCATTTGTCGACCCAAACCAATGGATTGAGTGAAGCCGAAAAAGCTATTTGCCAAGCATTGGGTGCGCGACTTGCGACTCTCGCACATAAACTCGCCTAATCCATGCCTAAACAAGCGTCTTTTTATCATGGGCTTGCGTTAAGCGGATTTTTCGGCTTATTTATTTTGCTGATGGCGTGGAATACCGTGCTTTATCCATCGACCAAATTTCCGATCGCGCTGATCTTATTAATTTCGGTTGGGCCGCTGCTGTTGCCGCTGCGGGGCTTTTTACGCGCGGAATCGAGAAGTTGCGCCTGGATGGCCTATTTGAGCATCGCTTATTTTATGCATGGTTCGGTGGAGGTATACGTTAATCCCGTGGAACGCCTCGAAGCTGGGTTAGAGGTTTTGTTCAGTTTAATGCTGTTCGTGAGCACCATTATTGTGATTCGTCTCCAAAAACCTTAATTCCTGATGGCCGAGCAACTTCCGATCCAGTTCGAATACAAGATTCAACAAACCTTCGATAATTTCTTTCCGGGTGCCAATCAGGAAGTTGTCACTCATCTCCAAAATGCGATTGAGCAGCATCAGGAACAGTTTATTTTTTTGTGGGGATCGAACGGGGTTGGCAAAACCCATCTCTTAAACGCTTGTTGTCAATTGGCACACGAAAGCTTATTGACTACCTTCAGCTATAGTTTTACTGATCATCAATTGCCCACTGTCAGACTTTTAGATGGGCTGGAATCGATTGATCTAGTCTGTTTTGACAATATTGATACCCTGGCAGGTAATGCGGAATGGGAACTGGCGTTGTTCAATTTTTTTAACCGGCATCGAGATCAGGACCGGCAATTAATCGTAACCTCTTCAACGCCGCCGAATTACCTGACCATTGAATTAAGTGATCTAAAGACTCGCTTGAACTGGGGGTTGACGCTAAAACTTGAAGCGTTGACCGATCACGACAGTTTAGCGGCTTTAAATTTTCGGGCCAATTTACTGGGGTTCAGGCTGAGTAAAGAAGTCGGCCAATATTTAATTACCCGCTATGCGCGCGATTTACCCTCTTTATGGGCCTTGCTGGATTCTCTGGATCAAGCCTCGCTCGCGGCTAAGCGTAAATTGACCATTCCGTTTTTAAGACAGTTTTTAACGAGTCGAGCCTTCGAAAGTTCCGAGTCGGCTGTAATTCAGGAACCTCTCAATCATTGATGGTTCATTTGGCTTTATTTGGTGAGCAAGAGTGAACCATGCAAAACTTAAGAACTTTAATTTTCCTCAATGTCTCTTTAGCCGTTGCCTACTTTATCGGGGGGTATGCCGGTATCCAGCTAGCGGTACCACCTAGTCAAGCCAGTCCCGTTTGGCCGGCAGCCGGTATCGCTTTGGCCGGGTTGTTTACCTACGGTGCTAAAGCGATTCCCGGAGTCTTTGTTGGCGCGCTTGCTGCGCAACTCTACTCCTTTTTGGATTTATCTTCGCCGGATAAGGCGTTAAGCTCGCTTGGAATCGCCATTCTGTCGGGTATTGGCGGGATGGCACAGGCATGGATAGGGGCGCAGTTAATCAACCGCCTGATTGGCGAACATGATCCTTTGATTGAAGATCGCAAAATTTTTCGATTGATGTTATTGATTGCTCCGTTGTGTTGCACGGTTTCGTCGACCATCGGGATTGCTTCGCTATATGCCAGAAATATTGTCAAAACTGAAGAACTCTTAAGTAACTGGACGATATGGTGGGCAGGAGACGTGATTGGCGTCGTTATTTTTGCGCCTTTACTGCTGCTATTCATTGGCAAGCCTCGAAAGCTTTGGCGAGCTAGAAGACGCTTTGTCGCTTATCCATTGATCGGTGCTTTATTGATTGTGGTTGGTATTTTTCATTATAACGTTCGTCAAGAGCGATTAAGGATTAATGCGCTTTTCGAGACCCAAGTTAAATCGATGCATGATGAATTGCAAAGTCGACTGGATACTCACCTCAAAATTAATGAAATTATCAAGGCGTTCTATGCCAGTTCAGGTTTTGTAAATCCGGATGAGTTTAAACAGTTTGCGGGTTCGATTTTGGCGGGGTTTCCGAGTGTCAAAACCATTGAATGGCTGCCCAAAATTACCCATGCCAGACGCCACGAGTTAGAAGCCCAGCAATTTAATATTCGCGAGTATGATCAATCCGGGCGGCTTCAACCGGCACCAATACGTGATAGCTACTTTCCGATTTATTTTTTTGAATCTTATCAGGATCATCGACAAGTTCTGGGACTTGATATTGCTACTCATGCACTGAGAGAATTATTGAACGATGCAATCAATCGTAACCAAGTAGTTGTCACTCGAAACGCCGAGGTGTTGCAGCCTGACGCTGATGCTTCCGAGTTGAGTATTTTGACGCCGTTGTATCAGAAACAGGAGTCTTTGCAGACGCTAGAACAACGGCAAGCGAACTTTAGGGGGTTTGTGGCGACCTCCTTCAGTTTGGCGACTAATGTGAGTGATATTTTAAAATTGCTCACTGACGTAAGATTATTTTTGGAGATTCGTGAGTCGCAGGGAACGCTGATATTCAGCAATGTGCCCCGAGGATTCGATCAACAAATTAATTATTTTCATCTCAATAAATCCGAACCTCTCTTGTTGGCTGGACAGACCTGGATCTTGCAGTATCAGCCATCGGAAAGCTTCTTTTATAGCCAGCGCTCAAATAGTCTGTGGTGGTTGTTGTTTGGTGGGCTGTTATTGTGTGCGCTGACCGGATTAGGCTTATTATTGCTAACTGGTCGAACCGAGCGCGTTGAAGAAATGGTGTATTTGAAAACCCGTGATTTGTTGTTGACCAATCAACAGCTCAATCAGGAAATTGATAAACGCTTGCATCTCCAGCGTGAGCAGGAAAGTCGTAGTATGGTGCTGGAGGCACTCGCCAAGGGCTATCCACTCGAAACCATCCTTGATTTAATCGCGACCAATGCCGGGCAACTCTATTCGGGTTTACTCTGTTCGATTCTATTGGTCGATGTTAGACAGCGCTGTCTTCGAATTGCGGCGGCGTCTAATTTGCCCGAGTTGTATAGTCGCGCGCGCGATTGCATAGAAATTGCGCCAAATGTTGGGGCCTGCGGCAGTGCCGCATATTATAGAAAAACCGTGATTGTTGAGGATATTGCCACGGCGAAATTTTCCCATTCATTTAAGGAGCTATTGTTACAATGTAATTTACGGGCCTGTTGGTCGGAACCCATTTTGGCTTCCGATGGACGAGTGTTGGGTGTATTTGTAAATTATTACCAAACCAGCAAAATTCCTGATGTCGAGCATTTGCAGTTCATGAAAAATATGGCCCAATTAATTGCCATTGCGGTAGAACGTAAAGAAGCTGAAACGTCATTGCGTGAAAATCAACGTATTTTGCAGGAAGCTCAGGAGGTTGCCAATCTGGGTCATTATATTGCGGATGTTGAGTCCGCAACATGGCAAGGTTCTCAGGTGCTCGACAAAATACTGGGAATTGACGAGCATTTTGTCAAAACTTTCTTAAGTATGGAGCACTTGATTCATCCTGAATTTTTGGCGCAAATTCACGCGCAAATATTGGAAACGCTTGAGCAACAGGGTCGTTTCGATCAAGCATTCAAAATTATTCGTGGTGATGATGCAGCGGAGCGGTGGGTATCGGTATTGGGGCAAGCTGATTTTGACGACTCCGGAAAGGCTATCCGAATTATCGGCACGGTTCAGGATATCACTCAGCGCAAGCTGGCCGATCTCGAATTGGAACATCATCGTGACCACCTTCAGGAGTTGGTGGAAGTTCGTACTCAGGATTTGGTGAAGGCCAAAGAAATCGCTGAGCAATCCAATCGTGCCAAATCAATGTTTCTTTCGAATATGTCTCATGAATTACGTACCCCGATGCATGCAATTTTATCGTTCGGTAAATTGGGAATGGGAAAATCCGAACAGGAAAATTGCTCGGTAGCGAAATTGCATCACTATTTCGAGTGTATCGTGACCAGCAGTGAACGATTGATGCCGTTGATCAATGATTTGCTCGATCTATCTAAGCTGGAATCCGGTAAGCTGCATTTAACATTAGGAACTTACGACTTGCTGGAACTTGTTCGTAAAGTGGTCAATGAAATCAATATTCTTGCCGTTCAAAAAAATATTCTGATTGATATGCGAGAAGTAGCTTCCGGATTAAGGGTGGAATGTGAAGAGCATCGAATTATGCAGGTGATTCGGAATTTGTTATCCAATGCGATCAAGTTTTCACCGCAAGAAAGTTCAATCAGACTCGTTGCAATGCCTGCGGTTCTAAACGGACGACGGGAAAATGACGACTTTCGGAGGCCCGCAATCGCTTTGGAAGTGATTGATGCGGGTATTGGCATTCCCGAAAGTGAGCTTGAAACAGTTTTTCATGAATTTGTTCAAAGTAGTAAAACCAGGACGGCAGCAGGCGGGACAGGCTTGGGGCTTGCGATTTGCCGTGAAATTATCGCCACTCATGGCGGTACGATACAGGCGTTTAATAATGAAGAAAAAGGCTGCCGGATCAGGATGGTGTTGCCGCTAGCGCAGGCCGAGGTTGGGTTTCAATCCGATACGTAAATATTTGATCCTGACTATCAGAACTTGTAAATCTTGTTATTCAGGTTTATCGAGTTCTGATTTGAGTAGTTGCTGGGTAGCTTCTTTGGTTTCGCTCAAAATTTGCTCGCCGTCATGCATTAACTGCTGTAGGTCACTGATATGACTTTGTTCGTCAAGGAGTTGTCGCATTTCTTCCGCGTGCAGCTCGGCCTTGATTTCAGCCTTCACATTAGCAACCATGGTGCGGGTTTTACCTAACCAATACCCAGTCAAGCGCGCAATTCGAGGTAACTTTTCGGGGCCAATCACGAGCAAAGCGACTAGCGCGACCATGCATAATTCTGAAAAGCCTACTTCAAACATAATGTTGTTTAATCCTGATCTTTTGGTGTTACTTTGGGTTCAGAAATATTCTGATCTTTACTTTCTTGTTCTTCAGTGCCGTCTTTTATCGCTTTGCGGAACCCCTTAATGGCATCGCCCAAATCGGCTCCGACATTTTTCAAACGTTTAGTGCCAAACACCAAAATAATGATAATTAAAGTCAATAACAAATGTTGAATGCTGATACCCATAACTTCCCCATATTGGTCGTCAATGAAATTCGAATGGCTGATTGGTAAACTGAAGCCGAATCGTATGCTTTTGCTAGGAGAATTATAATCGAGTTCATCGGTTTAAGATCAGCTTATTTGATTGAGTCAGCTTTTTAATTAGGAATAATTTTACGATTGTCGTCGTTGGGGAATAGCGCCCGATACGATACAATTGTCATAAGGTTGAGTGCGTCAAACCGTAAACTTAAAGATCAGGTTTGCAATTTTGCGCATGCCTTTCGGTCTATTAAAATATAAATAATTGAGGAGCTAATATGAAAAAGAGTCTGTTTTTGGCGGTAATGCTGTTGGTAAATGGAGTTGCATTTGCGGCCACCGATCATTATGTGTTGCGTGACAATAATCATGTCTACCATTTAAAAGTGACCAAATTGGCTGAAGATATCAAAGTTAGCGCCGATGTTGATTTCGAACCGAATGCTGACGAAGCAGGCAAGCATCCATGTTCTGCAGACATTGCTGGCGAGGCTAAAAGTGAAAATGACAGTGTGTTAGTGATGAAACGACAAATGGAAGGTGAAAGACATTTTTGTACGCTTAACATCCAACTAACACCAAAGGGTGCAAAAATCGAACAATCCAAAGATTGTAGTTATTTTGCCGCTGGTATCTGTCATTTCGATTCTAATGGTAAAGAATTAATTAAAGTCCAATAAAAAAGATGAAACGGATTAAGGTGTTGAACGGACTATTAACCTCTAGGCTTTACAGGGATGTAACCTTGCTTCGGATGGCGACGCTTGTCATTTTAGTGTTGACTGGTTAAGCATCCTTATCCGAGCCTACTATTGATTAATGATAACAATTGAAATTCCCATAAATAAAACTACAATAAGATAAACGCATAGCGTTACTTTGATCCCTGATTTCTATGATTGGGCGGCTTAACTTGTTGGTGCAGACGCGACTGAGCTCATAATCTAAGCATGATAGGCGCTGACTAGTCCTTTTCTCGTTGTCGCTATTGTAGATTTGTAAACGGCTTTATCGATGCACCAAGAATAGGTTATTAAGTGGCTCTCAATTTAAGATCAATGGCTCAGTTCTGACGGATGCCTTTGTCGGGAAGGGATATTGTCAAAAATAACTTCCGTATTTGCTCGCTCGCCCCATTGGGAAGGGTTCGGGAGAGAGTTAATACACTGAGTCATTTGCGGCCGAATCCAAAATGCCCAAAATTGATTTTCACTCTTCGATCAGGATTGGTGACTCTTTCTATAAATGTTCTCAGGCTATCTTTAGGAGTATGCACTAAGGAATGAAAGTAAAATAACTTAAACAAAATAAAGGGGGTAGATAGGCGAGAGCACGTCCACCATGATGCGCTTTCCTCTGGTGAATGCGGCATATACCTTATTCACTCAACCGAATCTCACCTACATGACTTAAGTTGGCGCGTAAACAGCCGTTTTGTACGAGTTATTTTATTTTCATTCCTAAATAACTTGAGCTGGTTAACTTCCCTCTCCCCAGCTATCTTCCAGAAGGAAAAGGAGTTTGTTGTGCAAATTATTTCATACATGTTACTTAGTTGAATGCCGAAACTACTCCAATAATTTTTATGAGATCGATAGCATCAAAATATAATTTGACGATGATTTTTTTCATCATTCTGAACGTAATGATGACAAGTGGTTATAGTATCTGGCAGTATCGACAGCATGTTTCCAACCGTTTTGATCAGCAGGGTCATGAACTCGCTGCAATCATTGCCGGAATCAGTGAAAATGGGCTTATTGCTCAAAATCAGGCGATATTGACACAATCGTTACAAGGCATCAAAAATCACACTAATCTTGCTTATGTCGTTATTTATAGTAAGGATCGGCAAATTCTGCTGATAAAAAATCTGCAGCAACTCGCTTTACTCCCGTTACCAAGGCAGACCGATTTTGATGCTGCGCTGTCGAAAACAGATGAGCATTATTATCAAGATTTGAGCGGCCATCAAAACTATTTGGATATTCTTGCGCCAGTGATGGGAAGCACTGATTCGAAGCTTTCGGGTCAATTAATTGGTTATATCCGACTCGGAATATCTCGGCAGAATATCGCGGAAGAGATTCATCGGTTTAATTTAGATACCGTTGTAATCGTTTTTTATTGTTAGTATACCTATGATGATTTTGATTATGTGGCAAACCCGACGCTTGACTCGACCGATTCGGGATTTAATCTCCGTTACTATCGCCATCTTTAAGGGCGAAGATGGTAAAGGTTTAATCCCGAGATCTGGTGACGAAATTGACCAATTAACGCACGCCATTAATCAGTTTTCCGAACAATTCACCCGTTATAAAACTGAAATCACCCAATTACAGGATAAATTGAAACCACAAAGTTCCGCGTGTCCAGAAGGGTTGCGCGATCAAACCGACTCTGCGGATCAGAATGCTGAGCAGTCTCGGTTTTGTGGGCAAGGTCGACAAGCCGAAAAACGAGTATTATTGGTCGATGGTGACACTAGTTATCGCCGGATGTTCAGTTCTATGATTCAGACCGCTGGATTCGAAGTTGATGAAGCCAGTGCTTATGAACAAGCCTTAGCTAAAATCAGCGTCCATAGGCCTGATTTGATTATATTGGATGCCATCATACCCGGTGTCGATGGTTTCGAAACCTGCGTATATTTCAAAAGTCGAGCCGACTTGGCAGATATTCCGGTGATTATGGTTACGCACCTGAATGATATCGAATCGGTCAATCACGCTTTTGAGGTGGGTGTGACTGATTTTATTGTCAAACCGGTCAATTACTCGATTTTGATTCATCGTTTGGATTATGTTTTACGTACTAACCAGAGCACTGCCGAACTCAGCAAAAGCAAACAGCAACTTAGTTCGGTGCAACGCATGGCGAGACTCGGTTATTGGCGATGGGATCCATTGCGGGATTATTTTGAAATTTCTGAAAATTTAGCGGAACTGTGCGGGATAGATTTAGCCCATTTTGAAATGACTCTGGAAGCTTTCATTCAGTGGGTTCATCCTAAACATCGTGAAGTCGTTAAAAACATGATTATCACGGCACCTTATAGCAACTTGGAGCATTCTATAGAATATCAATTGCAGATTGCAAAATCTGGTTCGCTGTTTGTGATTCAAGAATTGGTTAGGTTAAATGAGCAGGGCAAATGTGTTATTGAAGGTATTGTTCAAGATATTACCCATCGTAAGGTCAGTGAAAAGCAAATTCACCGTCTAGCTTATTTTGATGCACTCACGGGTCTTGCGAGTCGCACTTATTATCACGAACGAATCGAAATGATGATCCGTACTGCGTATCAGCGAAATCAAAGGTTTGCGTTTGTTTTTCTTGATTTGGATAGTTTCAAAGATATTAATGATAGTTTTGGGCATGATGTTGGTGATCAATTTTTAAAAACTATTTCGGAACGCTTGCAAAATGTGGTGCGCGACATTGATTTTGTCGCGCGTCTGGGGGGAGATGAATTCTGTTTGTTGTTAACGGATATTCATTCGGAAGCGGCGGTGGGTGAAGTGGCGATGCGTTGTTTGCAAAGTGTTAACCAAGTTCTGAGCGTTAATGAAGAAGAGATAAGGCCTCGGGTGAGTATCGGGATTGCAATCTATCCTAAGGACGGCGCCAATGAGATCGACTTAATGAAGGCGGCTGATGCGGCGATGTACAACGCTAAACAAACCGGCAAGCAACGTTACGTCTTTTATTCCGCTGAAATGGCAAATTTGGCGATAGCCCGTTTGCAAAAAGAGCAAATGCTGCGTGACGCATTTGAGAAAGAACAGTTTGTTTTACACTACCAACCCCAAATTTCTATGCAGACCGGCCGCATCGTGGGGATGGAAGCGCTGGTTCGCTGGCAACTCCCTGATCGATTGATTCCACCTATTGAGTTCATTTCTCTTGCAGAGCAGTTGGGCTTAATTGTTGATTTAGGCAATTTGGTTTTGAAGATGGCTTGTCATCAGATTGCGGCTTGGCACCATGCGAATTTACCTTTTCTACGAGTCGCGGTGAATATTGCGCCTTTGCATTTTCAAGAGCCTACGCTGATTCACACTATTCAAACATTACTGCTTGAAACCGCCATTCCGGCAAGTTCTTTGGAACTTGAAATCACTGAAAGCAGTTTACAAACCGAAGGGCATCTGGAGGTCTTCAATCAACTTCGCGCCTTAGGGATTAAAATCACTATTGATGATTTTGGCACGGGCTATTCGTGTCTAGCCTCATTAAAGAAAATACCGTTGGATTACTTGAAGATCGACAAGATCTTTATTGATGATGTACTCGAAAATCGGCAAACCGCCTTATTATTAGGCGTAATTATTGGTCTTGCGAATGCATTAGGTTATACCCTGGTGGCAGAAGGCGTTGAAACGCGTGATCAGGCGATTGCGATATTTGGGATGGGCTGTTATCTGATTCAGGGCAATCAATTTAGTGTACCGGTGGAGGCCGAAAAAATTCCTGAATTACTCGATGTCGATTTCAGTTTTGATTTCAAATAATATTAATTGGCGGATTCAACTCCGAAGTGCAATCCTAGTTGTCATGCGGCCTTCGGCAAAGATTCTGCAAAAAAGACTGAATGAGGTGTTTTATAGTTAAGGCTTTTCCGTGGTCGATGGTTAAGTTTTTTCATCACCTCCTCGACATCCT
>CANNKG010000046.1 GCA_947505105.1 Methylococcaceae bacterium | reverse complement strand
TGATTTTAAACAATAGCTGTAGTTGAACGAGGATAGTTTTTAGCATCTATTATCAGTTAAATACAGCACTATTTTTAAAACTAGCCGAAGTCATAAATTCGGGGAATTAAAATATGACTAAAATTGCCGTATTTCGACAGCCTAGTCCTTGTATCAGATCAATATCTAGTGGAAGGGGCTCATCAGCGTCGTCAAATCTATCACCGAAAGGCAATAATCCCAGTAAATTTCGCATTGAAGCATTGCAAGAAGACTCTGCAAGGCCTTCTCCAATTTGTTTTCCACCACGTTTAATTGCCGATTTTGCTGAGTTTGAGCGATAAGCTGCCAAAGCTGCTGCTGAAATTCCAATATGTGGTTGTCCTATTCCAAATGCAAATACACTCGCAAATGCTAAGCCTTTTGCCTGTAACCCCAATCTTATGGCATTTGCTCCGTTTAATACACCAACAGTAACTTTAACCTTGTTTAATAATCCCAATGGATCAATGAGATTTAAAGGATCCCCCCCCACATACCCATAAAGATTCGTCCCCCCACTCAACCCAATCGGATCCTCCGAGATAAACCGCCCGACCGAAGGTTTGTAATAGCGATTGCGATAATAGTATAAATCCGTCAAGTCCTGATCCCTACCGGTATATTTTACCGTATTGGTGCTAGCGACGCTGGCGGTGGTGCCTCCGTAAGGATCGTAGCTATATTGCACCGTGGTGGCTTGGGCGGAGTTTCTAAGTTCCAGAACCGAGCCCAAGACCATAAGATGCGTGTATAGGATGTGCCGACGTAAGGAGGCGCATCGATCGCGAGTTATGCGCCTCCTTACGTCGGCACATCCTATATGATTGTTTTATGCGTATCTTATCGAGCTGCCCATCTGGCTATATGCGCATCTTATGGCCTTACGCCCGAAGGCATCGTAGGCGAAGCTCGCAATATCGGCGCCACTGAACGCTGTCAACTCGTTAAGGTGCGCAAACTACATAGCGACGTCAGGAGGCGCATCGTTCGAGAACATTCCAAGCGAATAATGCGCCTCTTTCCTGCGGTACAACCTATTTCACTGGATAATCGCAAACACGACCAGATGATGTCAGCCCTGTGAGCTACCCGACATAGCCTCACAAAATGTTGGGTATCCGACCAAACAAAATCTCACCACAATAGTTTTTTTACTTTATAAATCATATATATAGATACATTTAATACGTTGGCATACCCTTTGCAATAACTAAGTTGTCATTAACAACACGCCCCACAGAGGAGAAGATCATGGCATTACGTCAATGTGCTATTTACGGTAAAGGTGGTATCGGTAAGTCTACCACGACTCAAAACTTAGTAGCCGGTTTAGCTGAACTAGGTAAAAAAGTAATGATCGTTGGTTGCGATCCTAAAGCTGACTCCACACGTTTGATTCTTCATGCTAAAGCGCAGAATTCCATTATGCAAATGGCTGCTGACGCGGGTAGCGTGGAAGATTTAGAACTGGAAGATGTATTGAAAGTTGGCTACCGCGATATTAAATGCGTTGAATCCGGCGGTCCAGAGCCTGGAGTCGGTTGCGCAGGTCGTGGTGTAATTACCGCCATCAACTTTTTGGAAGAAGAGGGCGCTTACACTGAAGATTTAGACTTTGTATTCTACGATGTACTCGGTGACGTGGTCTGCGGTGGTTTTGCGATGCCAATTCGTGAAAACAAAGCGCAAGAAATTTACATCGTCTGCTCTGGTGAAATGATGGCAATGTACGCGGCCAACAATATCGCCAAAGGAATTGTGAAATATGCAAATTCCGGCGGGGTTCGTTTAGCTGGTTTAATCTGTAACTCTCGTCAAACTGCGCGTGAAGACGAATTGATCATGCAGTTGGCCGCTAAGATGAACTCTCACATGATTCACTTTGTACCACGTGATAACGTTGTACAACGTGCTGAAATCCGTCGTATGACCGTTATCGAGTATGAACCAACGGCTAAACAAGCGCAGGAGTACCGAGATTTAGCCAATAAAATCATCAACAACAAAAACTTGGTTATCCCAACGCCTATTACGATGGACGAACTGGAAGATTTGTTGATGGAATTCGGCATTATGGAAGAAGTTGACGAAAGTATCGTCGGCCAAACCGCAGCTGCTGAAGCTTAACCGTTAGCTGAATGGGTGGGTGCTATCTTAAGCACCCACCGTTAACATTCTCAAAATTGATGGGCATGATTGCATTGCCCGCTCGCATTCCCAAAACTGTTCGTTGGGAGATTACCCACGACATTAGGAGGATATTATCATGGTAGCCATGACCAAAGAAGAGACCGAAGCGCTTATTCAGGAAGTGCTGGAAGTCTATCCCGAAAAAGCCCAAAAAGACCGCGCCAAACATTTGGCTGTCAACGATCAAAGTCTTGAAAAGGCCAATAAATGTATTACCTCAAACCGTAAATCCTTGCCCGGCGTTATGACCATCCGTGGTTGTGCTTACGCAGGTTCCAAAGGGGTGGTATGGGGACCGATCAAAGATATGATCCATATTTCTCACGGCCCGGTCGGTTGTGGTCAATATTCGCGTGCGGGACGACGTAACTATTACGTTGGAACCACTGGCGTGAATACCTTCGGCACCATGAATTTTACCTCCGACTTTACTGAAAAAGATATCGTATTCGGCGGCGATAAGAAACTCGCTAAAATTATCGATGAAATCGAAGTCCTGTTTCCGCTCAACAAAGGCATTTCAATTCAATCCGAATGCCCGATTGGTTTGATCGGCGACGATATCGAAGCGGTATCCAAAGTCAAAACCAAAGAACACGGCAAAACCATCGTACCAGTGCGTTGTGAAGGTTTCCGCGGCGTTTCGCAGTCCTTGGGTCACCATATCGCCAATGACGCAATTCGCGATTGGGTTCTAGAAAATCGCGATGGCGACGACAGCTTCCCAACGACACCTTACGATGTCGCGGTGATCGGCGATTACAATATTGGGGGTGATGCCTGGTCATCCAGAACTCTGCTCGAAGAAATGGGGCTGCGCGTGGTCGCCCAATGGTCCGGTGACGGCACGATTGCAGAAATCGAAAAAACCCCGAAAGTGAAATTAAACTTAATTCACTGTTACCGTTCGATGAACTATATCGCGCGTCACATGGAAGAAAAGTACAGCATTCCCTGGATCGAGTACAACTTCTTCGGCCCAACTAAAATCGCTGAGTCTTTACGCAGAATCGCGGCTCACTTTGACGATACTATCAAAGAAGGCGCAGAACGTGTAATTAAACGCTACGAAGCCGAATATGAAGCGGTCATCGCCAAATACAAACCACGCCTGCAAGGCAAACGTGTAATGCTCTATGTCGGTGGTCTACGTCCGCGCCATGTTATTGGTGCTTATGAAGATTTAGGCATGGAAGTCGTCGGTACCGGTTACGAATTCGCCCATAACGACGATTATGATCGGACCATCAAAGAAATGGGCAACGCCACATTGCTTTATGATGATGTCACCGGCTATGAATTTGAAGAATTCGTCAAAAAAATCAAACCGGATTTAATTGGCTCAGGCATTAAAGAAAAATACATTTTCCAAAAAATGGGCGTTCCATTCCGGCAAATGCACTCTTGGGATTATTCAGGCCCTTATCACGGTTACGATGGCTTTGCGATCTTTGCCCGCGATATGGATATGACGATCAACAATCCGTGCTGGAAAAATATTAAAGCCCCTTGGAAAAAAGACGCCGCTGAAGGTGAAGCAGTCAAAGCGGTTGCCTAACGCGTTACAAGGTTACCAATGTTAAGTGGGTGGAGTTGTTCCACCCACGATGATGCTGCAGGTGGACATTGAAAAGGTGTCCACCTTGCGCATAGCAAAGCCCACAACCCATCTATACGCTGTCCACAGATTAGTGGTGCGTTAGGAGAAAATCATGAGCCAACAAGTCGACAATATCCAAGCCAGTTACCCTTTGTTTCGTACCGATGAATACAAGGAAAATCTGGCCAACAAACGTGAAGCCTACGAAGAACGTCATCCGCAAGAAAAAATCGATGAAGTGTTTCAATGGACCACATCCGCTGAATACAAAGAAATCAACTTCAACCGCGAAGCACTAACTGTCAATCCTGCCAAAGCTTGTCAACCTCTTGGCGCTGTATTATGTGCGTTAGGCTTCGAAAAAACCATGCCTTATGTTCATGGCTCACAGGGCTGTGTTGCGTATTTTCGTACTTATTTCAATCGCCATTTTAAAGAACCGATTGCCTGCGTTTCCGACTCCATGACTGAAGACGCGGCAGTATTCGGTGGCCAGAAAAATATGTTCGCTGGCCTCGAAAATGTTAAAGCACTTTACAAACCCGATATGATCGCGGTGTCAACGACCTGTATGGCCGAAGTTATCGGTGACGACTTGAATGCGTTTATCAACAACGCCAAGAAAGAAGGTTATATCGAGCAGGAATTTCCGACTCCGTTTGCACATACGCCAAGCTTTGTCGGCAGTCACACGACTGGCTGGGATAATATGTTCGAAGGTATTGCCCGCTACTTCACCCTCAATTATATGGAAGGTAAAGAAGTCGGTGCCAACGGCAAAATTAATTTTGTGCCAGGCTTTGAAACTTACTTGGGTAACTTCCGCGTTATTCATCGCATGATGAAAGAAATGGGCGTTGATTACACTATGCTTAGCGATCCGACCGAAGTTCTTGATACTCCGGCTGACGGTCAATTTCGCATGTATGCTGGTGGAACGACCATGGATGAAGTCAAAGATGCGCCGAATGGTATAACTACTTTCTTGTTGCAACCTTGGCAGCTTGAAAAAACCAAGAAATACGTGCAAACGACCTGGAAACACGATGTGCCAAAATTGGATATTCCAATGGGCTTGGAATGGACCGATAGCTTGTTGATGAAAGTCTCCGAAGTCACTGGCAAACCGATTCCAAAGTCCTTGGAAACCGAACGCGGTCGCTTGGTCGATATGATGACCGACTCGCATGCTTGGTTGCATGGTAAGAAGTTCGCACTCTATGGTGATGCTGATTTTGCTCTAGGCATGACTAAATTCCTGCTCGAATTGGGCGCTGAAGTCACTGATGTGTTGGTCAATCACGCCAATAAACGTTGGAGAAAAGCTTGTGAAGAAGTCTTGAAAGCTTCGCCTTACGGTCAAAATGCCACCGTGCATATTGGTTGCGATCTCTGGCACTTCCGCTCATTGATGTTTACTAACAAACCGGATTTCATGATCGGTAATTCCTATGGCAAATTCATTCAACGCGACACCTTGTACAAAGGTGAAGAGTTTGAAGTGCCGTTAATCCGTATCGGCTTCCCGATTTTCGACCGTCACCATTTACACCGTATGACCACCTTAGGTTATGAAGGTGCGATGTACATCCTGACGACTTTGGTGAACTCAGTGCTGGAGCAATTGGATAAAGACACCCGCGGCATGGGTACTACCGACTACAACTACGATCTCGTTCGTTAAAGCCGGTTAAACCGAGAGTGTCGGGTTAGACGAAAGTTTAACCCGACATTTGCTTGTCTCGTTTGTTCTTATTTGTCTGGAGAATCCTATGCCCAGCGTCATGCTCAGAAAACGCGAAGATGGAAAATTACTTTTTTATGTCGCTAAAAAAGACCTTGAAGAAACCATCGAATCGCTTGAATTCGACACTCCTACAAAATGGGGAGGCGAAGTGGTCTTAGGTGATGGTTCGAAGTATTACTTTGAACTACTAGATGCTCCACCCAAGATTCCAACCACCCTGCAAGCGAAACGTTTATAAATTTAAGGAGGCCATCATGGCTTTATATATTGTTGCTCAAGAATGTATTTCCTGTGGTGATTGCAAACCGGTCTGTCCAACCGATTCGATCAAAGAAGGTCCGGTTGTGTTTGAAATCAGCAAAAAAACCTGCACCGAATGTAACGGTGATTTCGACGAACCGCAATGTGTCAAAGTCTGCCCAGTCGACAATTGTATTCTACCGTTGGTCGCCTAAATCAAAACTTGGCCTTACTTTGAACAAACCCTTTGCGAGAGGGGCTTTTGGATCGTAACGGTACGAGATAGCCGTCATGTCAAAATGCTCCTCCCTCATAAAATGATTAAACGTGATAAGGTGCGCCATGCATAGGTGCTGAGGAACGAAGCGCATCGTTCGAGAAAAGTCCACGCGAATGATGCGCCTCGCTCCTCGGCCCACCCTATTTGACTGCCATTTTTTCACGTATTGTTCAAGTGATGCCGAAACAGGAGCAATTCAGATGATTACCCAGGAACAATTAAGCCTTATTGCGAAAACGATTCAAGCTAATACGCTTGACGAATCGATGATGACGACCCTGCGCAGTCAAAATCCGGGGGTACACTTTACCTATTGCATGGAAGATGACATCCCGAATCTTCAGCCGGTTTTGGAAAGTTCTGGTTTTAATCTTTATCTGATTGATGGCCGCGAGCATTGTCTGAAATTGACCAGCGATTATCAGGATGCCACAGGTGTCGTGGTTGCCGAAGTGATTGACGCTTAGGGTGCTGGTTATGGATGAAACTCCACCCCCTGTTTCCTTACCGGTCGCCGACTGCAGTTTATGTCCCTTTCGAGGTAAAACCTTGCTAATGGGGCGCTGTATGCCCGGCGACACTTGTATCTTTGTCGAAAGTGGTCGCCAAATCGATCGGTTTTTTCGGGTCAATCCAGGTTATGCCAGCCGGTATCTAACCGACAAATTTTGGGAGCGTCGGGCGATTGCCGTGCGCTATGCACCGCAAAAAGAGCTCGGCGCCTTGATTAATGATGAAGACGAAGTGGTCAGACGTGCGGTCGCCTATCGATTATCGCCCTCGCAACTTCCTTGCTTGTTACAAGATCCTGACCGCGAAGTACGCATGACAGTCGCCGATCGCATCGATCTTGAGCATCTGGAACAACTCGCCGAAGACTTCGATTACATTGTACGTCTGATGGTCGCCAGACGCTTACCGGTCGGTCGTTTGTTTCGTTTTATCAAGGATGAGGACGAAGAAGTGCGCATCTGCGTTGCTGGACGTTTACCGGAAGTCAGCCTCGGACTGATGGCTCACGACCCCTCGGCTAACGTCCGCAGAGTCGTCGCCGAACGGATGTCCTGCGAAGATGCCGTCATGTTTTTACGCGATGAAGACTGGGTCGTGCGCTACAACGCGGCGCTAAAAGTCGATATCCGGGAACTTAGCGTCCTACTTGACGATCCCGAACCAGATGTGCGCGAGGTAGCGCAACAACGTCTGAGTTGTTTAACCAACGCCATGGATTCCGATCATGACTGAATCACGTTTAGTGCTTGCCGGACAAGACATTACCGAATGTTGTAAAAAAACCATTCCGGGTCAAACCGATGAATTGCTACTCAATAAATTACAACAGTTAATTCCTGATTTTCCGCTGACCTTGGTCTTCGTCGGTGACGAATGGTACAAGCTGGGCGGCGTCGTCGATATGGACGGCAAACGGATCGCCAACGATTTGATCGAGTGGGTCGAACGCACCTATCTGGAATGCGGACAAAATCTACACACGCTGATTGACTATAGTCTGGAACAAAAGCTGATTGCCACCAAACAAACCGGTAAAACCCTATTTTTCGTGGTACAGACGGGTGACCGGGCCGAAGACTTTACTTTGATCGAGATCGATAAGACCCACGAAGTGTCTGATCGCATGCTCGTCGACGAACTGCATCCACCGGAGGATTTAGAGGAATTTATCGATCCTATGCAGCCGTTTTGCATTGAGAGTTTCTGCTTCGGGCATTCGCGTTACACCTATCGGCGTAAAACCGATGTCAAATTATTTATGGAAGTCATCAATGAACGTCATCCCGGTGAACATCCGGTGCAAAGGTTTATGGACGACTGGAATCGCAGTAGTGCCGGTCAAAAACATCGAATGTCCAATGACTGGATTATTCGTCCCTATCGACACACCGGACGCTTCGGTGAACAGATCGTCAACGTCGAATTGATCAATACCCACGTCAATCATCTGCCCCACCTCGAAGATTTTGCCGGCAAGAAAGGCAGCGCATTAGGCAATGTGTTGAGTCGTTTTGATCGTCAGGTAGGTTACCCGTTCGCATGGTTTTTTTACATGCTGAAAGGCAAACTGGTATCAACCCATAGCGCCGAATCGGTTTACCGCGATCTGGCCAACGATTTTGCCTATTTACCGCAACGCGATGAAGCGGTAGTCAGAGATTGGATTGCAAGTCCTTATAACGTCTAAATAAACGACTTGGGTGGGAAGTTGTTTGAACGCAAAAATTTTTATTAATCAGGAGTCTATTATGTCCAGCGCAGTCTTTTCGGAGATCCTTAGCGGTCTATACAATAATCAAGTCATACCTTATCTCGGCCCCGAAGTACTGTTCGATGCTAAAGATAAGATATACGGCAATCCGATGCCTGCCGACGGTCATAGCCTGATTCTGGCAATGAACGGCGGGAAACCGATGGCGCCAAAACTCATGTACGAATTTCCGCGCGCGGCGATGAATCAGGAATTAAAACGCGGACGTAATTTCCTTAGCCAATTTCTGGATAAAACCTATCGTGATACTCAATACACGCGCGCTTCCGTGCATAATTGGCTAGCCGAGTGGAAGCCGAGATATGTAATCGATATCAACCGGGATACCCAATTGCAGGATACCTACGCCGATGAAGAACATACCTTAATCGTCGGCGTTGCCCGTGTCATCGGCAACCATTTTCGCTTTAAAATTTATCACTTTGACGGTAGCAGTTATTTTGAAATCGAGCAGGAGCAGGTCAATAAACAGTTGCCGATCCTGTTCAAGCCGATGGGGACGCCTAAACCTGAATCAAACTACATCGCCTCGGATGCCGATTACGTCGATTACATCACCGAATTGATGGGTGGCTTTGCGATTCCCGATTTCCTAAAAGAATACCGCAAAGACAAACAATACTTGCTACTCGGTCTGCCATTAAATCGTGATTCTGAGCGTATGGTGATGAGCGATATCGTGTATTCGGCCAAAGAACCCAAAGGCTGGTTCCTGCGCAAAAATCCTACCGATAAAGAAAAACGTTTTGCAGAAAAAATGGGCTTTATGTTGATTGAGGCTGACTGTCAGGATTTTTTGAGTTATCAACAAACTCAGGCTGTAGTAGCTGATCTGGATGATAAGTACGTGGCATAAGAATTTATTAACTTGTACGACACAACCTACGCAAGTTTATAGGTGCTGAACGAAGTGAAGCGCATCAATCTCGAACGATGCGCCTCCTCATGTCGGCACTTCCTATAGATTGTTTCATACGCATCTTACAGCGTTGAGATTAGTCGACTTACTTGGATGCACTGTCTAAAGCGTCTAGTTCATCCAGCAATTGCAATGCTCGTTTAGGATCGCCACGCAATTGAGCCGCCATAAAACGCTGCCTAGATTCTTCTTCTGCAAGCATTTGAGCAGATAACTCAAACATGAGTTTATTCAAACTAATATCTCTCACTTGAGCAATTTTTTTAAGCTTTTTAGCCATGTCATCCGGTAAACGTATAGATAAAGTACTCATGATCTCAGTATCCTCAATAATTGTTCTGGCGTGATAACTTGATAGCCTAAGCGTTTAAGCTCGGCGTGAGCAAAGTCAGACACATTATTTGTAATAATATAGGCCGCATGTGCTGCAATCGCTACTTCTATCACATGATTATCGGCTTCATCTTTTAGATTAGGCCGCCACAGATAATGTACATCAACAGCCGTACATATAGCTGCAAAACCATCAAGAAACTCTGTTAATGCAACCGATGTTTGCTTACAAAGTGCTTGTATATTCTCACGATTCAATAAGTCTTGATATTCAAGATAGAGTGCATTACCCACAAATGGCTGTAAGTGTCCATAAAGGCAATAACGAAGAATCTCTCGGTTTGGTCCTTTACCACCAATCAGTCCAGCAACCAAAACATTAGTATCAACTACAACTCTGATCGTCATTCAAAAATGCCATCATATATGCACACAATTATTACATCATAGCTCATTCATATTCTCGAAGAAACAAAAAATTGTTTACTATCAAAAAGGGATACTAATTGTGTAAAAGTTTCATATATGCAATGTCTACCAGAGAGCTATTTACTTGCTATGGTGCACGGATTATAGGTGTGCTGAAAAGTGAAGCGTATCAATCTCAAATTATTTGCATCTTATCGCATTATGCGAGCGACATCAGACGATAGCTGTTTAGCCAGCACACATAAAGGATGCTCGATGTTTATATTTGGTGTGCGCAAAAATAGCGCGCAGCCGAAATTAGTGCTCACGACAACATCCGCAGCGGTAGAGTTAATGCACTGATGCTTTAAAGTGCCTAGCGCGGCAGCATTATCCGGATGCGTCAACATATAAGCGCCACCGGCACCACAGCATAGGTGATTGTCGGCGAGTGGCGTAACCGTTAGCCCTGGAATCTTCTTCAACAAGGCGTAGATCGTCTGACTATTGCGAAGCACATTGCGTTGGCTACACGGCTCATGAACTGCAACGGTTCGGTTTGAGGTTTCTAGCGGTAGAGTTTCAGGCCAGTGCTGCAGAATAAAATCGTTGGCGTCGTAAAGGCGACTGTGAAAACATTCGGTAGCCTCCGCATCGTCACTTTGATATTCGCTCAACATCGCTCCGCAACCACTGGTGCAATGAAGCACCGCATCGACTTCCAGAGCATTAAATACACGAATATTATTTGCAATAAATGTACTTGCCGAATGGCCGTTGTGCTGATGAAGCGCTCCACAACACTCTTGAGCTCTCGGTACTTTGACCGCATAACCTATCGCGTTCAGGACTTTGATGGCTGCGTGCAAGGTGGCTTGATCGAAATGGGCAGTAATACAGCCAGTAAACAACGCAACGGTTCCGTGTGCTTCGGTAGTCGCCGGATAATACTCGGCTAATGGCTGCAGTGTCGGTTTTGAAATCAAGGCTTCAGCATTCGCAAGACCGATTTTTTTGAGTAAGCCACTCGCGCGGAGCGGTTTTTGCAGCCCCAATTTTAAATATAGCGCTAATCCAGGCATCAGCCAGCGTAGCAAATAGCGATGCTGGATTACCTGAAAAGCGGTTCGTGCAAGGAATGATGGAGGTTTGCTTGTCTTATGTTGCGCCTGATCAAATAATTGCCCATACGGCATTTTACTGGGACATACGCTTTCACACGCACGGCATTGCACACAGCTATCGAGGTGTAGGCGCTCCTCGGCGCTGATCGGGAGATTTTCGACCAGCAATTTGCTGATCGTGCGAATACGTTGCCGCGGACTTTCGGCTTCGCTCTGAAAAACTTGGGCGGTCGGACAGACCTTGAGACAAAGACCACAGCTCATACATTCGCGAGGATCAGGTATGTAGGGAAACGCCGAGTCAAATTCAGCGAGGTCCTCAGCGCCAATGGGTAGCCACTCATGCATGCTCAGGACTCCATCACCCTCTGATAAGCTCGGCGCAGCAATTCAAGTTCGGCAGGTGGTAACCTGCGAAGTTCGGGTAGCGTGCGCAGGCGGCAATTTCGGCTGAGCATCAATTGATGCGGTGGATCAAGTAACATGAAACGAGCCATGTGCACAGTAACGATGCCATCAGGAGTGTCGATTTGCTCACTGAAGTCGATTTCAATCTTCAATAAATCGTTATCGAGTTCGAGTTGTTTCAGGATATGGTTGAGGAGCGGCGCTGGATGTAACTTGATTTTCTGTGCTTGAAATTCTTCCGGCTCCAGAGCACTCGATAGAGTCGGCAGGGGCTCGGGAAAGCACACACTGCCGTTTTGATGCTGAGCGAATAACATCAGGGCGCTGATATCGCCTTTATAAAAAAGGAGCAGACGTTGGTGTTTGTAATCAGGCGTGGTCGCAGTATTCATGGAGTTGGTGAGGCTTGGCCGTGTTGATCCCAGAGTTGTTTATAGCTGCTATCCAAATGCGATAAACGAATATTCGATTGTTCCAGTAAATTAAACTCCGGAAAGCGTTGGCGATTATTTTCGGCATACCAATCGTTCATCGCGACAGTGAGTCGATATTTTTCAGCCGCACAATCGGCAATCTGTTGTTTGAGCCACGCCATACTGTTTAATGGCGTCAGTTCCGCGACCCGGTAACGTAAACCCTGGTTGAAAATGCGCACACCGCCGCCTTGCGCGATGGTTTGGGTGAGTTGTTCGGGGTCGATGATTTCGACGCCTGCTAGATAATCAATGCCCAATTCATGTAATTGCGGCAACCAAGGAACCGTCGGCCCCATCAGGACAGTTTTAGCATGAGCGGACAACTCGGCAAGACGCGGAAAGGTTTTATTTGGAATCGAACTGGCGGTGATAAACACCCAATCAGCATCCCCCAACACAAATTCACTGGCGGCTGCCGGTAAATCCTCCCCGGTCGGTTGTTGTTCAAGCACGGTCAGTTGCAGTTGCTCTCGATAGCGTTCCAGGCCAGGGTAGCGTCCGATCACAACGACCTTTTTTCCAAGTAAATGCGGTAGGAAATAATCAAATACCGCTAAATTGGGATAGTCAGGGTTGCATTCGATAGGAATGCTGTTCAGCGGTAAGGTTCTACTATTGATACAGCTATTGATCGCTGCCATTGCGATGCTTGCCTGATAAGGTTCCCATGCGTAAATCCAGGCGGCAAGATCAGTGACGCTTTTGCCGCCTAAGTTGCCTGACCACGGTAAGGTACGAGTTGGAACGGCAGGGCTCATTGCGAGTCCGAGTCGGTGATCGCTGTTTCGGCAAAAGGTCCAGACCAAACCGATCAACACCTCATCGATTTTTGCAGTGGTGCTGCAGTGATCAAGCAGCAATTCATAAAGTGCGCGAGGATTTGTCATCGACAGGTGTTATTGGGGAAGGGTCAGCAATTTGGCTTCGGTTTTAATCGTATCTCGATGCCCCCAGGCGTTAATTGCTTCGACAAAAAATTGCGCTTTGCGCGGATGGGGTTGCACGACATCGTATTCGGCGTAAAAACTACCGTCGCCATGAAATTTGATCTGGCCGATACGCTGTTGACGCGTATCGTACCAGTAACCGACCAAATCCTCGCTTTGGGTGAACGGATCGGTCACCAAATTGAATTGGGCAGCATCGAAATCGGGCATGCGAATGTTAGTTTGGAGCGGGAACCCGAGTTTGGCAATATTTTCGACAATGCGTTGACAGATGACCTTGCCAAATTCTCGTTTGGCGTCGATATGGGCTTCGAGGGTCGAACTCATACACGTTCCTCCAAAATAGCTTCGGCAAGACTCATAACCACAGACGCGCCGCTGCGATCTTCAGGATCCAGCGCTGCTAACAGCGATAGAATCGAATGCGCCTCATCCAGTTGCTGCCAGCGCAACTTGATGAACGCCAGCGCTTTTAAGGTATAGAGATAAAATAAGCGCACTTCGCTGGCGTACATGTTCCATTGTTCAGACTGCTGCGCCAGATGATGAAAATCCTCAGGCATCCCGCTTTGTCGCGCCGCTTCGTCTAACGCAGCCAAGACAGCACTTTCAGCTTCAGCTAAGCGACCCTGGTAAAAATAGAATTTATACAAGGCAAAGTAGCTATGTAAACAACTGCGATCAAGTTGATGAGCCTGTTTGAATAAGTTTTCCGCTTGTCTTTGATCGTCGTGCGTTGCGACTACGGCCGCTTGCAGCAATTGATTGACCGCAAGCGGTATTTCCGGGTGAAATAACACCCGTTCTTCGAAAAATGCCGTCGGACCTAACATTTACCAGACCTCTGCAGGAACTTGCAAAGATTTGACTGGTGTTCCACCCAGCAAATGTTCTTCGATAATGGTTTTAACATCGTCTTTACCGACTTTGCCGTACATGATGCCTTCCGGATACACTAAGACACTAGGCCCCAGCATGCAAGGGCCCATGCAACCGGTATTGGTTAACGCGATTTTTTCGAATAAATTACGGCTCTGAATTTCATTCATAAATTCATTCATCACCTCGGCGCACCCACTGCTTGCGCAAGAACCCCGCGGATGTCCCTGAGGACGCGCTTGGGTGCATACAAATACATGTTTTTCGGGTCTGGGCATAGCGTAGCTCCACTAAATGGATTGTTAAATGAATACAAAACAACTTGAACATTTTTACCCCTCACCCCACTCCTCTCCCAAAGGGAGAGGGAACAGCTGTGCAAGTTATTTGGTGCACATTGCTAAGGGATACCGCAGACATAAAAATACCATCATACAAAATTGCAATATTCACCCCCTCCCAGTCTCCCCCTTGGCAGGGGGAGGCGCTTATTCTCGGCTCCCTCCTCTGATAAGGGGAGGGTTGGGGTGGGGTTATACTGCTAAAGATAACCAAATGGATAGTTGCAAAAAAGGTATTTTAAAAAAATACATCATCCCATGGCATGGCATGGCATGACTTATTAGGCCGCAACCTTATGTTCATGAGTAAAACAGTCTTTTGGACAGACTTTTGAACAGGCTTCACAACCAATGCAATCTGCCGGATTTTTAAGACTCATGACCATGGTGTTATCGTCATCATCTTCAAAATCGCCGTAACTATCGCCGAAATCTTCAGGATTAAGTGCTTCATCTTTTTCGATCAAATCGAACACATCGCGCGGACAGACCTTGAAGCAACGCCCGCAGCCAATGCAGGTGCGCTGATTCAAATCGGTAACGTAAGCCGGGGTCCAGACCGTGCCGCCATAAGTCGTGCCGGTTATATATTCACTCATTGGACGTTCTCCTCAAGCGGTTTGTGCGTTGGCCGCGAGCAATTTTTTATTAAACTCATCCCAGGCTTTACAGGCATCATAAGTAGCCTGGGCGATTCCCGGCAGATCGGCATACGCATCCGGTAAACGATCTTCGATCAAATCATGCAATTCCATCGCTTTTTCACTGGCGATGCGTTTGGCTTTTTTGACTTCTTTTTCAAGTACTTTCAATTCGTCGTCAGTCATGGCACACCTTTAAGCTTCCGCTACTTCTTTAAATTTTTCAATCAAGTCGGCGGCCTTATCGATCACTTGTTCGCTTTTGGTACAGAAATCCTCAAGACTTGGAAAGCCAAAACGATGCACATCGCGCAGAATTTTATCCACTACGATCAATTTGCCGACCAGAATAAACGCACGTCCGAAACCTTCGTGAGTGATATTGATAACCGGTACCGCCATCAGTCCCGTTCTTTTCTCAATTAATGAGGCAATGCTGTTGTAATAGGCCTTAATTCTCGCCAAGGTAATCTCATCAGGGTCGCCAATAATCGGAATTTCGCGTTTACGTTCTTTGGTTAATACCAAGGGATCGATGATTTTTTCTTCTGACCAACCTTCGTATTTATCATAGGTGTCCAGGGCGCGCAGTTGTTTAAGCATTTCGACAACGACGTCCGAAGTCATATAAGGATCGTTGGCTTCGACGGCAAGCGCAGATTGAGACATAAATTTCTCCTGTTAGGTGAGGTTTGGATAAGCCACATTAGCTCATCGACTTAAAAGTGTGTTTAAAGCGCCATCTAGGGAAGGGCATTACAGCCTAATAGGAAAACTATTCCCGCCACCCGTCTTCTTCCATTTGATCGAATTTAAGCGGATCCGGCCCTTGTTTCTGTCGAATCGCCTTTGCCAGCCAACTTGATGGTCCTGCCTTCATTTCATTCTGTAAATCCGTAATCAAATTGTTGATCAGACAGCCTTCATGAACCTTAATCGGTTGAATACCCTGGGCGACGATCTGTTTGATCGCCGAGGCACCGACCGCTTGGCAATAAACGGCAGCGCAACCATCCAACAATTGAATTTTATAGGCGAGTTTGTCCTCATTGCCATCCTGGGCGAGTTCGCCGAATTGAGCGGCTTCAAGTAATTCGGCTTGTTCCGGATCAACAGCATAAATCGCGAAGGATCGGGCGGAACCGAAATGTTGATTGACGTGCAGCATGTCGGTCGTGGCAAAGGCTACCTTGATTGCTGTTTCCATCGATATTCTCCGTTCATGATGATGCACTACGTGCATACGGCGTGTTAATGACATGAATGTGAACCACTGGGCCGTTCGGTATCGGTCTTTTGAGCGTAGGGTGAACGATACACAGGGATATCTTCATGAGCGAAATTAATCACGAGATTAGCTAAATCGAATAAGGCCTGACGGGTACCGCGGTAACCAACCCACGTTTTCTGATAAGCGCCGATTAAATCGTAAAGCGGAAAACCGGCACGCAATATCGGCACACCAAGCCGTTCAGCACTGGTCACCGCATGCGAGTTGCCGATCAACAATTGAGCTCTCTGTTCTCGGCACAGCTGTTCCAAATCTTCGAGATCGCCGATTTTTATACTGTTCAGCGGGATATTGGCAAGAATAGGCGCAGCTGCGGCACAAACTGCAGCAACCACCTCGGCCCCCATTTCCTGCACCAGAGTGACCAAGGCATTGAGCTGGTCGGGGTCGGCGGCAAGACCAATGCGTAATTGGCCGAGCATAAAATGGGTATCGAGCATCGCGTCCTGTAGTTGCGCACGCTGCCGTTCGATGCGGAGCGGCACTGGTTGTTCGCTCAGTTCTGCGAGCGTCATAATCAAACGGTCGTTGGCCTGCAGACCATAAAGATGTTCAAAATAATGGCAGGGCACGCCGGTTTTTTGGGCGAGCAGTTCGCCAGCTTTATGCAATGAAGCGCCAATGACCAGCGTCGCGCAAGCATCACCGAGCGTAGCCAATTCCGAAATCGGCGTACCGCCGATCGTAACTGGCGAAAAGTCGTCGTCGGTCAGACTGCCGTCCAGAGAATCAGACACATCCGGGACGAATACCGGGCGCAAATTAAATTGTTCGAGCAGATCTTTCAGCGCTTCAATATCGCCGGGCGTCAATAGCGATCCGGCCAAGACATTGATCTGACGTTGGCGGCTACCTGGGTGGGTGTTAGCAGTTACCGCATCAGGCACCAAGTGGTGAATGATTTCATAAACGGTAGCGGCATAGCCGGTTTCGACACAGCCGCTAAAATCGGGGGTACTGACCGGCACGACGGCAACATGGGCAAACTGCGGATATTTTTCACGGAACTCGCGAACATTTCGCTGGATATCGGCACCCTGGGTTTCGGAAAGTCCGGTTGTCAGAACCACGATCAAAGCGGGTTTCGACTTCTCGGCAATCGCCTTGATGCCCTCGATCACGTTGTCATCGGCGCCCATCACCGAACTGCTTTGATCCATTGCGGTGCTTTGCAGTGGAATCGGTTCGCGAAAATGTCGGACAAAGAACACTTTGGCGAATGCGGTACAGCCTTGTGATCCGTGTAGTAACGGAATCGCCTTGTCAAAACCCAAACAAGCCAAAGAACCGCCCATCGGCTGGCTGGCCTTGAGTGGATTAACCGAAAGCGCTTTATTGCGTTTGAGGATTTCAGCCATAGTCTTTTATCCAGCGTTGCGAGCGAGCGAGGTTTGATCGGGAGTGATTGGTTCGGATTCTGGTTCCGAATGCTCGGGGGATCGAGTCACAACTTTCCAGGGCATCGGAGTACGCACGGCTTTCCAGACTGGACTCTCGATGGTCAGCGCGAGCTGGCGAACCAATTCAAGCATGCCCTGGAAACCGGCATAGCCGAATTCGCGTTCCTGATTAATGTCTAGAAACGGAATTCGAGCCTTAAGTGCCGTGTACATATTGCGTCCACCCGCTATCAAAATATCGGCCTGATAATCATGCACGATTTTAAGCAAGGCTCTGGGACTTCCGTCTTCAATCATCAGGGCATCTTCACCCATCAACTCCCGGATTCGCGCTTTATCTTCTTCGGTAGATTTCTTAGTACCGGTCGCGACGACGACCATGCCTAGATCCTGCAGAGCTGAAATGACTGACCAGCTTTTAACGCCGCCGGTGAACAGCAGCACCCGTTTGCCTTTCAAACGCGCTTTCCACGGTTCAAGGGCGTTGCGAATCCGGGTTTCTTCACGTTCGATGATCGCTTCGGTACGTTGCGTAAGATCCGGGTCGTTGAGCATGCGTGCAAAATCGCGCAAGGCCTGACTGGTATCGGTAATGCCGTAAAAGCTCCCTTCAAACCAAGGGGTGCCGTATTGTTTGTTCAAATTCCGCGCGACATTGACCATAGCTTTCGAACAGACCATCATATTCACTTCAGCTTTATGCATGGTCTGGACTTCACGGAAGCGAGCATCGCCGGACAAGGTACACAGTACCCGCAAGCCCATCTCATCGAGTAGTGGCAGAACATGCCAGAATTCTCCGGCGATGTTGTACTCACCGATCAGATTAACGTCGTGAATTTTAAACCCTGCGTGTTCGGCACTCGGCGGTAAAGGGTCCGGATCGCGCGTACCGATTACATACTTGACCATCGCATCGCCTGCGATACGATTGCCTAAGTTTTTAGTGCCGTAGAAGCCAGCACAATCAATTGGGATCACCGGTACCTGCCAGCGTTCGGTCGCGTATTTGCAAATAGCGTTTAGATCGTCTCCGACCAAGGCAGGAACACAGGTGTTGTAGATGAACACGGCAGGTGGGTTGTAACTATCGATGGATTGTTTGATCGAATGAAACAGGCGTTTTTCGCTACGGCCCATCACGATATCTTGTTCAGTGAGGTCGGTGGTCATGCCGATGCGGTAGAGCTCCGAGCCCGAAGAGCGCGTCCCCCGGTTATCCCAGGAACTCCCCGCACAAGCAATCGGACCATGTACGATATGGGCGACATCGGCAATCGGCAGCAGCGCAATCTGCGCACCGTCGAAGGCACAACCGCCAGCAGCCGACCCTGGCTTAGGTTTAGCACAGCCAGATTTCTCCTTTTTGTTATGCTCGCATGCCGGTTCGTTTAACAGTTCCGCAATGTCTTTGCTCGATTTCATGACTCAATACCTCGTTGTTTAACATATAAATAGCAAATGCCATGCCATTTATATCATGTTGAATTTTCTATGGATATTGGTCGGTTAATTGTAGTAAATGCGACAAAGTGTCGTTAGTTGCGAAACAAGCGCGACATTTACCTTGTTCTAATCGTACCTTTAATGGGTAATTGTAGGTTGACGCTGAGGTAAGGAAGCCCAACATTGGGCTTAGGCTAGGCTTGGAAGGTGAGTATTCAATAAAATTTATTGTTCAGGGCCAAAACAGTGCTGATAGTCCTGGCAAACTTCGCAGGAAGGGGCGCGGCAGACATATAATCCTTCGGCTTCGCACAGTTGTTTGTACAAAAACTTTTTCCACTTCATATCTTTGTGATTGCGCAGCGCCAGTTCGGGAAAATTATGTCGGATCAGCGCTGATAATTCATTACGGCTCCAGAGACCCAAATCCTGCCACAAATGATCGCTGCCGAGACAAGCGGCGACGATGATGCTGATTAAGCATTCGGTTTCTTCATTGGCAACACTGGCAAATTGCCGTAACAGCTGTTCTAAATCCTGCTTTTCGAGCATTCGGCTGAAATCGAGGGTTTTGTCGCATTGAGTCGCCGGATCGATGACATAACCGGGAAAGTGTTGATTCAGCAAGCCTTCAAATTGTGCGAGAGACAAACCCAATCGAGCCGGTAATACGCCCTCGCCGACCTGCCAACTCGCGATAATTTGCGCAAACCACACGGTGTTAAGCGAACCATCGCTACAGGTCGATAGCGTCTCAAAGTAATCTTGACGATCAGGAAGTGATGCGGAAATGGCTAATGCTTGCATGGTGGCCTCGCTTATCGACATAAATGTCGCACCGGTTACGCAGTTCATGCTTCAAGGCCAGTGTGACATAGTGTTAAGACTGTGTAGCAAATACTTAATACTCGACGCGAATATCTTCATCCCGGACAATCATCTGACAAGCCAGACGCCATTCGGACGGTAGATCGTCGACGATCATCTTTTCCATTTCTTCGGCGCTCACTTTGCCGATTTCACGAAGCACGGTTTTTTCTTTTTCGGTCAATGGACCGCCCATGCGTTGATGTTTTTTATCGATGCTCGATACTTTGACCACACAAGTGCCGCATTCGCCATTTTCGCATTCGAAATTGATCGGAATCTTGTTTTCAAGTGCCAGTTTTAGCACAGTCTGCGTGTGACTACCGGCAACCGCATAAACGGTTTTGTCGCGGTAATCGGGATTGGTAAAAGTTACTAATGCCATAATAAATACCTCGGGTTAAACAGGTTTTACGGAAATTACGCCGCCCAGGACCTGAGCTTGGCAGGCCAGACGATTGTGTTTACCGGCCATGTTTTCGCGTAAAATCTTGTCTTCAAGCACTGACGGTTCACTGAGATTATTCCAGCCGTCAGTGACTTTCATGATGCAGGTTCCGCAGTCACCTTCCCGACAACCGTAAGTGATTGCCGAGCCAACTTTCTCGGAAACCTCGATCACACGCGTTCCCGCCGGCACCGTGACGGTGACATCAATATCTTCAAATGTAATGGTCGCTTTGGCCATTGTTAATACTCCTTAAGTAATTGAAAAACAAATCACAAGCCCTCGCCTAATCCGGTCTCCGGCCTGCATTGGAATCGATTCGATTCCCGATTTTCATTGACCTGAAGTCAATGAGTTCAACGATTCGTCCGTGGATCGATTTACCCGCAATTAAGCGGAGTTATTCTGGTAAATCACCCTCTTCCTCTCCCAACCTCCCTTATCAGGAGGGGACATTTTCTGTTTCCCTCCCCTAGCAAGGGGAGGGGTGAATTCGTCAAACCAAATCCGCAAAATTTACCACCCGCGCCCCGCGCAAGCCCATTAATTCCTGAGCGAGTTCCAAGCCAAACGCCTGACATTCAAGAATTTCATCGTCGGTCGGAATCAATTTGACACGCAGTCCCGGAATCGGTACCCGTAATTTCAAACCGCGTAAACGATCCTCAACGAGACGCACGCCTTCACCAGTCCAGCCGTAAGAGCCGAATACCCCGCCGAGTTTGGCCTTGAGATTGATAACCGTTAATGAGGACAGCAAATCCCAGATTGGTTTCACGGCATCGCCGTTGATTGTCGGCGTTCCCAAAATCATGCCGTCGGCTTCTTCGATCAAATCGACAAACGGCAAGAGTTCACCGCCTTCAAGATCGTACAGCGAAACACGGACATCCTCGACCTGCATCGCACCCTTATAGATGGCTTCAGCCATCCGGCGCGTGTTGCCATAAGAACTGATGTAAAAAATCAACAAGGTTTTTTGCTGCGCAGAAATTTCACTTTGTAAAGAGGGTACCGAAAGCTGATGATAACGTTGGATATAGCGTTCCGGCCGATCACGTAGTATCGGGCCGTGCGTCGGCGCAATGAGTTTGAGCGGCAAAGGCTCAATTAATTCTAGGGCGCGTAGCACATATTCCTTAAACGGACGCATGATGTGCGCGTAGTAATAATCGAACGAAAAGCGAAAGTCGCCGACCTGATCGTTATACAAGCGGTCATCGCAAAAATGACAACCAAACACATCGCCGGAAAACAGCATGGCATCTTCGGGACAATAGGTGCATTGCGTATCGGGCCAATGCAGATAAGGGGTGTGTAAAAACTGCAGACTACGGTCACCGAGCGATACCGAATGTCCAGTTAGTACAGGGGTGAAACTCAATTCATCCTGTTTCAGCAAACCCTTGAGCATCGATTGAGCTTTTTGCGAAATAAATAGTTGCGCTTGTGGAGCGCGGCGCATCAATTCGGGAAGCGCACCGGTATGGTCGGGTTCCAGATGGTTTAAGACGATCACCGTAATTTCCGAATAATCAGCAACACTTTCGAATCGTGCGAAAAAATCCTGGGCAAAGCCTTCTTTGACCGTATCGATCACCGCTACACCTTCGCTGCCGCGCACTATATAGGCGTTATAACTAGTGCCGTTTGCGGTCTTCAGAATAATGTCGAAGGTCCGTAAATTCGGGTCCAGTGCACCGATCCAATGAACGCGCTCGGACAAGGCGACGGCTTTCGGGATGCCATTTTCTTCGAGCACGACTTTGTTCATGGTTGACAACTCTGCTCTGATGACGATTTAGGACAAGTTTCGAGATCGCTGTTCGGGAGTTCAGCAGATAAACCCAGCCAAGCATCAATGCGCTCAAGTTCAAAACCTGCGCGTCGCCTTCCGTCGACTTCGAGGAGCGGACGACGAATTAATAAAGGATCATTGATCATCAATTCGATCGCCTGTCGTTCGGTGAGTAATTCGGGATTCACCGCACCGTTTTTAATTGCCGGAGCACTGCGATTAAACCAGTCAGCTACTGGCAATTCTCCGAAAAACGCCCGTAATTTAGCCCGATTTTCGGCCCAGGGCTGTTCCAGCAAATTGTGAACAATCAAGGTATGTCCGGCAGTCTGCAAGAGTTGCTTCTGCCGGTGATTGTTCACACAGCCGGGTTTTTCGTAGAAATGCACGGTTGCCATAATGGATTAATGCGTTTGCCATTCCGCCATAACTTCAGCCATTTTTTCGGGAGGAATCCCGGTCAATGAGCCTGGCGGATTGAGTGGAACATTCAGAGCGTCGAGAATTGCGCCCTCAATCGGACAAATACTCGCGCATTGGGGCTCTGCAAAATCCCCCTCGCATTCAGTACATTTCTTCGCATCAATCAAAAAATGTGGTTTTGCCTCGTAGATTGCTTTGCTCGGACAGAGAGGTTCGCATGCAAAACAATTGACGCAGCTTTCGATAATCTTCAAAGCCATGACCTTCTCCCCTAAGCGCTTGCGCGTTGTTCTATTTCAACTGCCGCTAACTTTCCGGCTTGGTGCATTTCAAGATAAACCGCCATGACCGCTGCCTCGATGGGTTCCATCGCATGTTCGCCGTTGGGTTGAATACCTGCAGCTTCTAACATTTCCCATGGTTCATAGCCGACTTTCGAGCACAACACGGCTTCACAGCCTTCGAGGGCACGAATGGTTTGTTGCAATACGCTTTCGCCATCGCCGCAAGTCGAATCGCCGCCACAATAGAGATCAGTCTTACGATGACCAATGAAGCGAACACCGCTCGGAGAAGCCTCGTACACCAAAAACTCTTTCGCGTGGCCGAAATGTTGGTTAATCACGCCTTGCCCCGTCGTAGCGACTGCCATCAATACTGGACGAGCCTGCAAAGCTTCAAGCGGAGACGATTTTGACGACGTTTCAGTTTTTTCGGCACGTTTACTGTTCATTTCAGCCTCAATCGCCTGATGAATCAACTTACGTTTTTCCATTGCCGCCTGATAGTCGATTTCCATGGTTTCGATCTTGTCGAGCGTAAATTCATCGCCGCGATCCTCCCCCAGCATACCGACGGCATCGGCCCGACATTGGCGACAGTGGCGCATCATGTTCATATCGCCGGCGCATTCGTCCTGCAAAGCTTGTAACTCCAGGGCATTCGGGCCGCGTTGCCCCATGACGCCGTAGAAAGTACCATGTTCAGCTTCAGCAATCAGCGGCATGACGTTGTGTAAAAACGCGCCTTTGGCTTTGACAATCCGACTGACTTCAGCTAAATGCTTGTCATTGACCCCCGGAATCATCACCGAATTGACTTTGACCAGGATGCCCTTGGCGACCAACATTTCGAGGCCTTTTTGCTGCTGCTCGATCAAAATCTTCGCGGCTTTTTTGCCTTTGATGCGTCGGTTTTCCCAGAAAATCCACGGGTAAATCTTGGCGCCGATCTCAGGATCGACACAGTTAATCGTAATCGTGACATGATCGATATTATGTTTCGCCAGCTCTTCGACCGATTCAGGTAACGACAGACCATTGGTTGAAACGCATAATTTAATATCTGGTGCTTCCGCACTGAGTCTGCGGAACGTTTCGAAAGTCCGCTCAGGATTAGCCAGTGGGTCGCCGGGGCCTGCTATGCCTAGCACCGTCATCTGCGGAATATTCGCCGCTACGGCTTTAGTTTTCTTGACGGCTTGATCGGGCGTCAGTAATTCCGAGACGACTCCCGGTCGAGACTCGTTGGCGCAATCGTATTTACGATTGCAGTAATGACATTGAATATTACAAGCCGGTGCGACCGCGACGTGCATACGCGCAAAATAATGATGCGCATCTTCCGAATAACACGGATGATTTTGCACTTTGGCTCGAATTTCATCAGACAAATGACCTAACTGATCATCGGTTGAACCGCAAGAACTCGCAGAGCAGCCACCTGTTTTTGCCGGTTGTTCGTTTAATACTGGAAGTTCCATGAATTCACCTCGCTGTGTTGACAGAGAGGTAAAAGCATAAAGCGTACCAGTTTTGATATTCTATCTATTTAATTGATTTTGTTATAGATATTTAATAAATAGCGGGGGCGATATTGTCGTAAACATCACAAGCGGTTGTTTGTAACATTACAAACAATTTTCATCTTCCCCCACACAATACTTCTCACTTTAGTAGAAGAATACCGATTCGGGAACGTAATCAATCTAAATGGGCGATATTGGTATTGGCTTTTTGAATGTACTGTTCAAGGGCAACGATATAAGACTGGACATGAATGCTAAATGACCCTGATAGCCCATCAGCTCTGCTTGCAAACTCATGCTAATTTAAGTGCGTGACGCTATGTTTTGTTCGGTGACTCTAAAGTTCGTTAACTGAGCAGTTCTTCTAGGGTGATACCGAGCCAATGAGTACCTGAAGACTCCCACTATAAATTCTTGTTGAACTCAATCGCATATTTTTTACGCTTGCGCCAAAAGGTTGCTCGACTCATTCCTAATTGTTTAGCGGCTAATTCCAGATCACCTTTTGTTGCGTGTATTGCAGCATAGATACGTTCTACCTCGATAGCGTACTGAAACTTTGGCAGGGATGATGGCGTGGTATCGGTTGTTCATGCCGTAGTTTCTCGAAATTCAGGAGGCAAATCCTCGATGATTAATTCATTACCACGTCCGACCGCAAACGCATATTCAACGACATTGATCAATTCACGTACATTACCCGGCCATTGATAATCTAACAAACGCCGCATTGCCTCGGGGGCAATCGTATCAATTTTGCGTCGACCCTGCTGATTGTGCTGCTGAATTTTATGCCACAGCAATAAATTGATATCCAGACGTCTTTCCCGTAATGGGGGGAGAAATATCGAAACCACTCTGAGTCGATACTTCAGATCTTCGCAAAAACCTCCGGCTTTGACTAATTCTCTTAGTGAACGGTGTGTTGCGGCAATAATGCGCACATCGACCTCAATCGCCTGATCACCACCTACCGGAATGAAGCTTTGCTCCTGTAGCACCCGCAATAATTTAGCTTGCAATTCCAGCGGCAGTTCCGCAATTTCATCCAGAAATAACGTCCCGCCATGGGCGCGTTGAAACAATCCAGCATGATTACGTACCGATCCGCTAAACGCGCCTTTAACGTGGCCGAACAGTTCGCTTTAAAGCAGGGATGGGGTAATTGCAGCACAGTTGATTGCCAAAAAGGGCTTGGCATGACGATGACTCTCCCGATGCAGCGCTTTTGCAACCAATTCCTTACCCGTACTGGATTCACCACGAATCAGCACGGTCGCCTCGGTTTCGGCGACATTGCGAATAATTTTAATCGCTTCCTGCATCACAGGATCTCGCGACAACAAGCCATGAAAACTCTGTGGTGCGCCGGCACTCTCTGAAATCGGTGCGGTATCGGCATGTGGTTGCAGAAATTCTAAAGCGCCCGCAAATTTACCTTCGGCATTAAAAAACGCCCGTGCGGTTCGATAGCAGATAACTTGTTCGCGATTGGAACGTTTCAATTGCAATAATTGTGCTTTTATCCTAAAAAACGCCGTTAAACGCATAGAAAACCGTTCGTGCTGAGCCCAGTCGAAGCATGGACGGTTTTCAACGCTGTTTGACACGGCATTGCGCTATTCGTCAAAATCATTTTGCTGCTGGGGCTGTGGTGGCTGATTTTTCGTTGGCTCGATAAGCCCATTCATCAACCAGATATTGCCACTCATTTCGCCTTACCTACAGCACCTCTAACTGCGGCTGTCGACCCTTCATCTCAATTAACTAAGGAGGCTCACATGTTCGGTGATGATGTTGTTTTACTCTCACGCATGCAGTTTGGCCTGACAGCGCTGTATCATTTTCTATTCGTACCTCTGACCCTAGGGATGACTTTTATCTTGGGTATCATGGAATCGGTTTATGTGATGACCGGTAAACCAGTCTATAAAGACATGACCAAGTTTTGGGGCAAGCTATTCGGGATCAACTTCGCTATGGGAGTAACTACCGGCTTGACGCTTCAATTTCAATGGCTTGCTAGATCAGTAAGCCAAGATGATATAACATACCGAAATGAACAAAAATAATAACTTGAACATTGAGTAAAAAATAATGCAAGCAGAATTCTGGTTAGAGAAATGGGAAGCTTATGAAATAGGTTTTCATCAGCAAGAAATTAACGCTTACTTAAAAGCCTATTGGCCGCTGTTAAAATTAAATTCGAATGCCAAGGTGTTTGTGCCATTATGCGGCAAAAGTCGTGACCTGCTCTGGTTGCTGGAAAAGGGACATCAGGTCATTGGAATCGAACTGAGCCCTATCGCCATTCGACACTTCTTCGAAGAAAATGGTATGGATTACTGTATTTCCTACGACGGCGCATTCCCATGCTGGGAAGCGGATAATTTGATTATTCTCGAAGGTGATTTTTTTAAACTTAACGCATCATACCTTCAGGACGTTAGCGCGATATTCGATAGAGCCTCTCTAGTAGCATTGCCGCCAGAACTCCGTCAGCAATATGTCCGTCACTTGCAAAGCCTTTTCCCCAAAGCGATTCAGATATTGTTAGTCGCCTTCGAATATGATCAAGACGAGATGAATGGCCCGCCATTTTCAATTAGTGATGAAGAAATCCAGGTTCTCTATCAAAATGATTTCAATATCACTCAATTGTTCGAAGCAAACGTATTAAACGAATATCCAAAATTTAGTGCTTATGGCTTGAAGGAGTTATTGGAAAAGGTTTATTTATTGACGCGTCAGGTATAACTGACTGCCAAATTTATTTGACTGAACCAGTATTCACTCTTTAGGGATTGCAAGTTTTTGTACATGAATCGATGTGCTTTTTTTGTGGACCCCTGGCAAGTTACTTTTACAGTACATCAGCAAAGCCTTGTCGGGTTCTCTGAAATACTATAAATCCTAGCCAAGCGACGATCAGACTGATGAGCAATGATAAACCCAGGCCATTCCAGTTCGGTAATTTGCCCCACATTAAAACATCCCTTGACTGTTCAATGATAAAAGTTAAAGGATTCAGGTACATGGCATTTTTAAAATTTTCCGGCAAGCGATCAGCCGAATAAAATACCGGAGATAAGAACATTAAAATCGTGGTAAATACCCCGGTCATTTGACCGATATCCCGTAAATACACTCCGAGCGCTGCCAAAATCCAGGCTAAGCCCATCGTAAAGAACACCAAGGGCAGCAACACTAACGGGATGATCATTACCGTCCAATGTAAGCTCTGATTTACGATCACATAAAATAACGCCCAAACACCAAGACTGACCAGTGAATGAAATAATGTCCCGCCCATTACCACCCAAGGCAAGATTTCCAACGGGAATACCACTTTTTTGACATAACTGACATGGCCCAAAATAATCCCGGGAGCTCGCATAACACATTCCGCCAGCAAGCCATGCGTGATCATGCCGATAAATAACGCTAGGGCAAATTCAGTTTGACTATTCGAGGCCGTGTTCCAGCGTGCGCTAAATACTACGCTAAAAACAAAGGTGTAAACCGCCAACATAATTAACGGATTGAAAAATGACCAAGCGAGTCCGAATATTGAGCCTCGGTAACGCCCAATAACATCGCGTTTGGTCATTTGATAAATAAGTTGGTGGTTTTTGAAGATGCTGCGTACCATTTCGGCTGGGCTGGTAGAAAATTTTTTGTGAGGATTCAAGACTGTAACCTGTTTGCTAAAGTGGCAAAAGAAAATGGATGTTAAGAATTCATGGTAAGAATTACAAATCATTGGTGGATTGATTATCTCAATTTTATGCTTAAACCGAAAGCTGAAACCATCATTATGCTCTGAGTGTAACTTATCAATTTTAGCTAGGAGCTATGGATTTTTCTGTTTTTGGTAAAACGTTAATTAAAATAAAGATATTTTTATATTTTATTTATTATTAGTAAGCATTATTTGTGTTGATAACTGCTTTAAAGCCTCGTAGTTTAAGCTTTACAAGATCTTCTAAACATGATGATTTGGTTGTGGATAACTTGTGACGATAAATTTACCGCAATTTTTGATTTTAGTTTTCCCTGGATTAGTCACAGGTGACGCACACGTTATTTGCATTTTTGGCCACTATAGCTATCAGCCATATAACATTATGAAAAAAAAGATTTTTAATTAATTTATGCGCCATAAGTTTTGATTGTGAAAAAATTGACTGCTCTTAAATTTCAGGAGACTTTCGTCGAAACTGTGAAATTGTTGAAGCGGCTTTGAACACGGATTTTACGGATGATAAAAATAAGGCCCCTGCCAAAAGTTAAATTTTGGCAGGGGCCTTATTTCGATTTGAGATTTAGTGTAGATGTGGTTTTTTAAGCTTAACGTCCCAACGATAATGTTCCTTTTAAAACATCTGCTAAGGTTGCTTTATCTAATACCTGCAAGTAAGCATTGCCTGCATCGGCCAGTAAATGTTTAAGGCCACAACCTTCCACCAAGCGACAATTTTGTTGTTGAGGATCAAAACATTCAACCCAATTGAAATGATTTTCCATGTTGCGAACGACATCGCCAATACCGATCAATTCTGGTGGGCGTTGTAAGGTTAAGCCGCCGCCTTTGCCTCGGGTAGTTTTTAAAAAACCTTTGCTGCCTAATTGATGCACGACTTTTACGAGATGATTGCGTGATATATCAAAAAACTCGGCAATTTCGGTGATGGTTACCTGATTTTTATTTGAAATAGCAATATAAATCAAAACTCTTAAAGCATAATCGGTATAGGATGTAATTTGCATATTGCTTGATTTTGGTAAAAGAATTGTAGTATGAGTTTTATTTTTAATATATGGCGGATTCAACTCCGAAGTGCAATCCTAGTTGTCATGCGGCCTTCGGCAAAGATTCTGCAAAAAAGACTGAATGAGGTGTTTTATAGTTAAGGCTTTTCCGTGGTCGATGGTTAAGTTTTTTCATCACCTCCTCGACATCCT
>CANNKG010000045.1 GCA_947505105.1 Methylococcaceae bacterium | reverse complement strand
TAAGGATGTCGAGGAGGTGATGAAAAAACTTAACCATCGACCACGGAAAAGCCTTAACTATAAAACACCTCATTCAGTCTTTTTTGCAGAATCTTTGCCGAAGGCCGCATGACAACTAGGATTGCACTTCGGAGTTGAATCCGCCTATGATGAAATTCGTAATATCTTTGATAAATGGTTAAATTTTTCCATTTATATATCTAAAAATAATACAGCACAAAGTATAATTAAAGCCACAAAAATTGACAATATTGCACTTGAAGAAAACCGCGAGACCATCTTGAATTTACTTGATGAACTTGACACGCTGCTTTCAAAAAATATGTTCAATGCCATCACGCATTTCAAAAAATTACAAACGATGCTTATCAATCACCCGGCCGCCCCTTATTTTACAAATTTGGAAAAACTTATCAACGACATGGAATTTGATGTGGCACGTGAACAGTTAACGCAACTGCGCTTTTCGTTAGGTTGGTCAAGGAGTTAACAATGGAAGCGCCAAAACTTTTAAAAATTCTTGCCATTGATGATGTCCCCGCTAATCTTAGCCTCTTAGGTAAGGCGTTGGGAGAAGAATACAACCTACAGATTGCCACATCAGGCGCCAAGGGACTAAGCCTTGCCCAAGAAGATCCACCTGATCTGATTCTACTCGACATTATGATGCCGGATATGGATGGTTATGAAACCTGTCAACGCCTGAAACAAGATCCGAAACTGCAAGAAGTGCCCATCATTTTTGTAACCGCTTTGCTCGAAAAACACGCTGAAATGAAAGGGCTTGCCTTAGGTGCTGTCGATTATTTAACCAAACCGATCAATATCGACATCGCCAAGCTCAGAATTCATAACTTGCTGGAGCGTGAACAATTACGCCGCGAAATTCAACTGCGAGAAAGTGAACAGCGTTTAGCCGCGAGCGTGTTTGCTAATACTCACGACGGCATCATGATCACCGACGTCAATAATCATATTATTGAGGTCAACAACGCATTCACTAGAATTACCGGTTACCATCGAGAGGAAGTTCTCGGGAAAAAACCGAGTTTGCTCAAATCCGGACGGCAATCTGCCGAGTTTTATGCCGACCTATGGAAAACCTTACTGATTGAAAATCATTGGAATGGCGAAATCTGGAACCGACAAAAAAACGGTGATTTATATGCAGCCTTAACGTCAATTTCAATTGTGCGAGATGAACAAGGACATATTCATCACTTCATTGGGTTATTTGCCGACATCACCTCGCTCAAAAATCATGAATACGATCTCGAACGCGTCGCGCATTTTGATTCGCTCACCGGCATCCCTAACCGCTTATTACTCGCGGACCGAATGGCGCAAGCGCTTGCTTATGTTAAACGCTCCGGGAATCAAATGGCGTTATGTTACCTGGATTTAGATGGCTTCAAACAAATTAACGACGAATTTGGGCACGAAGCCGGTGATCAGTTACTACTCGAAATTGCTAAACGTATTAAGCAGTGTCTCCGCAACGGCGATACCGTCGCCCGTATTGGCGGTGATGAATTTGTACTATTACTCTTGGAACTTACCAAAATCAGTGAATGTGAGACGATTATCGAACGGATGTTACACGTAGTTGCAGAACCCATAACCTTGAGCGGTTGTATGGTCAGTGTTTCGGCAAGTCTTGGCTTTACATTATTTCCAGAAGATAATGCCGATGCCGAAACCTTGGTGCGTCATGCTGATCAGGCCATGTATATTGCCAAACAAAGTGGTAAAAATCGTTACCACCGTTTTGATCCGACCCTTGACCGTCTGATTCTCGCGCGTGGAGAATTTCAGGCTCAAATTGAAAACGCCCTTAATGCCCAAGAATTTGAGCTCTACTTTCAGCCGAAGGTTAATATGCGCACCGGCGCAATTTTAGGTGCTGAAGCGCTAATAAGATGGCGACATCCTTTTAATGGTCTCCTGTTACCCATTGAGTTTTTACCGATGATTTGCGAATCCGATTTGATTGTTAAGTTAGGAGACTGGGTTATTACTCAAACGCTCCACTACCTGACCCTTTGGCAAACTCAGGGTATGGATATGACGATCAGCGTCAATATTGCCCCCCGGCATCTTTTGCAAGCCGATTTCGTGGCGCAACTCGAAAGACATTTCAGCAATTTTCCGACCCTAAAACCAAATTGTCTGGAACTTGAAATCCTTGAAACGGCAGCTATCGAAGATATTGGTAAGGTATCCGCGATTATGCATGAATGTCAAAAATTAGGCGTCAGTTTTGCGCTAGATGATTTCGGAACCGGTTATTCGTCACTGACCTATCTTAAAACCTTACCCGCAAACACTTTAAAAATAGATCAGTCATTTATTCGCAATATGCTCAATGATCCTGAGGATTATGCAATCGTTGAAGCGATTATTAACTTAACGCAAATTTTTCACCGTCAGGTGATTGCCGAGGGCGTTGAAACCATTGAGCATGGCCTTGAATTATTGAAACTCGGCTGCGAACAAAGTCAGGGTTACGCAATTGCGAAACCTATGCCGTTCGAAGCATTAATCGAATGGAGCAGCCGTTGGCAGCAACTGTATCAGAATAGTTTTATGACTTAGAAATAAGCACTACATAACTTAAGAGCAATGGTGTGACATCAATAGTCTGAAACTCGGACTTTCCGAGCAGTTTTTATCAACGTTATCTGTTAAACAGGAGCACTACCCATGTTACTCATTAATCGCAACACCATCGGTACTCTGTTATTCGGCATAGTGTTAATTGCCTGCACCGACGAGCCGAAACCGGTTACAACACCAATTAAGCCCTTTGAAGTTCAGACACAAGCATTGGAACAAGCCAAGCAACTTGAAAAGGCAGCGCAAGATGCCAATGAACAGCAACGTCAGCAAATTGAAACCATGACTCAATAAGCAGATCTTGGATCAATCGGTAAGTGTTTTCAAGCTGAAAGCGCCTGTTTTCTCTCAAACCACGCGACACTCAAAAGATAAAGTAACAGCAATTCTGTTGCTCGTATCCAGGCAGGCGTCCAACTTAAAGGCGTCAGTTCGAGATTAGCCCAATAAAGGCCCACTCCCAAACCAATATAGCCGAGCAGTCGTTTCAAATCATAGGCAACAGGGTAATAGTGTCTACCCAAAGCATAAGACACTATCGCCATCGTGGCATAACATATAAGCGTAGCCCACGCCGACCCTGTGTAACCATAGGTAGGAATCCAATAGATATTCAGGGCAATGGTCAGTAACGCGCCAAACAACGACACACCTGCCCCCATCAGGGTTTTATCGGTCAATTTGTACCAAATCGATAGATTCACATAAATGCCCAGACACAAATTGGCGAATAACAAAATCGGCACGACGTGAAGCCCTGCGCGAAACGCCTCACCGACAAAATGTTTAAAAAAGTCGATGTACAGGGTAACCAGCAAAAAAATAAATACACAGAAAATCACAAAGAAATTAAGCACTTTCGCATAAACTTCTTTGGCATCGACATTACCTGCATAGGCAAAGAAAAACGGTTCCGCAGCAAACCGAAACGCCTGAATAAACAACGACATCAAGATCGATAATTTATAGCATGCGCCATAAATACCCAACATCTGCATATTGGTCGTGGCATCGTAGGGCAATAAATATTTTAATAAAGCCCGATCAAGCATTTCATTGATAATTCCCGCAAAGCCGATCACCACCATCGGCCCCGAATAACGCAGCATCCTTTTGAACAACGTCCAATCGAATCCCCAGCGTAAACCTGCCAACTGCGGTATCAGGATAATGAACTTAGCGCAACTGGCGATCAAATTGGCGATAAAAATATAACCCACGCCAATCGACGGATCATAAAACTGCACCGGCCAAAGCGTAATGCCTTGCGCCCTAAGTTTTGGACAATAAACGATAAACCATAAGCTCAAGCCCACCGTAATTAAAATCTCAAGCACTTTGATACCGGCAAAGCGAAAGGCTCGCTCTTCGGCGCGCAAACGTGCAAATGGAATCGCCGCCACGGCATCCAGCACCAGAATCAAGCTAAACCACCACACATATTCAGGATGGTCAGGATAATGCAAAGCGCTAGAAAGTCCCGGATTCAAATACCAAATAAGCGACAAAAAACTCAGATTGAGTAAGAGTATGAACAGCAAGGCCGTTGAATAGGTAACGTCCCGTTTGGGTTGTTCTTTATCGCGAAATCGAAAATAACCAGTTTCGAAGCCAAACAGCAAGAGTACCGAGAAAAATCCTGCGTAGGCATAAAACTCAGAAACCACCCCATATTCTTCAGTTGAAAAATAATAGGTGTACAACGGCACCAGCAAATAATTGAGGAAACGTCCAAACAGACTACTGACGCCATAAATAGCGGTTTGTGAGGCAAGTTTTTTTAGAATACTCATGAATGACTGATCAACAAGATCTGAATAAACACCTCAATGTTTAAAAAAACATCTAAGGGGAATAACTGCTGTTTTGTTGCCAATGTGTGGCCACAAACTCAGCTATCTGCAGTGATCCCCTTCTTCCAATGGGAGAAGGGAATTGGTAGGCATTAAATCATTAGTCGGTAGTACGTTCGACTATTGATTTGAATTTAACATTTGCGCCAGTTGTTTCGCCGGAACATAACCAGGAAACACAGTCCCTTTTTCAGTCACAATCATCGGCGTACCTCTGACTTCGAACTCTTCAGCCAATTGCATGTGTTTATCGATAGGATTTTCACATTTTTTCGCATCAGGAGCTTTATCCTGTTTAGCCAAGGTCAACGCTTCATTACGATCTTTAGCGCACCAAACCGAAATTGCTTTATCGTAGGAACTCGAACCCTTGCCAGCTCTTGGGAAAAATAAATAACGTACCGTAATACCTTCTGCCAGATACTGATCAATTTCAGAATGTAATTTACGGCAGTAGCCACAATCGATGTCGGTAAAGACATAAACTGTGTACTTGTTAAGTGGTGATTTAAAATCAATCGTTTCGTCTTTACTTAATTTAGTCAATACCGCTTTGCGAATACTCACCAGTTTTTCTTCAGTTAAGTCCTTTTTAGCAGCGATATCCACCAAGCGCCCTTGGAGCAGGTATTTTCCATCTTCAGAGACATAAAATATTGTTGACCCCGAAACAACTTCAAACACATTTTTAATTTCGGAAGGCTTGATACTATCGATTTTGGTGCCGGGCATACTGGCGCTTAAGGCTTTTTTAACCGCCTCTTCATCGGCTTGAACCATCGACATGCCCAACCCCAGAAAGACTGGCAATAATAATTGTGTGATTTTTTTCATCTTGACTGATCCGTTATTTACTAAAAATTATAAACACCCAGGCTAAAGCCATCATGCACGATCGAAAATTTCCCCAGCGGCAATATCTCGGATAAATTATTGAAATAAGCGTTGAACATCCAGAAACATCGCTAAAATCATCAATGACATTAATAACGCGATACCGATCTGCTGAAAGACAATTTGTACTTTTTCAGAAACGGGTCCACCTTTGATGGCTTCGACAACATAAAACATCAAATGCCCCCCATCAAGCATCGGAATAGGCAATAAATTCAGCACGCCGAGACTCACGCTCACTAAACCTAAAAATTTTAAAAATTGTACCAAACCCATACTGGCTGACTGACCTGCATATTGGGCAATACTGATTGGACCGCTTAAGTTTTCGACCGAAGACTTTCCAATTAACATCTTACCCATCATTTTAAGGGTTGTAATCGAATAATACCAAGTGCGTTCACACGCAGCGGTAAACGCTTTAAATACCGGTAGTCGATATTCAACCTGCATATTTTTAAGTAGATCATCGGGCACCAACACTGAGGCACCGATCTTTCCAACTGTTTTATTATCCGCTTGCAGTTCGGATTTTGGGGTAATTTGCAATGACAACTGCACGCCGCCACGCTCAATTTTCAACTGAATCGCCTTACCCGGACGTTCCTGCACATATTTGACCCATTGCATCCAGTCATTAATCGCAATTCCATCGGCGCTGCTAATTAAATCGTCGGTTTGCAGACCGACTTCGGCGGCTGCACTTTCGGGTAATACCTTACCAATAATGGGTTTTAAAACCGGTTGCCAAGGCTTCAAGCCTAATTGTTGATAGAGTTGATCAGGGTTTTGCGTCGCGTTTCTTGGCACCACCAAAGTACGTTCGTATATTTGCTGATCAATTGCTTTGACTTCAACGATAATGCCCTGCTCACTTTCGATTGCCGCTGCAATCAAAATGTTCATGGCCTCACTCCAGGTTGGAGTCGCTTGGTGATTAACGGTTAAAATCTCGTCCCCAGCCACAAACCCTGCTGTCGCCGCCAGCGAATTTTCAGGAACGGGTCCCAAGACCGGACGCATCCCCACTTCGCCGATGATAAAGACACTCCAGAATAACAGAATCGCAAGTAGCAAATTAAAGATCGGGCCAGCCAAAACAATTGCCGTTCTTCCCCATAATGATTGACGATTAAAAGCAAATGGCAGATCGTCGACTTTAACGTCCCCTTCGCGCTCGTCAACCATTTTGACATAGCCGCCTAAAGGCACGGCTGAAATTGCATATTCAGTCGAGTCTGGATTTTTTTGATAGGACCAGATAACTTTGCCAAAGCCCACCGAAAAACGTAAAACTTTGACGCCGACTTTACGCGCCACCCAAAAATGTCCGAATTCGTGAAAGGAAACTAACAATCCAATCGCGACAATAAAGAAAAAGATCGTATGTAAAAAATCCATCAGTGACCAAGTTGCTTGATAATTTCGTGTGAATACTCACGCGCCTGACGATCGGCTTCTAAGACGATCTCCAGAGTCGCAGCTGGTATTACGACACTTTTTTCGAGGCATTGTTCAATCACCACGGCAATATCGGTAAAACGAATCTTTTCATTTAAAAATGCATCGACCGCAATTTCATTGGCTGCATTTAGAGTAACAGGCGCGGTTCCTCCGGTTCTGGCAGCTTCACAAGCCAAACGTAAACACGGGAAACGCTCGTAATTCGGCGGTTCAAAATCCATGCGCTGAACATCGAAAATATTCAACGGTGCAACGCCTGAATCAAAACGCTCCGGCCACGCCATTGCATGGGCAATAGGAATCCGCATATCGGGATTACCCATCTGTGCCAGCACAGTGCCGTCAACATAATCGACCATCGAATGAATGACGCTCTGCGGGTGAATGACGACCTGAATCGCATCGGCCGGCATATCAAACAACCAGCAAGCTTCGATAAGCTCCAAACCTTTATTCATCATGGTTGCCGAATCGACAGAAATTTTTCGGCCCATGTCCCAATTCGGATGCGCGACCGCTTGGGCAGGTGTTACAAAGGGGAGTTGTTCGACCGGCATTTGTCGAAATGGTCCACCGGAAGCGGTGAGTAAAATGCGTCGAGCTTGGTTAGAGCGATGCCCTGCGACATAACCTGCGGGCATGCATTGAAAGATCGCGTTGTGTTCACTGTCGATTGGAAGTAGCAGCGCGCCAGAATCGGTAATCGCCTGCATAAACAAAGCGCCCGACATAACCAGTGCTTCTTTATTAGCCAAAAGAATGGTTTTACCCACTTTAGCCGCAGCCAACGTTGGTAATAATCCGGCTGCGCCAACAATTGCCGCCATCACAGTATCGACTTCAGGAAGTGTTGACACTTGTTCCAAGGCCGCTGAACCTGACAAGACTTTAATGTCAGTTAACCCTGCAGCAGTTAATTGATGCTGAAACTGCTCGGCTTTTTGCTCATCGACCACCACGGCATAACGAGGGTTATGTTCGACACATTGTTCGAATAAGGCCTGGATATTATTATTGGCGGTTAAGGCAATTACCTGATATTTATCCGAATGACGAGCAATCACATCCAGGGTGCTTACGCCAATTGAGCCCGTGGCGCCGAGTATACATATACCTTTCATTGTGTCACGACCAAGGCTGAATCAACCATCCAACGAATAAACCAAATCCCGGCATAGAAAATCGGGGCCGCAGCAATGATGCTGTCAAGACGATCCAAGATGCCGCCATGTCCTGGTAAAATTCCGCCAGAATCTTTGATTCCGGCCCGGCGTTTGACCAGACTGAAAAATAAATCTCCATAAATCGATACCAACACTGTAATCAGCGACAACATAATCATGTCGAGAAAAATAATGACCTGTGCTTCATAATACACGCCGAAGGCAATACCGCAGATTGCAGCGCCTCCAAGTGCCCCATAAAAGCCGGCAACGGTCTTACCCGGACTGATTTCAGGTGATAGCTTTAATTTTCCATATTTTCTACCTACAAAGTAGGCGGTAATATCGGCTACCCAAATCAGAATCAGAAAATATAAGGTCATTTCCGGAGATTCAATCGTGCGTAAGCGGGACAACAACATCCATGCGGCAGTTAATACAAACCAACCAATCATATATTGATATTTGGGTTTCACTTCTAATTGAAGCAGTTCGACAGGGGCGTTTCGAATTAATAACATGATCAGAAACCACCATATCAAAGGTGGCACCATCAGTAATTCAATCACGCCTGAATAGGGCCGAATATCCAAAGTGAAGATTTGCAGAATTAATTCAAGAAGGACAGTCCATGATTGAATAAACGCCATGATTAACAACATGCCGCCTAAAAAAAGACTCCGTTTTAAGATTGGCTCTATTCCAATTAATCGAGTCCATTCCCAGCCGGCAGCCAGCATAATAATGCCGAAGATTAGCGTAAAATATTCAGAGGATAGTTTTAAAGTGGCAAAAACCACGAGCGGCACTAACACTAGAGCCGTAATAATGCGTAATTTTAACATGTTGAATAAAAGTTATTATTGTTATGAGGATGGAGTTTTTTGAGCATTAAGCACTTGATCACTGGTTTGGCCAAAACGTCGTTCTCGACCCTGATAACTTTGCAAAGCCTTTTCCAGAGCGGTGCCATCAAAATCCGGCCAAAGCTCATCAGTAAAATAAAGCTCAGTGTAAGCTAATTGCCACAGCAGAAAATTACTAATTCGTTGCTCACCCCCCGTACGAATAAATAAATCCGGCTCAGGTAAATCTGCAAGCGCTGTATAGCGATTGATTAAATCGGCATTAATATCGTCTATGGCTAGTTCACCGGAGACGACTTTGCCCGCAATTGTTTTTGCAGCTTCTGCCAGATCCCAGCGTCCGCCATAATTTGCAGCAATCACCAAGGTCAGTCCGGTATTATGCTGGGTTTTAATGACACCCTCTTGAAGCATGCTTTGTAACTGAGCCGGAAAAGGGGTCATATCGCCAATAAAACGTAAGCGAATATTGTTTTCATGTAATCGTTGCACTTCGCTTTGAAGGGTTGCTACAAATAAATTCATCAGTAGCGACACTTCTTCAACCGGTCTACGCCAATTTTCACTGCTAAAAGCAAACAGCGTTAATACTTCAATATGCTGCTGAGCACAAAATTCGACGATTTTTCTGACTGTTTTAACTCCGGCCCGATGACCAATGATGCGAGGCATAAACCTTTTTTTCGCCCACCGACCATTACCATCCATAATAATCGCGATATGCTTGGGATAATTATGTGCTATTTCTGCTTTGGGCAGAGTTTCTGTGGACATGGGTTACTTTTGCTTTTTAGATGGATAACAAATCAGCTTCTTTCAATTCAAATTGGCGCTCTATTTCTTTGATGAACTGATCAGTTAATTTCTGGATTTTTTCTTCTCCATTACGCGCATCGTCTTCGGAGATTTTTTTATCTTTTAGAGCATCCTTGATCGTAGAATTAGCATCCCGACGAATATTTCTAATCGCCACTCGACCATTTTCAGCTTCATGCTTGACAACTTTAACCAGATCACGGCGCCGTTCTTCGGTTAATGAAGGTAGCGGAATACGGATGGTCATACCATTGGTGGACGGATTCAGTCCTAAATCGGATTTCATGATAGCCTTTTCAATCGCCTGTACCATGTTTTGTTCCCAAGGCGTAACCGTTAGCATCCGAGCATCCTCGACCGCAACATTCGCAACCTGTGATAGTGGCGTGTCTGAACCATAATACGGAACCATGACATGATCCAATAAACTCGGATGCGCTCTGCCAGTCCGAATTTTTGAAAATTCATGTTTTAAAGACTCAATACTTTTGGCCATTCTGGCCTGAGCATCCTTGTGAATTTCATTAATCATTTAGCTGTTACCTCGCTCAATAAGAGAACCGATATCTTTTCCTTGCATCAACTGCATAACTGCTCCTTGTTCGAAAATATTCATGACCCGCATAGGTAAATTATTATCTCTACACAGGACTAAAGCTGTTGCATCCATGACATTCAAGCGCTGATCCAGAGCTTCATCGTAAGTCAGTCTTGGATAAAAAACGGCGTCTTTTACTTTTTCGGGATCGGCAGAATAAACGCCTTTAACCTTGGTCGCCTTAATCATCAATTGCGCATTGATTTCAATCGCACGCAAGCTCGCTGCCGAATCTGTCGTAAAAAAAGGATTTCCGGTACCCGCCGCAAAAATGACGACCCGCCCTTTCTCTAAATGTCGGATGGCTCGACGGCGAATATAATCTTCGCAGACCTGATTTATTTTTAAAGCCGACATCACTCGGACCTGGATTCCCTGATGTTCGAGAGCATCCTGCATCGCTAGGGCATTAATCACGGTCGCAAGCATACCCATTTGATCTCCGGTCACTCGATCCAGACCTGCCGAAGCTTTCTCGGAACCACGAACAATGTTACCACCGCCAATCACTAACCCAACCTGCACATCGGATTCACACAGGTCTTTAATTTCGTTGGCCAATCGCTGCACGATGGTCGCATCAATACTACCACCCTGAGCGCTCATCAACGCTTCACCGCTTAATTTAAGTAAGATTCTCTGGCAAATAAGTTGTGTCATAACAAGTTTTAAAATTTATTAAGTAATTTATGCAAATCAAGACCTTGTAAGTCAAACGCGGGAAATACCGTCACCAATATTTCCCGCAGCTCAAAACGTAACAGTTCAGTCCCTCTCTATAATAGGAAGTAAGCTCCGCACCTCGAAAACCACCTCTTTTTTACAAGGGAAATGAATAATTACCTAAAACTCTACTTATTATATACTAACCGATGAAGCTGACGCTTCCGCTTTCCAATGAAAGCTATAATAATTAAGAAGCTCTAACTTGAGCCATTACTTCTTCAGCAAAATTTTCTTCCTTCTTTTCAATACCCTCACCCACTTCAAAACGGGTGAAACGCAAGACGGAATTACCTTTTGACTTCACGAGCTGCCCAACTGTCACACTGTCATCCTTAACAAAAGCTTGCCCAAGCAGAGTAATTTCAGCAAAAAACTTCTTGATACGACCTTCAACCATTTTGCCAATAATATCTGCCGGCTTGCCGCTTTCAAGTGCTTGCGCGGTAAAAATTTCTTTCTCTTTGTCAATCAGGCTTTGCGAAACTTGTTCTTCAGAAATGCAATTAGGATTAGTTGCGGCAATATGCATTGCAACATCCTTTGCCAATTCAGCATCAGCCTTCGCCAATTCAACCACCACACCAATTTTACTGCTGGTGCCATGCAGATAGCCGGCAGTACCGCCGTCCGTTTTGAATTTATCGAAACGTCTGACCGTAATATTTTCGCCGAGCTTGGAGATCAAACCGCGACGTGTCTCATCAATGCTCTGACCATTTGCTAACACTAAACCTAATAATTCTTCATCAGAACCTACTTCAGCATTCAATACCGCAGTTGCCACGTCATTGGCAAAAGTCACGAAATCGTCAGCTTTAGCCACAAAGTCGGTTTCACAATTGACATCGACGATGGCTGCCGATTTACCATCTGCACTGATTTTGACGCTGATAATTCCTTCAGCAGCGGTTCGACCAGATTTTTTATCCGCTTTGGCCAAACCTGCTTTGCGCATATTTTCAACTGCAAGCTCCATATCACCATTACTTTCAACCAGTGCTTTTTTACATTCCATCATTCCTGAACTGGTTCTTTCACGCAATTCCTTAACCATTGCTGCCGTAATATTCATTCGTTTTTGTCCTCTTTAATGCATCACCACAAAAACGCCTCCAAAAGGAGGCGTTAAAATAAAAGGGTTATTTTAACCAGGGCCAGCAAGTAAAAAAACGTCCCTGATTGGTCGCTAAAAATTTATTCAGCGCTTGATTCTTCTACAAACTCATCGGTTTTTGCAGATAAGCTGAGATTTGCTGCTTTCGCGTCCAACACTGCAGAAGAAGCACTTTCGCAATACAGCTTAATTGCACGAATTGAGTCATCATTGCCTGGGATCACGTAATCAACACGCTCTGGCGAATTGTTCGAATCCACAATACCAACCACTGGGATGCCTAATTTTCTAGCTTCGCTTAGAGCATTTTTTTCATAGCCCACATCCAGAACGAAAATAACATCAGGCACGCCCTTCATGTTTTTGATACCACCTAGGCTTCGCTCCAATTTTTCCATCTCACGTTCCATGCCCAGAGCTTCCTTTTTACCGAATTTGTGGTACAAGGTACCATCAGCTTTCATTGCTTCCAATTCTTTAAGACGATTGATCGATTTTTTAATTGTCTTAAAATTGGTTAACATACCACCCAACCAACGATGGTTGACATAAGGCATGCCACAGCGTTTGGCTTCTTCAGCCACCACTTTACGCGCTGATTTTTTAGTACCTACAAACAGAACATTACCCCTGTTTGCTGATACTTGACCAAGATAATTCATTGCGTCATTAAATAATGGAAGCGTTTTTTCCAAATTGATAATATGGATTTTGTTACGGGCACCAAAGAGGTAACTTGCCATCTTAGGATTCCAGTAACGAGTTTGATGTCCAAAGTGAACACCCGCTTCTAACATTTCACGCATTGACACTGCTGCCATTTTTTTCTCCAGAAAATTAAGTCGAAATCAATGTATTGTATTTCGACGTTGGGTTACGCCTCCACCCATCCCGTTTGGAAACCAGCTTTTAGAAAAAACCAGCACCCTGCCAAACGTGACGATTAGGTGTGAGTATTAAAGTCGTGCAAATTAACTTACCTTTATAACATAATTTTCAGTTAACAACAATCATAATCTCTGTTACACTCCGTATATTGAAGCGATATAAGCTCGCGATTTCGATTTATCTGTTTTAGTATTTCTCCGGCGAGTTCACAATGTCAGCATACTTTTCGACACTAAAAAATGGCACAGCTCAAATTTTATGCACCTACAAAAATTAATTCTACTGCTATTTTTCCACTCACTTTTTCTGTAAAACAATAATTTAGTATCCATGAGCATTAGTATTAAAAGCCCTGACGAAATCGAAAAAATGCGCATTGCCGGCAAATTAACTGCCGAAGTTCTGGAAATGATTGCTGATTACGTTGTTCCGGGCATCACCACCGATGAACTAAACCAAATCTGTCATGATTATATCGTCGATGTACAAAATGCCATTCCAGCTCCACTGAACTATCGGGGCTTTCCAAAATCAATCTGCACATCAGTAAACCAGCAAGTTTGTCATGGAATTCCGAGCGATAAAAAGCTGAAATCGGGTGATATTGTCAATGTCGACATTACCGTTATCAAAGACGGTTTTCATGGCGATTCCAGTAAAATGTTCGCGGTAGGCACCATCAGTAAATTTGCCGACCGATTGATCAAAGTAACCAGAGAAGCGCTGTTTTTAGGCATTGATCAGGTAAAACCCGGAGCTACCCTAGGCGACATCGGCCATGCCATTCAGCAACACGCCGAAAGCAACCACTATTCGGTCGTTGAGGAATATTGCGGTCACGGGATTGGGCGGAAATTTCACGAAGATCCTCAGGTGTTACATTACGGCAAACCCAATACCGGCGTTGCTCTACAAGCCGGAATGATCTTCACAATCGAACCGATGCTCAATATCGGCAAACGTCATGTCAAAGTATTGGGGGACAAATGGACCGTCATAACCAAAGATCGAAGCTTGTCAGCTCAGTGGGAACATACAATACTCGTCACTCCCACGAGTTACGAAATTCTCACGCTACGCAAAGACGAAATGTGAACAACTCTCAGCAAATCGCTCATGTGGTAGCGGATTTTTTTAATGCCCCTAATGCTATTCAGCTTTTTAAGCAACTAATTAAAGAGCAAAGCGAACAACTGAAGCAGCTTTATAACCCAAGCAATACCGTTCACGCTTTACTAGCTCAAAAATCAGACCTTATCGATGCTATTTTGCAATGTAGCTGGCAACATTTCTTAGGTGCCGATGCCAATCAACTATGCTTAATCGCTGTCGGCGGCTATGGCAGACGTGAATTATTTCCACATTCGGATATTGATATTGTACTTCTGCTTAACGACGATCAAGATCGTCTGGAACATCAGCAGGCACTGACCGACTTTTCAACCTTTTTATGGGATATTGGCCTAAAACCGGGCCAAAGTGTGCGCAGTCTTGATGAATGTATTCAAGCAGCCACGGACGATCAATCGGTATTTACTAGTTTACTCGAAATGCGTTTGATCAATGGCAACGCCACATTATTCAACACCCTTTGTATTGCAACACGAACCGATAAACTCTGGCCGCCTGAAACATTCTTTACTGCCAAGATGCAAGAACAACGGCAACGCTATTGCAAATATCATGATACCGCCTACAACCTTGAACCCAACATTAAAGAGGGCCCGGGTGGCTTACGCGACCTCCAGGTCATCGCTTGGGTATTCAAACGCTACTACCATACCGAAACCCTAAAAGAACTTATCAAGTACGACTTTCTTCCGGCTTCCGAATATGCCGAACTGATTGCCGCACGCGAGGTACTTTGGCGAATTCGTTACGCGCTCCACTTGTTGACAGGCCGCTGTGAAGATCGACTCTTATTTGATCATCAGCGAGAATTAGCTCAACAATTCGGTTTTAACCAATCACTCACCAATAATGCCGACGTTGAGCAATTCATGCAGTTTTATTTTAAAACTGTAGTGGGTCTCGAACGGTTAAATGAAATGCTTCTACAACTGTTCAACGAACGGTTTATGAATACTCAAACATCGATACGTATCGTCATTAACGCCAATTTTGACGCCTACAACGGTTACTTAGAAGCACGCGACAACGATATTTTTGAAAAACAGCCGCTGGCTTTGCTCGAAATATTTCTCTTGTTACAACAATCGCCTTCACTAAAGGGCATTAGAGCAACCACGATCCGGCTAATTCGTAAAAACCTTTTTCGTATTGATGATAATTTTCGCCACAATCCGGCTGCCAATCGAATATTCATCGAAATCTTAAGCCAACCGCGCGGTATTACCCACGAATTCAAACGTATGAATCGCTATGGCGTGTTAGCGGCCTATTTGCCCAGTTTTGCCAATATCGTCGCCCGAATGCAATATGATTTATTTCATGTCTATACCGTCGATGAACATACCTTGTTTGTGGTAAGAAATTTGCGTCGATTTTCTCTGCCGAAACACAATCACGAATTACCGTTCTGTAATGCGATTTTTTTATTGATCCCTCATCCGCACATCCTTTACATCGCCGCATTATTTCACGATATTGCTAAAGGCAAAGGCGGCGACCATTCACAAATCGGTGAAGAAATCGCGCGAGAATTTTGCCTCCAACACAACATCTCAATCCACGACACTAAATTGATTACTTGGCTGGTACGTAATCATTTGGTGATGTCGATGACCGCGCAACGCAAAGATATCAGCGATACTGACGTCATTCATCAATTCGCGTTACAAGTGGGCAGTATCGAATACCTCAACTATCTATATCTGATGACCGTTGCCGATATTCGTGCGACCAATCCAGAACTATGGAATTCGTGGAAAGATACGCTGCTGAAGGAACTGTATATCGCCACACATCGCGCCTTACACCGCGGCCTGGAAAATCCGATTGCGGCAACTGAACGCCTAAATGAAAACATTGCCGAAGCCAAACAGGAATTGATCAAGCTGGGTATTTCTAAACAAAGTATCGAAAAATCTTGGCGCCATGTGAACGACGATTATTTTTTGCGCTACTCAGCTGAAGAAATTGCCTGGCACACTATTGCCATCGCGGCCTGTCAGGAAAGCGACTTGCCTTTAGTATTGTTACGCCCCCAAACCCAACGCGGCAGCGCCGAAGTTTTTGTCTATACGCACAATGAACCCAATATTTTTTCACTCAGTACCGCAACACTCGACCAATTGGGCCTAACGATTCTGGATGCCCGCATTATAACCACTAACGACGAATACATTCTCAATAGCTTTCAGATTCTGGAGCAATCCGGCGAAGCGATTAAGGATCTCTATCGAGAAGTGCATATTTGTAAAGCTTTACGCCAGAATCTAATCCAAAAGGTAGTCAGACAGGAACGTAACATTCACGGTCGACGCTCTAGACAGGCGCAACATTTTCCGATCCCAACCAACATAAGTTTCCATGACGACTCCACCAATCAGCGGATTATTCTCGAATTAATTACCACTGATTGCGCCGGATTGCTCTCAACTATCGGTCAGGTGTTCGTTAAATACCATCTGGAACTGCACAGTGCCAAAATTACCACAATAGGCAGTCGTGCCGAAGATATGTTTTATCTCGCCGATGATCACTTGAAGATTGACGACACCTATACTCAAAATCTGATTCAGACCGAGATTAAAGAGCGTCTGGATAAATTACGTTAACGGGTTCCGGCAATTCAGACTACAGCCAGTAATTCCTCGACATGAACAGCCACTGAAGCAGAGAGAGCCTGCAAATGATAGCCCCCTTCCAATGCCGAAACGAGGCGACTCTGGCAATGCTGTTTGGCAATATTGCACAGTTCGCGGGTTAACCAGCGAAAATCGTCCTCGTCAAGCTGAATCGAGGCTAATGGATCATCCTTATGCGCATCGAAACCTGCTGATAACAAAATCAACTCTGGTTTAAAATGTTCCAGGGCCGGAAAAATGATTTGATTATATTTTTTTCTAAATTCTGAACCGGTCGTGAAGGGTACTAACGGCACATTCACAATATTGCCGACTCCGGTTTCACTGGGATGCCCAGTCCCCGGAAAATTAGGCATTTCATGACTTGAGACATACAAAACTTCGGGTTGTTTTAAAAACAAAGCCTGAGTTCCATTACCATGATGAACGTCAAAATCGACAATCGCCACGCGCTTTAAATGATATTTAGTGCGGGCGTATTCAGCTGCAATTGCCACATTATTAAATAAACAAAAGCCCATCGCCAACGATGCTTCGGCATGATGTCCGGGAGGGCGAACTGCGCAAAATGCGTTTTGAGCTTTATCTGTCATTACTTGATCGATTGCGTCACATACGGCACCGACCGCTCGCAACGCAGCATTGGCCGATCCAGGAGACAATACCGTGTCAGGATCCAGATGACAGCCACCCGGCGCAACACAAGTCCCTTTAATCTGTTTCAAATAACTGGCCGGATGCAATAATAAAACTTGTTCCTCCTGTGCCGGACTCAACGGTGATGTCATTCGCTTGAGTTCAGAAAATGCCGCGCCAGCCAAAACATTGTCAATGGCTTTCAAACGATCCGGACTTTCGGGATGACCTTTGCCGGTAATGTGTTTCAAATAATCAGGATGGCTATAATACAAAGTAGTCACGGCGGCTTACCCCAGCAATAATTTATTCGTCCAGATATCCTTGCTTTTTCAGATCTTTCTCGTGGACATATTCACGAATGACCAATGACAATCCCAAGACAATTCCAAACAGCAATCCTGCCGAAACGGAGATTTTAAAAAATACTTCATAACTGAACAGGGTGAACCATAATTGGAGCAAGGCGAGTAGCACCCAAATCACCGCAATTGCTGAACAGATAATCGCCCCGGTTTTCATGCGTCTTTCTCCATTACGACCAGATACGATTCCCGACTCCAAAATAACAACATCCGCCGAATGTCTTTTTCCATAGTGATAACCCGCCAACCGTCACGAGCGTTCTTGTTCAAAAACTCGCTGAACCGAACAGGATCAACCTTTGATGCACCGAGCAGCAAAGAGCCCAACATGCCTTCCTGATAAACAACAACTTTATATTGTTTCATAAGTTCACCACACTCAACGTTAAAATGGTCTGGGTTAAAAGAAGCTCAATCGCTCACCTAACGCACATTTCTGATTAAAAAGTCTTTTTGTCCGCAACTTTTAAGGCTTTGCCTCTGCATTTCGCTACTGCAACTGATCGGCGTAACGCCCTGCTTATCGTAACACACATGAATTTCCTGCAGAAAGCGTCCTCCGCCAGTACATAGAAACGCCAATGCTTCGATATTCAAGTGCGGATTCGCAGCCACAATTGACTGACTTAATTGACGAGCATTGATGCGCAAGGGCTGAATTAGGTGATCGAGTTCTACCGGTGTTTTAAATGATTGTTTAAGCTGTTGGGAGAGTTGCAAATAAGCTTCAGGTGCCAATCCACTGCACGTACCGTGTTTTGACCATTCATGGAAGGCGAGTTTTTCGCTCGGATATAGCGCGGGATACTGCTGTAGCAATGGCTTCGAAAGTTTCTCAGCTCCGCAATTTTGAGGCCAGCCTTTCTCATATTGCGGCCACAGTCCATGCAACACAAAACCATAACCTCGGCCACACTGACGATCTTCGGGACGAATAACGCAATACTCCGGCGACCATGACAAACTCAGCACATAAAAATCAAACGGCGCTGTTTCTCTTGCCATCAATAGCGTTGAAAGCAGTAAAGGTATGCCAGCCCATAAGGTTTTTAATAACTTGCCGGTCATGACTAATCCCAGCGACTATCGCGCACGTAAACGACGCCCTGCTCCAGTTTGATCGGAAAACAAGCAACCGGTTCATAGGCGGGCGGCGCCTTGACTGCACCAGTCTTGACGCAAAAACGCGCCCCGTGGCGTGGGCAAATGATTTGATCGCCTTCAAGCGTGCCACTGGCAATCTCGGTTCCATCATGAGTACACACATCTTCAATCGCGAAAAATTCGCCATTGATATTAAATATCGCGACCTCAGAGCCCTTAACATCAACGACAATATGCTCGCCAACGGCCAAAGCCGAAGCTTCTATTACTTTTATCCAATCTGACATTGCCTCACCTTTGGTTTTGTTTTATGCCATTATTATTTAAGATACACATCATAGCGCACCAATTTACTCGTAAAGCTGTCCGAAGGTTTACCGCCCAGGGGCTCTGCATCATCCGGACATTTGACTACGACTTTCTTAGCAGTCGCCAACATGGCCGCATCAAACAACAAGGTTTTATCTTCATCATCGCCCAGTAAATCGCGCAGCACCGTCAAGGATTTTTTAGCCAACGCGGATTTTTTGCGTTTCGGCGGAAACATCGGATCGAGATAAATGCAGTCAGGCGCTTCTTCAAGATTAGCCAATAGCTCAATCGCATTACCAGCAACCAGTTCAGGTGGACTCAACGAGAGATTTTGCATCCAGTCCAATTGGGCTAAACGTTGAAAACCATCGGTCAGCAATTCAAACATAATCGGCGAACGTTCAAGACAACGCAGTTGATAACCCATCCGAAAAATATGCAGACTGTCTTGACCCCAACCAGTCGTGGCATCTATCACGTTGCGAGTCTTCCGGCCCAAAGCATGAGCAAGCGCATCTTGTTTCGGCGCAGGCCAGGAACGTTGTTCCCCCGGACGCGGCTCAATTTCGACCTGCATGCCGCCCTTATTTAGCATGCTTTTATCGAGTAGTTTCAGACCGCCCTCGCGCCAGCTGAGGAAAAACGTTTCCGCAACCGACGCGGCTTCAAGTGACTGATACAGCGGCACCGATAGTCGAGCAGCCAAGCCCTCAAACGGTTGAATATCGACCTGCCCCGGATACAGTACCGCAAGTTTGCCGATATAAGGGTGCATACCGGAAAGCTAGCCGAACTTACTCGGTTGAAACCGAGGCCGCAGCATTTTTTAACGCGGCATCTAAAGTATGCCACGCCAAAGTCGCACACTTAACGCGCGCCGGATATTCCCGAACACCCGCTAATACCGCAAGTTTGCCCATCGCTTCAAGATCGATATGCTCTTCTTTGCCGGTGGTCATTTCATGGAATTGCTTGAATAATGTTTCAGCTTCGGTGAGCGTTTTGCCTTTGATTATTTCAGTCATCAACGATACCGAGGCCGTTGAAATAGCACAGCCCGAACCTTGAAAACTTGCATCAACGATCACATCACCGTCCATCTTTAAAAACAAGGTCAAGCGGTCCCCGCATAAAGGATTAAAGCCGTCAACTTTACGATCCGAAGGGTCAATAATCCGAAAATTGCGCGGATTGCGGTTGTGGTCAAAAATGACTTCTTGGTAGAGGTCGCGTAATTCTTCAAACATTAGCCAAATACCTCGATCAGAGATTGAATGCCTTGCATTAAAAAGTCGATTTCCTGCTTGGTATTATACATCGCAAACGAGGCGCGCGCGGTTGCCGGTACCCCATAAAAATCCATCACCGGCATCGCGCAATGGTGACCAGCACGAATCGCAATACCCAAACTGTCAAGCATCGTGCCGATATCGTGCGGGTGAATGTGGTCGAGCACAAATGATAAAATTGCGCCTTTTTCGGCGGCTTCACCAATCAGTTTCAGACCTTTGATTTGCTTCGCCTGCTCGGTTGCATAAGCAAGGAGTTCAGCTTCATAAGCGGCAATCGTATCCATGCCCACCGCCGTTAAATAATCAATCGCCGCGCCCAGAGCAATGCCGTCGGCAATACTTGGCGTACCGGCTTCGAATTTGTTCGGCAGACCTGCATATTCGGATTTTTCAAAGGTCACCCGTTTGATCATATCGCCACCGCCATGATACGGTGGCATCGCTTCAAGCAAGGCTTGTTTACCGTATAAAACACCAATTCCTGCTGGACCGTAAAGTTTATGACCCGAAAAGACATAAAAGTCACAATCAAGCGCTTGCACATCGACGCTCATATGCGGAATCGCCTGTGCACCGTCGATCAACACCGGCACATCCAACGCATGCGCGGCATCAATCATCCGTTTGACCGGATTGATCGTGCCCAGCGCATTCGACATATGCACGACGGCAAGTAGTTTAGTTTTCGGCGTCAATAAGCGTTCGAATTCCTCATAGATCAATTCACCTTGCGTGGTCATCGGAATTACTTTTAGAACCGCGCCGGTTTGTTCACAGAGCATTTGCCACGGCACAATATTGGAATGATGTTCCATCGCCGAAATCAGAATTTCATCACCGGCCTGGATATTCGTTCGACCATAACTTTGCGCAACCAAATTAATCGCCTCGGTGGTGCCGCGGACAAAAATAATTTCCTTATCACTCGCCGCATTGATAAAACTACGCACTTTTTCACGCGTGCTTTCGTATTTATCCGTCGCGCGCACGCTTAAAGTATGGACGCCACGATGAACGTTCGCATATTCATGAGCATAAACATGCACCAGACTATCAATTACCGATTGAGGCTTTTGGCAGGTCGCAGCATTATCCAAATACACGAGCGGCTTGTTGCGAATGGTTTCTGCCAAAATCGGGAAATCGGCGCGGATTTTTTCTACGGGAAAATTTGTCATAGTGTTAGGTTTTAAATCCAAAAAATGTCATTTTGTAAAGGCTCAGCAATTCTCAATTTGAAGCCAAATCAAGGTGTCGGGATGGGCTTACGGCGTTCTTCGCTTAACCCTTCCCGACGCCAGACTGTCCAAATTGAGAATTGCTGGTAAAGGCTATTGCCTTATTAAATTCAGGCGATTATGATTTTAAATTATGTATTAATTCTTAGGTAACGATCATGGCTACCGCGTCGCTCAAAAAACATTTAACCCATCTTGATGAATGGCAAAAAATGGTTAACGCCGGGGTTTTTCCACCGGAATGTCATCTTGAGCTAATTCAAGGAGAAATCATAGACATGGCTCCCATAGGCCCAAATCACGCTGGCCACGTAAAACGGCTCAATCACTTCTTCACCAACCTATTGCAAAACATTGCAATTACTGCGGTCCAAGATCCTTTACAACTCGGCGATCTCTCAGAACCTGAACCGGATTTTATGATACTGCGCCCGGTTGACGATTTTTATGCTTCAAGACATCCAACAGCCCAAGATGTTTTGCTATTGATCGAAGTCGCCGATTCATCACTCGCATTCGACCAAAATCAAAAATTACGTCTGTATGCCATGCACGGCATCCCTGAATATTGGTTGCTAAACCTAAACGAAGCGTGCCTCGAAGTCTATCGAAAGCCACGCGGAGAAGTGTATGCTGAAAAAACCACTTTGGTGAGTTCTGACAGCATTACGCTTACGCAACTACCCGAGATTACGCTTCAGCTCAGCAATATCCTATAACCATTCTTGTTCAATGCCTTGTTGTGGAAAACGCTGCAATAACAAGTGCAAAACCTGATCATGAAAACTTGCGCAACTGATTTTTTCGACCATTTCATTAGCAAACGCAAAGGTCAGCATGTTACGCGCAGTTTCGGCATCGACGCCGCGTGATTGCAGATAAAAAATCGACTTTTCTTCCAATTGCCCAACCGTCACGCCATGTGCGCATTTCACGTCATCGGCGTAAATTTCGAGCTGCGGCTTGGTATCGGCCTCAGCATCGTTGGAGAGTAGCAAATTGCGATTATTCATTTGCGAATCGGTTTTTTGCGCATGTTCAGCAACAATTACCCGGCCCTGAAATACCCCGCGCGCGCGCTCATCCAGAATACCTTTATACATTTCGCGGCTAATAGCGTGAGGCTCCAAATGCGTGATCCGGGTATGATTATCCAGATGCTGCCGCTTGACGCCGGAATACAAACCGTTCAACTCGCACTCAGCCGCGCTGCTTAACTGGGTATCAATATCGCTTCTTGCCAGTAACGCGCCGAAAGCGAATTGGTGATGTTTGAAATTAGACGTCTTCGCCTGTTTCACATACAGACCACTGTAATGATAAGCCTGCTCAGCTTCGGCCTGTAAACTGTAATACTCCAGATGCGCCGATTCACTCAAACCCACTTCGCTCACCGATGTGGAAAGATAAGCGAGAGCCTCGGGGCCAGCGCTAGCCACAAAAGTTTCAATAATGGTCAATTCCGCGAAGGCTTCGACTAATAGCAGATTGCGGGTATTCACCAGAGCATCGCTTTCAGTCACGACATGCAGGATATGCAAGGGTTTAGTCAACACCTGTTTAGCAGGCACTTTGAGCAACACACCATCACTAAACCACGCGGTATTAAAAGCCAATAAATTATGTTCATCATTGACGATTCGCCCTAAGTTCGATTCAAGCGCTTCATCCTGTTTTTCAAGTGCCTCCGCCAAACTCAAGACCTCGACGCCTTTAGGCAATCCATCAAGAATTGAATAAAGCACATTGAAATAGCCATTAACCAAAACCACGGTCCAAGTGTCGGCCAAACGGTGACGCGCAAGAAATTCGGGGCTAAGTTCAATCGCTTTAGACGCTAGTTGAAAAGGCTTTTTTTCAAGCGCGGTCAGATTGGTATAGCGCCATTCTTCTTCATGATTGGCCGGAAACCCTTGTTCTGCAAAACGATCAAAGGCGTTAGCACGCAAATTTTGCAGCCAAGCCAATGAACGCCCCGGCAAACTGGATTGCAGTTTAGGATAATCGGCCGGATAACGACTTTTCACCACTGCGTTCATGCTGCCGCCTCGATCCAGCTATAGCCTTTTTCTTCAAGCTCCAATGCAAGATCAGCACCGCCGGATTTAACAATTTGGCCGTGCGCGAGGACATGTACGAAATCGGGCTTAATGTAATCAAGTAAGCGTTGGTAATGCGTAACCATTATAAAAGCACGCTCGGACGAACGCAGCGAATTGACACCCTCAGAGACGATTTTCAAAGCGTCGATATCCAGTCCCGAATCGGTTTCATCGAGAATGCACAAACTCGGCTCCAGAATCGCCATTTGCAAAATTTCATTGCGTTTCTTTTCGCCACCCGAAAAACCTTCATTAACCGCCCGATACAAGAATTTTTCATCCATATCGAGCAATTTGACCTTTTTCTTGACCAGCGTTAAAAAGTCCATCGCATCGACTTCCGAAAGGCCGCGATGTTTACGCATCGCGTTGAGCGCAGCTTTCAACAAATAAATATTGCTCACCCCCGGAATTTCGACCGGATATTGAAATGCCAAAAACACCCCATCACGCGCCCGGATCTCAGGCGGCATTTCAATTAAATCCTTGCCTTGATAAGTCACTGAACCTTCGGTTACGGTATAACCGCTTTTGCCTGACAATACATGCGACAAGGTGCTTTTACCCGAGCCATTAGGGCCCATGATGGCGTGAATTTCGCCGGCTTTGATTTCAAGGTTAATACCTTTCAAAATGGGTTTATCATCAACGCTGACATGGAGATTTTTTATGCTGAGCATGTGGTATTTACCTGTAGGTTTATTTAAGGGGCTTTACACCCAAATCTTTACAAATTTTATTTGCCAAAATATCTTTGATTTCGGTATGTCTCGGGATCGCTGACCGCTTGTTTTGTGCCGGATGATGCCACCATGAGTGCCGACCGCCCTCTCGTAACAATTCACAACCCTGTGCGATTAAATAGCGAATCAATTCTGATCGTTTCACAAGGCAATAAGCTCTTCTTGGTAATAAGCACCTGCATTCAGTAACGCTTCTTCACGATTAAACGCTAAAGCTTCTTGTAAGGTGATTTTAAGACTCTCAATTAATTCTTCATGAGTAGCTTCTTGACAATTAACGCCTGGAATCTCTTCAATCCAGCCTAACCACCACTCGCCGTCTTGCTTTATGATTGCCGTAAATTGATTTTTCATAATTTGACCAGATGTTTTTTAGCTTTGATTTTTAAAGATTGAACATTTGTCCAGCCGTAAAGCGCTAATAAGCAAACCCTTCATTTTTTCAATCATTAACCAACCGCTCCTTCTAGACTCAAGCCTAACAAAGCCTGAGCCTCGACCGCAAACTCCATCGGTAATTCTTTGAACACCGCCTTACAAAAACCGTTCACAATCATCGATACCGCATCCTCTGCAGAAAGACCGCGTTGCTGACAGAAAAACAGTTGATCCTCGCTGATCTTGGAAGTCGTCGCTTCATGCTCGACTTGCGCGCTCGGCTGTTTGACTTCAACATAGGGGAAGGTATGCGCACCGCATTGATCGCCAACCAGCAACGAATCACATTGGGTGTAGTTACGCGCATTTTCGGCGCTTTTCAACACCTTGACCAAGCCACGATAGGTATTTTGCGCCTTCCCGGCCGAAATTCCCTTGGAAATAATGGTACTGCGGGTATTTTTGCCGATGTGTATCATCTTGGTGCCGGTATCGGCTTGCTGGTAATTATTGGTCAAGGCGACAGAATAAAATTCGCCAACCGAATGATCACCAGTCAAGATACAACTCGGATATTTCCAGGTAATCGCCGAACCGGTTTCAACTTGCGTCCAAGAAACCTTGGAGTTCACGCCGCGACAATCGGCCCGTTTGGTCACAAAATTATAAATACCGCCTAAACCATTCTTATCGCCCGGATACCAGTTTTGTACGGTCGAATATTTAATCGTCGCATTATCCAGGGCAATCAGTTCGACGACGGCTGCATGTAATTGGTTTTCGTCGCGCATTGGTGCGGTGCAACCTTCAAGATAACTCACATGACTCCCTTCGTCAGCGATGATTAGGGTGCGTTCAAACTGTCCAGTGTTGGCAGCATTAATACGGAAATAAGTCGATAGCTCCATCGGGCAACGTACCCCCTTAGGAATATAGACAAATGAACCATCGGTAAACACCGCGGCATTAAGCGCAGCAAAGTAGTTGTCGGTATGCGGCACCACCGAACCCAAGTAAGTTTTGATCAAGTCTGGATGATCGCGCAAGGCTTCCGAAATCGGACAGAAAATCACGCCAGCTTCTTTGAGTTTGCCTTTAAAGGTCGTCGCGACCGAAACACTATCAAACACCGCATCGACCGCAACTCCGGCTAAACGCTCCTGTTCATCAAGCGGAATGCCGAGTTTTTTATACGCGGCCAACACCTCAGGGTCGACTTCATCAAGACTTTTCGGGCCATCTTCCTTACGTTTCGGCGCAGAATAATAGCTGATTGCCTGATAGTCAATCGGATCGAACTTCACGAAAGCCCATTCGGGGGATTTCATGGTCTGCCAATGCCGAAACGCTTTAAGACGGTACTCCAGCATAAAGTCAGGTTCATTTTTGACTTTAGACAAGCGATGAATCACCTCTTCAGTTAACCCCGGCGGGAAAGTATCGGTTTCAAGTACCGTCACAAATCCTTGTTTGTATTCTTGACCGATTATATTTTCAATTTCTTTAGCACTTGCAGACATTGTGTTCTCCAGGATTACCGATACAAACTTGAGACCGGAATAGTAATTTCTTCAGACGCCGCTAACGGAGTCGCCATATCCGCCAGACTGACGGCTTCGAGCGCATTATTAATCGTGCGATTGATCAAACCCCAATTGGCTCGCAAGCGACATTCGTTCGATTGATCGCAATGCTGGGCGGAAATACTGCATTCGGTAATTGCAATCGGGCCATCCAACGCGGTAATAATAGACGCGACCGAAATTTTTTCCGCTCCACGCGCCAAACGATATCCACCCTTGACACCGCGTACCGAAGTTAAAATATGCGCATTCACAAGTAATTTGAGAATTTTGCTGACCGTCGGTAGACCGATACCGGTCACATCGGCAATTTCCAATGCCGAATGCAAGTCACTAGCCGTCCGCGCCATATAACTCAAAATCACCGTAGCATAATCAGCTAATTTACTCAGACGCAACATTGTCATTCCCCATCTATTGAGTACTATTTTAGTACTATTTAATTTCAGAGTAAATAGGTCAGGTATTAAAATTTAATTTTAGGATGCTTGATGTAAATTCAGAATTTCAATCAGAGGACAAGGTTTATGTACGCCATAGCCTTGAGCGTAATTAACCCCTAATTCCGCTAAAATATCGAAAATTTCTCGATTTTCGACAAATTCAGCAATCGTTTCCATTCCCATAACTTGACCGATTTTATTAATGGTCGCAACAAAGGCACGATCAATCGGATCATCGACAATATCTTTGACAAAATGCCCGTCAATTTTCAGGTAATCAATCGGCAACGATTTTAAATAGGCAAACGACGACAAACCACTACCAAAATCATCCAGTGCAACTTTACAGCCCTTCTCTCGAATAGTGGCTAAAAACTTAGTCGCCTTGGCCAAATTAGCAATCGCAGCGGTCTCGGTCACTTCAAAACATAAATTTTTTGGCTGCACCGAAATCTGTTCCAATTGATCAAGAATTCGGTTCAGTAACACATCATCCGCAATTGAGGCGCCGGATAAATTGATTGAAAACACTAAACTATCCAAAACCGCCTGGTCATTAACATGTTCCGCTAATAATTTAAACAGATTATCCAACACCCATAAATCCAAACTGGCAATCAAGTTAAAACGCTCTGCAGCAGGCAAAAAAGCCCCCGGTGGAATAAGCTCATTATTGCTCCCCACCATCCGTAACAAGATTTCATAATGCTGAGAAACAACGTCTAACTCTGGAATAATTTGAATACGCTGGGCGTACAAAATAAATCGATTATCATCCAACGCCGCCTGAATTCTTGAAATCCATTGCATTTCCCGCTGCTGAGCTGAAGATCCGGAAGCGTCCAGTTCATGAATATGCACTCGATTGCGCCCTTGTTCTTTGGCAACATAACACGCTGCATCCGCCGCACTTAAAGCTTCTGCCGCCTTTGACTCATTACCGGTAATAGCGGCAATCCCAATGCTCACCCCAATTTTGAACGACTGAGTCTGCCAACCGAAACGAAAATCCTGAACCGCCTGTCGAATCGTATTAGCAATTTTGAGTGCGACCACCTGATCGCAAGATTCGAGTAACACGCCAAACTCATCGCCACCTAATCGTGCCAGTAAATCGGTTTTACGTAAATGCTGCTGTAAAGTATCGGTTAATTGCCTAAGCAATTCATCACCGGCATCATGCCCACAAGTATCATTGACCACTTTAAACTGATCCAGATCAAGATACAGCAAATGATGCCTAACCGAAGTCGATTTCATATTTCTGGACTGTTCGAGCAAAGTCTTCATTTTAACTTCGAAAGCGCGTCGATTTGCCAATCCAGTCAAAGGATCATGCTGAGCCTGCCAATTCAACTCAGCCGACATTGCTCTGGAATGGGTAACATCCCTAAATACCAAGACTGTTCCTAAAACTTTTCGATCTTCAGTAAAAATAGGCGCGGCGGAATCGGTAATCGCATAACGATGCCCATTAGCACTCACTAACACATGATTTAAATCATTACTGACCACATCGGAATTATCCAAACAAAGCCGCACCGGACTGGGTAAAATCTCCTTAGTGTGCTCATCAATCAAATTGAAAACACTCTCAATTGGATGCAAAAAAACTTCATCCTCGAACTTTCCAGTCAACAATTCAGCCACCGGATTCATGGATGAAACATTGCCGTCCGCATCGGTTGTAATAACGGCATCCGCAATTGAATCTAAGGTGACTTGTACCCGCTCTTTTTCTTGCGCCAATTTTTCAGCAATGATTTTATTGGTATTGATTTGCTCTTTTAATTGCTCTTCACGATGCGAAGCGGCGGTAATATCGGTAATTTGGATACAACAGTAACAATCTGTGGCATTAATGATCAGCGGTTTGACAATAACATGCTGGGCGATGAGATTACCAGCCTGATTTACCAGCGGAATGGGTTTACGATTCAAAGTATGCGAGATCACCGAAGACATATGATTCTGGAGAGCCTGACGAATGGCTCGCTCCAAACTGCTGTTTTTCAAGACCGGAAAAATCTCCAGCAGATTCTTGCCTTGAACGTCATTTAATGAAATTGGACAATGTTGACTGAACCAGGGCGTCCAATGCAAAACATTGGCCTGACTGTCCAATAGGACAATTCCCATTTCACAAACATCAAAGACATGTTTAAAAAAAATCTCGGATTTTATTTCCTGACCAAAACAAGTTTCGAGCATCTCTACACTCTATAGTTAATGGCGGATTCAACTCCGAAGTGCAATCGCCAATAATAGGATATTAAGGAAGGCTAACTGATATAGTGCCAAGCTTTTTTCTATCCGACTAAAGACGAGAATGAACTTGAAAGACTACCATCAGTTAACCCAAGCACTAAGATACCAG